>CASEGE010000138.1 GCA_949287335.1 uncultured Olsenella sp. | reverse complement strand
TTGCGGCCGGAGTCGAACGGGGCCTCGCCCACGCGCGGGTACTTCTCGGCGTTGCCGCCCTCGTAGAAGCCGAGCTTGGCCGCATCGTTGACGAGCGCGCACTCGGTGGGCTCGCCCACGGACTCGCCCTTCTCGGGATCCCACTTGGCGTCGGAGCAGAGGGCCATGGCGCGGACGTGCAGGTCGTCGGGGCCCTCGACCTCGTGCTTGACGACGGTCATCTTGTTCTGCGTGAGGGTGCCGGTCTTGTCCGAGCAGATGATCTGGGTGCAGCCGAGCGTCTCGACGGCGGTCATCTTGCGGATGATAGCCTGGCGCTTGGACATCTTGGTGACGCCCATGGAGAGCACAATCGTGACCACGGCCACGAGACCCTCGGGGATGGCGGCGACGGCCAGGGACACGGCCACCATGAAGGTGTCGAGGATCATCTCGGGGTTGGAGCCGAGCTCGCCGCCATGGCGGATGAGGTCAACGGCGAAGATGACCACGCAGATCGCAAGAACCAGCTTGGTGAGGATGCCGGAGAGCTCGTTGAGCTTGACCTGGAGCGGGGTGAGCTCCTTCTTGGCGGTGGTGAGGGCGTCAGCGATCTTGCCCATCTCGGTCTTCATGCCGGTGGCGGCCACGACGGCCTTGCCGCGACCGTAGACCACGGTGGAGCCCATGTAGCACATGTTCTTGCGGTCGCCGAGGGGCACGTCGTCGGTATCAGCGGAAAGCGCGATGGCATCGGTGTGCTTCTCCACGGGTACGGACTCACCGGTGAGAGCCGCCTCCTCGATCTTCATCGAGGCGCTCTCGAGGATGCGGCAGTCCGCGGGCACAGAGTCGCCGGCCTCAAGAAGAACGATGTCACCGGGAACGAGGTCTGCGGAAGGCAGGTGAACGAGCTTGCCGTCGCGGATGACCTTGGACTGGGCGGCGCTCATCTGCTGCAGGGCCTCGAGCGCCTGCTCGGACTTGGCCTCCTGGACCACGCCGAGCACGGAGTTGATGATGACGACCGCCATGATGATGATGACGTCGGCCCACTCGGACTCGCCCTGGATCATGCCGGTGACCGCGGAGATGACGGCCGCAACGATGAGCATGATGACCATTGGGTCGGCCATCTGCTCGAAGAAGCGCTTCCAGAGCGGGGTCTTCTCCTCCTTCTCGAGCTCATTGTGGCCGTACTGCGCAAGGCGGCTCGAGGCCTCAGCCGCAGTAAGGCCGCTCTCCTCGTTAGAGGAAAGCTCACCCAGCACGTCATCGGTAGACGCTAGGTACTCTTTCAACGTTTTTCTCCTCCTGGGTAGGACGGTTCGCCCGACAGATTGACGCCCGGTCATAATTCCCCAGGAGGGGCAAGGGCTCGTCAAGGCTGCCATGTCGGGCAGCTGACAGAACAATCGCTCATTTTACCCGATTTCCCGCTGTCAAATCAGCGTGACACCGTCGCAGGCCCATTTGTCACACGCAGCCAACCTGACAGTTGGGGACGGAGGCGTTTTGTCAGGTCGACCGACTGCGCAAAAACGCCGCTCGTGCCACAAACCGGGCCCCCGCCGTGCAGAAGTCGCGTTCGTGCCACATGTTTTTGAGGGTACCCAGAGTAGCCGGAACACAAAAGTCCAGATAGCGTCATAACTATTCGAATCGAAACAGCTTCAAGTGGCCGATTCTATGTGGCACGAACGCCACTTTTGCGCAGGGCCTCGTCCGTTTGTGGCACGAACGCGACTTTTGCGCAGGGTGGCGGGGCAACGGGCTGAGGCGGACTGCCGCAAACCTGACAGAACGCCTCCGTCCCCAACCGTCAGGTCACGGTCCACGCCGGGCGAGACTGTGGGACCGATTCCAGTCTCCAAGGTTTTTCCAGAGCGCGAAGCGCTTACATACCCCTTGCCTGCGCTAAACTTGGCAACAGTAGGGTACAGTCTTGCGCGCATAGGAAAGGAAGCACCTGAATGAACATTCTCTTCTATGGAGCGGCGAGCTACGACAAGGTGTCGTTCCAGAGGGAGCTTGCGGACTACCCAGAGATCAAGATCGACTTCATCGAGACCAACCTCACACCCATGACCGCAGCCCTCGCGCGCGGCTATGACGCCGTCTGCGCCTTCGTCAACGCGGACTGTGGCGCCATGACGCTCGAGATTCTCGCCGGCTTTGGTGTCAAGCTCCTGCTCATGCGCTGCGCAGGTTTCGACGCCGTCAATGTTGCCGTAGCCGAGGACCTGGGCATTCGCGTCACCCGCGTTCCCGCCTACTCCCCCGAGGCCATCGCCGAGCACGCCATGGGCCTCGCGTTGGCAGCCAACCGCCGCATCTGCAAGGGTTACATCCGCGTCCGCGAGAACGACTTCTCGCTCGACGGCCTTGTGGGCAACACCCTGCACGGCAAGACTGCCGGCATCATCGGCACGGGCCGCATCGGCGCCGCCCTCTGCCGCATCTGCAAGGGCTTCGGCATGAAGGTCCTCGGCTCGGACCTCTACCCCAACCAGGGGCTTGTGGACGAGGGCATCATCGACGAGTACGTCGATTACGACGAGCTCTATCGCCGCTCCGACCTCATCTCGCTCCACGCCTTCCTCAACAACGAGAGCCGTCACATGATCAACGACGACTCCATCGCCAAGATGAAGGACGGCGTCATCTTTGTGAACACCGGCCGTGGCGGCCTCGTGGACACGCAGGCGCTCATCCGAGGCATCCTCTCCGGCAAGATCGGCGCCGCCGGCCTCGACGTCTACGATGAGGAGGGCCCCAACGTCTACCAGAACCGCGCGGGCCAGGTCATCGACTCCGTGACCGCGCGTCTCTGCTCCTTCCCCAACGTTGTGGTGACAAGCCACCAGGCGTTTTTCACGCACGAGGCCCTCGGCGAGATCGCCCGCGTCACGCTCGACAACGCGCGCGCCTTCGCCAACGGCACCGACTTCGTTGATCGCAGCGTCGTCTGCTAGCAGCACGACGCCGTCCTGACCCCCGCTCACAGAAAGGGCACCCATGGCATTCAACAAGAAGAAGACCAAGATCGTCTGCACGATGGGTCCTGCCGTCGAGGACGAGGAGGTTCTGCGCCAGCTCATCCTGCACGGCATGAACGTCGCGCGCTTCAACTTCTCCCACGGCAGCCACGAGTACCACCGCAAGAACATCGAGCGCGTCCGCAACCTGTCCCGCGAGCTCTCCATTCCCGTGGCAATTATGCTCGACACCAAGGGCCCCGAGGTCCGCACCGGCCTTCTCGAGGACGGCAAGAAGGTCACGCTCGAGACGGGCAAGACCTGCATCATCACCACCGAGGACAACGTCGTCGGCACCGCCGAGCGCTTCTCGCTTGACTACAAGACCCTCCCCCAGGAGGTCGAGAAGGGCACCGTCATCCTGATTGACGACGGCCTCATCGGCCTTGAGGTCGACCACGTCGAGGGCACCGACATCTACTGCACCATCACTAACGGCGGCGAGCTCGGCGAGCGCAAGGGCGTGAACTTCCCCAACCTCAACATCAACCTGCCCTCCGTCACCGCCCAGGACCGCGCGGACATCATGTTTGGCTGCGAGCTGGGCATCGACGCCATCGCCGCCTCCTTCATCCGCGACGGCAAGGCAGTCCAGGAGATTCGCCGCATCTGCATCGAGATGGGCACCCCCGACGTCCTTATCTTCCCCAAGATCGAGAGCGCCCTGGGCGTCAAGAACTTCGACGAGATTCTCCACGAGGCGGACGGCTGCATGGTCGCCCGCGGCGACCTGGGCGTCGAGGTTCCCGCCGCGCAGGTCCCGCACATCCAGAAGGCCATCATCCGCAAGTGCAACGAGCACTACAAGCCCGTCATCACGGCCACGCAGATGCTCGACTCCATGCAGCGCAACCCGCGCCCCACGCGCGCCGAGATCACCGACGTTGCCAACGCCATCTACGACGGCACCGACTGCGTCATGCTCTCCGGTGAGACCGCTGCCGGCAAGTACCCCATCGACGCGGTTAAGACCATGTCCGAGATCTGCAAGGAGACCGAGAAGTACCTGCCCGAGCGCAAGACCTATCACGACCGCGGCGGCATGCGCAACGTCTCCGGCGCCACCGGCTTTGCCGCGCTCGAGATGGCCGACCGCGTGAACGCCAAGTGCATCCTCGCGCCCACCAACTCCGGCCGCTCCGCGCGCCTCATCTCCACGTTCCGCCCGAAGGTGCCGCTCTTCGCCACCTCCCCGCGCGAGGCAACCATTCGTCGCACCTGCTTCTACTGGGGCGTCTACGCCTACCGCACCACCGAGCAGGGTTCGCTCTCCAGCACGCTCTACAACGCACTGACCACAGCCAAGCTCAACAACCTCGTTGAGACCGGCGACATCGTGGTCATCACCGCCGGCGACCCGCAGACCTCGCCACGCATGGGCGACTACACCACCTCCACCAACATGGCGATGGTGGCGCAGGTCCAGTAGACGGGACCTTCCGACCGCAAGGGCCGAGGCCCCTCGGTCTTCCTGCGAGAAGTGCACTTCGTGAAACTTCTCTCCGGAAGGCCGAGGGGCCTCTTGCTGTCTGCGTGGCCCTTGCGGCGAGAAGGGCGGGCTTCTCGCTTCTCTACCGCTCGCAGCGCCAGTAGTACGCCGAATAGGGCTTGAGCTCGGAGCCGCCGCCAAAGTCGTGCTCCTCGCCGGTGATGAGGTCAACGGCGCGGCCGCACTGGGCGTCAAAGTGCACCGTTGCGGGCTCGCCGCTCGCGTTTATCGCCACGATCACGCGCTCGCCCTCGCTTCGACGCTGGAAAACCAACTGCTGAGGTTGACACTGGAGCTGCGTGTAGTCGCCCCACACGAGCGCCTCGCTGTCCGCGCGCGCCTTCGCCAGCGCACATATCCAGTCCGTGAGCGCACTCCACTCGGGCGCGTCGAGCGCCGGGCGAAGCTCATGGTCGCCGGGGAGCTGCTCGCCCTCGATTCCCCACTCGCTGCCGTAGTAGACCGCCGGCACACCGCTCATGGCAAAGAGCAGGCCGTAGAGCGGAACGAGCTGGTTCTTGTCGTCCAGCTTGGTGGCGATGCGCGGCACATCGTGGTTGTCCACGAAGTCCAGCATGTGGCGGCCTGTGTAGAGGTCCCACGGGTGGCTGCCGCTCTGGCGCTCCAGCGCGTAGGCAATCTCGTGCATGTTGGCCGAGTTCATCGACGACCACAGACCCTTGTAGGCCTCGTAGTTGGTCACGGAGTCGCAGAGGTCGTCGCCCATCCACTGGTTGTAGTCACCGAACATGGTCTCCCCCACCAGTGGGAACTTCTCGCCGCGCTCCTGGCCAATCTGGTTGGCAATCCCGCGCAGGAAGCGAAGGAACCCCTGGTCAAGGCAGTAGGCAACGTCGAGGCGCAAGCCGTCGATGTCAAACTCGCGCACCCAGCCGCGGATGACGTCAGCCAGGTAGTCGTTGAGCTCGCCGTTCCAGTGATTGAGCTTCACCAGGTTGACGGCGCCCTCCCAGCAACTGTAGGAAAGGCCGTCGTTGTAGCAGTTGTTGCCGCCCCAGTCGATCTCGAACCATC
Source organism: uncultured Olsenella sp. (assembly GCA_949287335.1). Lineage (GTDB taxonomy): Bacteria > Actinomycetota > Coriobacteriia > Coriobacteriales > Atopobiaceae > Thermophilibacter. The sequence goes on along the minus strand of CASEGE010000138.1, from coordinate 11,173 downwards.
CGGCATACGGGCTCTCGCCACGCCGCTGCAACACGTCCTGAAACGCCCAGAAGCCGCGCCCCACGTGGTTGAACACACCGTCGAGAAGCACCTTGATGCCGGCGGCGTGGCACGCGTCCACCACCGCACGCAGGTCCTCGTTGGTACCGAGGCGGCAGTCCACCTTGGTGTAGTCGCGCGTGTCGTATCCGTGTGCGTCCGACTCAAAGACGGGATTGAGCAGAAGGCATGTGACGCCCATCTTTGCCATGTGCTCGATCCAGCCGTCGTCCACGAGCTTGAGCAGACGATGCTCGAGGACGCCGTCGTTCTCGTAGGGGGCCCCGCACAGGCCCAGCGGGTACACCTGATAGACAAATGAAGGCTCAAACCAGCTCATGAGAATCCTTCCCCTACGGCACGGGTGCCGGTTGACAGCAGACCCTCACCATTCTAGCGAGGTGCCGTTCGCCTAATTTTGGCCGGGCCAAGCGGCTGAGCGGCAGTCTCACAAGCCGCGAGAAGGCGGCCGAGAACGCAGCGGGGCGGCGCCACTCAGGCACCGCCCCGCAACAAACGTGAGATGAAAACCGGTATCAGGCGCGCTCAAAGACGGTGCGGCCGCCCACGATCGTGCGGACAACGTCATAGGCGTCATCCATAAGCACGAGGTCGGCGCGGGCACCCACGGCAATGCGGCCACGGTCCGCCCAGCCAAAGAGGCGCGCGGGGTTCTCGGAGAGCGGCTTGGCAGCCAGCTCCACCGGGGCGCCCGTGAACTTCATGAAGTTGCGCAGCGCCGTGGCCTGCGTGAGGGTGGATCCGGCTCGCACGCCCGTGGTAGCGAGCTTGGCATCGCCGTCCTCGACCACCACGTCGTTGACGCCGAGCTTGTAGTTGCCGTCCGGCAGGCCCGCCGCCATGATTGAGTCCGTGATGCCCAAGATCTTGTCCCAGCCCTTGACCTTGACGTAGAGGCGCACCGTGCCCGGCACGAGGTGACGGCCGTCGCAGATGGTCTCCGCGTAGATATCGCTCTCGAGCGCCACGCCAAAGATGGCGGGCTCGTGCTGGTGGAAGAGGCGCATCGCGTTGCCCACGTGTGTGGCGGACTTTGCGCCCGCGTTCACGCATGCCCAGGAGAGGTCGTAGCCGGCGCCGCTGTGCCCGATGGCGGAGGTGATGCCCAGGGCCTCAAGCTGCGGGATGAGCTCGGGCACGCCGGGAACCTCAGGAGCAAGCGTGGTGTAGAGAATGTGCCCGCCGGCCGCCTCCTGGTACTGACGGAAGAGGTCGACGGATGCCTCGTGCATGAGCAGGTGCTCGGGCATGGCGCCCTTGTACTCGCTCGAGAGGCACGGACCCTCCAGGTGAATGCCGAGAAGCGCGGCGCCGTCGTACGGGCCGCCCTCGATGACCTGACGAGCCTGGTCGATGCACCAGAGCGTCTGCTCCGGCGTGTCTGTGAGGATGGAGCAGAGCCAGCCCGTGGTGCCCTGGGAGGCGAAGAAGCGGCCAATGGTGCGCAGGCCCTCGACGTCCGCGGCATTCACGTCAAAGCCAGCGGCACCGTGCGTGTGGACGTCAATGAAGCCCGGCAGGGCGAGAAGCCCGCTCGCGTCGATGACCGGAAGGCCCTTCTCGTTGTCGTAGGCCGAGGAGAGGCCCGTGACGACCCCGTCCTCCACGGTGACGTTCAGGCGGGCGAGCTCCTCGCCCACGAGCACGCGCGCCTCGGTGATGTAGCAGCTGGACAACATGAGAGCGCCTCCCTAGTACGCCTGCTGACGGGCGACGTCGTTCACGTAGATCTTGGCGTCGGGGTGACCCTGCAGGAGCGTGGCTGGGAAGGCCGCGGTGGGCTCGCCGTAGGCGGCGCGACGAACGACCCCGCGGTGCCAGTCGCGGAACACGCCGAGACGAACCTTGCGGGCGCCGAGAATCTCACGCATGCCGATGGTCACGCAGCGGTGCGGCATGTCCTCGAGGGCGCCGCCGAGGTCACCCACGGAGTTGGTGGCGCGGGTCTCGGGGTGGATGTCGAGGGTGCGGGTCTCGAGTGCGGCAAACTCCTCGCAGGTGAGCTCCGGCTGGGGCTCGTTGAAGGCGAGGTGCCCCGTGATGCCAATGCCGCCGAAGGCGATGTCCACGCCGCCGAGCTCGTCGATCATGCGACCCACCTTTGCGGGGTCGTGGGGATCGGGGAAGACGCGCTGCTCCTCGGGCATCACGAGCTCCGGGTCAATCTTGTCGTAGACGTTGCGTGCCATGAAGCCGCGGAAGGACAGGGGGTTGTCCGCGTCGATCCACTCGTCGTTGTCGTCTAGGTACTCGTCCATGTTGAAGAACCAGCAGTCCTTGAGGGAGATGCGCTGGTCGTTGACCATCTTCACGAAGTAGGGGTAGTGGCCGACGGGGCCCACCGGGCAGATGAAGACGGTCTTCTCCCCGCGTGCGTTGTGCTCGCGGATGGTGCTCACCATCTCAAGGGCCAGGTCGAAGAAGACCTCGGCGGAGTCGCCCGCAATGACGAGCGGCACGCGAGCGTCGCGGCCCAGGTCCTCTGCGGAGATGTGGTAGTAGTCCATGCTTCCTCCTTGTCTCGTCTGCGGGAAACGGCCTCCCCGCGCGGATGGGGAGGGTCACCCTGCTGCGGAGAGGCCGTTGTGGGGGATCGGGGAGACGTCCCCCGAGAGATACGCTAGAACCCGATTCGCTACTTGATGGTCTCGTAGAGCTCGTCGGACTCGGTGATGACGTCGGTCAGGACGTAGTCCTCGACGGGCACCTCGGCCTCGATCTGGCCACCGTCCAGGAAGACCTTCTGCTGGGCCTCGTAGTAGCTCACGATGGTGTCGGTGTCGCCGATGGCGTCAACGGCGCCCTGCCAGTCGCCCTCGCCCGTGGACTGGAGGAGCGTCTCCTCGGGGACGCCGAGCTCGGACGCGAGCAGCCTGGCCACGTCGTCGATGTGCTCGGCACGGTAGACCTTGCCCTTGTCCAGAGCGGCGCCAAAGCGCACGAGGACATCGTGGTTCTCCTCGGCGTACTCGGGAAGGACGACGTAGGAGCCGGGGAAGGCAACCTCGTCGGAGTAGTCGGTGTTGGTGCCGAGGACGAGGTAGTCGTCGCCGAGCTGCTCCTCGAGGGTGACTGTGTTGGGCGACCAGGTGGCGGCGGCGTCGATCTGGCCGGCGATGAGGGCCGTCGTCATGCCGGAGACGTCCATCTCGACGGTGTTGATGTCGTCGACGGTGAGGCCGGCGTCCTGAAGCACGTACTGGAGGATGATCTCGGAGGAGGTGCCGGAGGCAACGCCCACCGTCTTGCCGGCGAGGTCAGCGCCGGTCTCGATGCCGTGAGACTTGTTGGCGACGACGCAGTCGGCCTGGGAGAGCTGGTCGAAGGCGAAGATCTTGGCCTGGCCCTGGATGCAGAGGGAGTGCGCGCCGTGACCGATCTGGGAGATGTCCACGGAGCCGGACTGCATGGCCGTGATCTCGGCGGGGCCGGCCTGGAACTGCTCGGTCTCGACGGTGATGCCGACCTCCTCGAAGTAGCCCTGGTCAATGGCCGAGAAGAGCGTGGCGGCAGAGCCTAGGTTGGGCATGAAGGCCACGTGCACGGTAACGGGCTCGTACTCGGTGCCGGCAGGCTCCTTGGTGCTGTCGTCGGGGGTGTCGTCAGCGGGGGGCTCCTCGGTGTCGCCGTCGCAGCCAGCGAGGACGAGGCCCGAGCCCACGACGCCGGCGGCACCGGCGACCTTGAGGAACGAGCGGCGGCTGAGCTGGTTCATGTCAAGCTTCTTCATTACGTTTCCTTTCTCCTGACGGCGAGTCCTTCTCGCCGCCCTCCCGTAGCGGGGGCAACGCCCCCGCGTTATCCCTGTTTTTGAAGCTACTTCCTGACGGAGAGGTACTCCTGGTAGACCTGGCTCCAAATGTGGTTCTTGAGCTCGAGGAAGCGCGGGCTCATCTTGGTCTCCTGTGTGCGGGGATACGGGATGTCAATGTCCACGATCTCCTTCACGCGGCCCGGGCGCGCGTACATGATGATGACGCGCTGGGCGAGGATGATGGCCTCCTCGACGTCGTGCGTGATGAAGAAGCAGGTCTTCTGCTCCTTCTCCCAGGTCTCGAGCAGCTCGGACTGGAGCTGGGTGCGGGTCTGGGCGTCAAGGGCGCCAAACGGCTCGTCCATGAGCAGGACCTTGGGGTTGACCGCGTAGGCGCGGGCGATGGCCACGCGCTGCTTCATGCCGCCGGAGAGCTCCTTGGGGTAGGAATGCACAAAGTCCTGAAGCTCAACGAGCTTGATGTACTTGAGCGCGATCTCCTCGGCCTCCTTGTCGGACTTGCCCTGGAGCTTGAGGCCAAACTTGACGTTCTCGAGGACCGTGAGCCACGGGAAGAGCGCGTACTGCTGGAAGACGATGCCGCGGTCGGGACCGGGGCCGGTGACCTCCTGACCGTCAACGAGAACGCGGCCCTCGGTGGGCTCCTCGAGGCCACCGATGATGTTCAGGAGCGTGGACTTGCCGCAGCCGGACGGCCCGACGACGCACACGAACTCGTTCTCGTGGATGTCGAAGTTGGCGCCGTTGAGGGCAACCACCTCGCCCTTGCGGGTGTTGAACTTCTTGACCACGTTCTCGATGTGGACCTTTACTGCTGAATCGTTTCCTGCCATCCCGTGAACCTCCTCTCAAGGAACCGGACGATCTTCTCGAAGCAGATGCCAATGATGCCGAGCATGATGATGCCCAGGAGCACGACGTCCATCTGGTAGTAGCCGCTCGCCTGCTGGATCATCATGCCGATGCCCTTGTCGCCACCGACGATCTCCGACGCCATGAGCGTGGTGAGCGAGGTGGAGAGGCCAAGACGCGCGGCGACGAGGATGAACGGGGTGGAAGCGGGGATGGTGACCTTGAAGAAGATGTCCTTCTGCGTGGCGCCGAGCACGCGCGCCGCCTTGATGAGCGTCACGTCCACGCCCTTGACGCCCTGGTAGATGGTGATGACCATGACCAGGAACGCGGCGATGAAGATAACCGTGATCTTGGAGGTCTGGCCAATGCCGAGGGCGGCGATGATCAGGAAGACGTAGGCCAGCGGCGGAATGTTGCGGATGAACTGAATCCAGGGCTCCACAACGTGACGGAACGGGTCATACCACGCCATGAGGAAGGCCACGGGGATGGACACCACGAAGGCGATGCCAAAGCCCGTGAGGACGCGCGAGACCGACGCCCAGACGTGCTCCCAGAGCAGTCCGCTCTGTGCGCGCTCCAGGAAGGCCTCGAGAACCTTTTCCGGAGACGCAAAGACGGCTGGCCACGTGCCTGAGGCGGCAAGCCACAGGGCAATAGCCAGCGCCAGGGAGATCAGCGCCCAAGCCCAGCTTGGCACCTTACTCCAGATGGATACTTTCTTCTCTTTCAATGACGGCCTCCTTCGTTCAATCCCGCCGCCGCCCCCTCCCCAAAAGGACGCTTGGAGGCGCGACGAGTGCATCCGGCGAACGCGTGCGACGTGCAACGGTCAGACCAAAAAACGCGTGGTCGAGAAGAACGAGCTGACTATCTCACTCAACCGTTTCTCCACTCAAACGATTAAGTTACTGACATGTAACCACAGGCCCTGGGGATTTCATAGAGTAAAGTTTCGGTAAGGGCCGCTTAGGGCAGATTTGGTACCGCTCAGCACTTATTAAGTGGTTAACCTCGATAAACGGTCGATTTTGACCTGTGAGCGCATTTCTCCAAGTTCTTCTCGTTATATGGCCCGTGTCATGGTAAACAGGTACTATCTCACTTAATCGAAAAAGTGAGCATCGAGGATTGGAGGCGGAAATGCGGAGGCGAACCACCCTCAAGGACGTGGCCCAGGAGGCCGGAGTCACCGCCGCGACCGTCTCCTACGTCATCAACAACACCCCCGGCCAGTCCATCCGCCCGGAGACGCGCCGGCGGGTGCTGCAGGCGGCGCGCAACCTCAACTACATGCCCAACGCGCACGCGCGCACGCTCAGGAGCCGCACCATCCCCTGCGTGGGCGTGGTCCTGCGCAGGAACCTCTCCGTCCCCCGCTTCAGCCAGATGGCCTACGGCATCCAGACGCGGCTGGAGGAGGAGGACTACAACGTGCTGCTCCTCGGCAACAAGACCGACGCGCTCGGCCACGCGGACTACGCGAGCGCCTACCTCGCCGGACGCGTGGGCGGCATCATCTTCATCGGCATCGAGAACGAGGGGCCCGACGCCGAGAGCCTCCAGCTGCTCACCGACGAGTCGGCGCCCCTGGTGGTCTTTGACTGCCAGCAGCAGGCGGACACCTACAGCACCGTTGACCTCGACTATCGCGGCGGGGCGCGCCTGATCACCTCCCGCATCCTGGAGCGCGGCTGCCGGCGCGTCGTCTACCTCCGCCCGCGGATCGACACCGCCCAGGAGCGCCTGCGCGAGCTCGGCGTCCGTGACATCTGCGAGGCGTCCGGCGTTGAGCTGCTCGTGCGCGAGGCCCCCATCGACCTGCACAACATCGACGTCTGGGACGAGCGCTACACCGTGGGCAACACCGAGGACGGCCTCAGGCTGAGCGAGGAGCTCATCGACACGGCGCGCCGCGTCCTCGAGGAGACCCGCGACGGTGACGCCGTGGTCACGAGCTGGTCAACCTGGACGCACTTCTTCCGCAAGATCGCCCCCAAGCGCAACCTTATCTACGCGGAGCTCGCCAACAACGGGGAGAACTGGCTCGCCGCCAACTTCTACACGCGACTTCCCAACTTCGAGACCGGCATCGCCTGCGCCGAGGAGATCTTGTCGCTCATGCGCGGCAACGCCCCGTCGGCGCGCATCATCAAGCTCACCAACGTCATCGAGCCCAAGCTCGAGCCCCGTCGGCACTAAGCGGGCGGGGCTCGTCCCCGTCTGTCAGGCACCAGCACGCACGACCAAGGCACGTACAGGAAAGCGCCCGGGAGAGCCGGGCCACGAACAAGGAGATGGTCACATGGCACTCGTACCGCTCAAGCCCGTTCTGGACGCCGCTCGCAAGGGGGGCTATGCCCAGGGTGCGTTCAACGTCAACGCCGTCTGCCAGGCCAAGGCAGTCATCGAGGTCCACGAGATGCTGAGGAGCGCCGCCATTCTGCAGGGCGCCGACCTCGCCAACGCCTTCATGGGAGGGCGCGCCGACTTTGCCAACGGCACGGTCGAGGACAAGATCGTGGGCGCCAAGAACATCGGCGACGCCGTCAAGAAGTACGGCGAGAACAGCCCCATCCCCGTGGTCCTGCACCTGGACCACGGCCGTGACATGGAGAGCGTGAAGGCCGCCATCGCGGGCGGCTACACCTCCGTCATGATTGACGGGTCGTCGCTCCTGCTCGAGGAGAACATGGAGCTCACGCGCGAGGTCGTCAAGTACGCGCACGCGCGCGGCGTCTCCGTTGAGGGCGAGCTCGGCGTCCTCGCGGGCGTGGAGGACCACGTCTTCGCGGCGTCGAGCACCTACACCAACCCGCTCACCGCCGTCGAGTTTGTCCGCAAGACCAAGGTCGACGCCCTCGCCATCAGCTATGGCACCATGCACGGCCCGTCCAAGGGCAAGGACGTCAAGCTCCGCCGCGAGATCCCCATCGCCATCCGCGAGTGCCTCTCCCACGAGGGCCTCGACTGCGCGCTCGTGAGCCACGGCTCCTCCACCGTCCCCGGCTACATCGTCCGCGAGATCAACGCCCTCGGCGGCAACATCCAAAACGCCTACGGCATCAGCCTCTCCGAGCTCAAGGCGGCCATCCCGGCGGGCATCAACAAGATCAACGTCGACACCGACATCCGCCTCGCCGTGACCCGCAACATGCGCGAGCTCTTCGCCAAGCGCCCGGAGCTCCAGGAGAGCCCGTCGATCGGCGGCGTCTACAAGCTCCTGCTCGAGCACCCCGAGAACCCCGACCCGCGCGCCTTCCTCCCGCCCGTGTACGACACCGTCATGTACGGCGTGGTCGAGGACGATGACCGCGCGGCGCTCGTCGCCGCCATCGAGGCCGGCGTCAAGGAGGCCGTGGCCACCCTCATCGTGGAGTTTGGCAGCTACGGCCACTATCCCGACGTCGAGCTCGCCACGCTTGACGAGATGGCCGAGCGCTACGAGAAGGCGGGGATCTAGCCATGGCAGCCGACGGCCTGCTCGTCGTCCACGGCGGCGGCCCGACCGCCGTCATCAACGCGTCGCTCTACGGCGCCGTTGACGAGGCCCTGAACACGCCGAGCGTCGGCCGCGTGCTCGGCGCGCTCGGCGGCGTGGGCGGCATCACCGACGGCAACCTCGTCGACTTTGGCCAGGTATCGCGCGAGAAGCTCGACCTGCTGCCCTTCTCGCCCTCCTCGGCCATCGGCACGAGCCGCAAGCCCCTCGAGGACGACGACTACCGCGAGCTCGCGCACGCGCTCGACCGCCAGGGCATCCGGTGGCTCCTGTGCACCGGCGGCAACGGGACGATGGACACCTGCGGCAGGATCTGGCGCGCCTGCCACGCGGAGGGCGTACCCATCGACGTGGTGGGCATCCCCAAGACGATGGACAACGACATCGCCGTGACCGACCATGCCCCCGGCTTTGCGAGCGCGGCACGCTACATGGCGGCCACCACGTCGGCCATCTGCTGCGACGTGCGCGGGCTTCCCATCCACATCGTCATCGTGGAGGCCATGGGCAGAAACGCCGGCTGGGTCACGGCGGCGAGCTGCTTTGCCGACGAGTCCGGCACCGGCGGCCCCGACCTCATCTACCTGCCCGAGCGCAACTTCGACGAGCGTGCATTCCTCGACGACGCCCAGCGCCTCATTGACGAGAAGGGCTCGGGCGTCGTGGTGGTGAGCGAGGGTCTGCACACGGCCGACGGGACCCCCGTTGCCCCGCCCCTCATGACCGTGGGCAGGGCAACCTATTTTGGCGACGTCTCGGCCCACCTCGCCAAGCTTGTGATCTCGAAGCTTGGCTACAAGGCCCGCTCCGAGAAGCCCGGCCTCATCGGGCGCGCCTCCATTGCCTGGCAGAGCCCCGTTGACCGCGAGGAGGCCATCGCCTGCGGGCGTGAGGCCACCCGCGCCGTCCTCGAGGGGGACTCCGGCAAGATGGTGGGCATCGAGCGCGTCTCCAGCGAGCCCTACGAGGCACGTCTCATCCGCATCCCCATCGAGAAGGTGATGCTCGACGAGCGCACGATGCCCGACGAGTACATCAACGAGCGCGGCAACGGCGTGACCGACGCCTTCCGGAGCTGGTGCCGCCCGCTGCTCGGTCCGGCACTCCCCCGCTTCGCGAGCTTTGTGTGACGCGCGTGGCGGCATAGCAGATTGGAGCCTTCATGAAGCACATCTTCCTCAACCTCAAGCGCTTCGACATCACCCCCGAGCGCGGCGGCGTCAACCGCCTCGCCGAGCCTGCGCGCTGGGGCGAGACCGTCGCGTCCTCCATCAGGGACGTGGCCGAGAAGTACGCTGACGTCGCGGAGTTTGCGGCGTTCCTGCCCGAGGCGCACCTCGTGGGCGCCTGCGCCGGCGCCGAGGGCAGCCCGCTCGGCATTGGCTGCCAGGGCGTTCACGTGGCCGACACCGCGCCCGGCGGCAACTTCGGCGCCTTCACCACGCTGCGCACCGGCAACTCCGTGGCCCAGCTCGGCTGCGGGTGGGCCCTCATCGGACACTGCGAGGAGCGCATGAACCTGCGCGCCATTCTCGGCGAGGTCGGGGCGGACCCGGCCGATGTCGAGGCCGCGGTGAGCCGCATCCTCTCCCGCGAGGTCCGCGCCGCCCAGGCCGCTGGCCTCAAGGTGCTCTTCTGCATGGGCGAGCGTGAGGAGGAGGTCGACGACTGGGAGGCCGTCCTCACCGCCCAGGTGACCCAGGGCCTCGAGGGCGCGGACCTTTCCGGCGTGCGCATCGCCTACGAGCCCGTCTGGAGCATCGGCCCCGGCAAGACGCCCGCGGACGCCCCCTACATCACCAAGGTCGCACGCCTCATCAAGAGCGTGGTGCCCGGCGTCGACGTGGTCTACGGCGGCGGCCTCAAGGCCGACAACGCCGAGATGCTCGCCGGTATCCCGGAGATCGACGGCGGCCTCATCGCCCTCACGCGCTTCACCGGTGAGATTGGCTTCTACCCCGAGGAGTACGCCGAGATCGTCAACCTCTACCTCAAGTGATTCAAAAGGGGACAGACCCCTTTTGAATCATTCACAAGCAGAAAGGAAACCTCATGCATCTGGACTTTGAGTACGGCAACGGCATGCTCGGCGCCGAGCTGCCCGACAACACCGACGTCTTCATCACCGGCGAGACCGTCAAGGACCCCGAGTGCCTTCCGCAGGACTGGGACAGCCTCTACAACGCCACGCTCGAGAGCATCCGCAACCCCATCGGCATGGAGCCGCTCGCTGACCTCGCGCACCCCGGTGCCAAGGTCGTCATCGTCATCCCCGACATCGTGAAGGGCGGCACGCAGCCCACCTCCCACCGCAAGGTGGCCATCCGCGCCTGCCTCGACGAGCTCTTCGCCAACGGCGTCTCCCACGACGACGTGCTCCTGCTCTTCTCCAACGGCCTGCACCCCCGCACCTCCACCGCCGAGGCCAAGCTCATCCTGGGCGAGGACCTCTACAACGAGTTCGAGGGCACCGGCCAGATCACGAGCCACGACTCCGAGGACTACGACAACCTCGTCGACCTCGGCTTCACGCCGCAGGGCGACCACGTGATCATGAACAAGTTCGTCTACGACGCCGACATCGCCATCCTCATCGGCCACACACAGGGCAACCCCTACGGCGGCTACTCGGGCGGCTACAAGCACTGCGCCACAGGTATCACCCACTGGCGCTCCATCAGCGCCCACCACGTGCCGCGCGTCATGAGCCGCCCGGACTTTTTCCCCGTCTCCACCTCCTCCCTGATGAGCGACAAGTTTGACCAGCAGGGCATGTTCATGGAAGAGAAGATGGGCAAGAAGTTCTTCTGCTGCGACGCTGTGCTCGACACCTGGAGCCGCCAGATCGCCATCTTCTCCGGTTACGCCGCCGAGATGCAGCCCGTCTCCTGGAAGCTCGCCGACAAGCGCACCTACGTGCACTGGGCCGAGAAGAAGTACGACATCGTGGTCATGGGCATGCCCACCAACTTCCACTACGG
>CASEGE010000137.1 GCA_949287335.1 uncultured Olsenella sp. | reverse complement strand
GGGATGTAGCACACGTGCGCCTTGCCGGTGAAGGGCAGGATGTGATGCTCGCAGAGCGACGAGAACGGGATGTCCTTGACGATCACCATCTCCTGGTTGCCCGGCTCGTGGAACTGCCTGCGCAGATGGACGCCCGGATCCTCCTGCATGCCGCCCAAGATCTCCTCGCACGCTCGCGCCACGCGGTCGGGCGTGCCGAGAAGCCCCTCACGGTCGGGATCCTCCCCTATGGCGAGCAGGAGCTCGCGCACCGCGGCCTCGACGCGACCCTTGTCAATGGGCGCAAAGCCCTGCGCGTTAAGCTGACGCCCGTCTGCCGCCTCACTCACCGCTGTCATCTCCCTTGGAGCGGCCGCGCGCATAGACGAACCAGTAGGCGGCGCCCACGAGCAGGGCGCCTCCCACGATGTTTCCGAGCGTGGCCGCGCTGATGTTGTAGAGCGCCCCCATGAGGTCGAGCGAGCCCGCGGCAGCGCCGCTCGCCTGCAGCATGAGCGCATAGGGCATAAAGAACATGTTGGCAATGCAGTGCTCGAAGCCGCTCGCCATGAAGGCCATGACGGGCAAAAGCGCCGAGAAGAACTTGTCGGTGACCGTGGTCGCGGCATGACCCACCCACACGGCGAGGCAGACGAGCAGGTTGCAGAGGATGCCGCGTGCGAAGATGGTCCCCCAGCCCAGCGCGGCCTTGCCCTCGGCAACGCTCACCGCCGCCTGCGCGAGCGCGCCGCCGTTGGCAGACCCGGCGTCCGCCGCAAACATGAGCGCCGCGAAGGCGAGGCACCCGATGAGGTTGCCCACGTAGACGACGACCCAGCTCTTGAGGAGGCTCCCCCATGCCATGCGGCCGGAGAGCGGGCCCATCACAATGAGACAGTTGCCGGTGAAGAGCTCCGCGCCGGCGGCGAGGATGAGGAAGAGACCGAGCGAAAAGGAGAAGCCGCCGAGCAGCTGAGTGGCGGCGAAGGGAAGCGTTGCGTCGGACTTGACGACAAGCATGAAGGTGGCACCCAAAGAAATGAAGGCACCCGCCATGATGGAGAGGACAAAGGCGCTCACGGAGTCGGTCCTCGCCTTGGTAACGGCAACGCGCTCGGCCTTGAGCTCAATCGACGCCGGCGTCATCGCCCCACTATAGGACGAGGAGGGCTTCTCGGTTACCTTCATTCGCACTTCCTTTCGGCTGCTTCGATCACATGAGAGACAAGGATAGCGGTTGTGACGGACCCAACGCCACCCGGAACGGGCGTGAGCGCCGAGACGATGGGCTCGACCTCATCAAAGGCCACGTCGCCACGCAGGCGGCCGTCGGCATCGTCCCACGTGGTCCCCACGTCGACGATCACCTGCCCGGGACACACGCAGGCGGCGCCCACCGTGTCCGGTGCGCCGGCGGCGGCCACGATGACGTCAGCCGCGCGGCAGACCGAGGCGAGGTCGAGCGTGTGCGTGTGACAGGTCGTGACCGTGGCGTTTCTCGCCAGAAGCAGCGCCGCCACGGGGCGGCCGATCACGAGCGAGCGTCCAATGACCACAACGTCGGCGCCATCGAGGGGAACCTCGTAGTGGTCGAGAAGGGCGAGAACCGCCTCGGCGGTGCACGGCGCAAAGCCGCGGGGCTGCCCGGTGAGCGTGCCGAGAAGCGACGAGTCGGTGATGGCGTCAACGTCCTTCTCGGGGGCGAGCGCTCGCGCGGCGCGGGCCTCGTCGAGGTGCGCGGGCAGCGGGCGGAAGAGCAGGCAGCCGTGGACGTCATCGTCCTCGCTCACCTTGGCGAGAACCGCCTCGAGCTCGTCTTGCGCGCACGTCTCCGGGAGCAGGAGGCGACGCACGGCAACGCCGACGGCGGCGCAGCGCTTCTCGGCAGCCCGCTCGTAGGCGAGGTCGTCATCCCGCTCGCCCACGCGGACGATGGCGAGCGTGGGTGTCACGCCCCTGGCCCCAAGGCGCTCGGCGCGCTCGCGCAGGAGCTCGGTGATGGCGGCGGCAACAGGCGCGCCCCTGAGGAGACGCGCCATCAGTTGGACCCCCGTGCGCCGATGAGGCCCGTCATCTTGCTCGCGAGACGCTCCGCGCGCGGGACGTACTCCTCGATGAGCTCGCTGCACGTGGACTCTATGCGGTCGGCGACGCTTCGCTCGGTGAGGGCAGAGGTGTTGACGTAGACGTTCACGCTCGCCGTCTCGAGCGCCGCGCGAACGAGCAGGGCGCCGCAGGCAACGTCGGAGATGAGCAGACGGGAGCAGAGCTCGCCCATGCGCTCGAGGATCGTGATGGCGCGGCAGCACTCCCCCACCATCGCGAGCGGTGCCATGCAGGCATTTTGCGTTGCCCGCTCGATCTGGGCGGCACGGGTGGGGTCGTCTTTGGGAAGCGCGTAGGCAGCGGCGAGCGGCGAGAAGCCCTCGGCGTCCTCGTGAACGAGCTCGAGCAGACGAAAGCGCACGTCCTCAGCCTCGTCCATGAGGGCCTGGACCTCGTCCTCGACGGCGGCGTAGCGGGCCTTTCCCACCGTGAAGGCGCCGGCCATCGAGCAGAGCGCCGCGCCGAGCGCGCCCACGAGCGCAGCGGCACCGCCGCCCCCCGGAACGCTCTCGCGCGTCGCGAGCCTATCGGCAAACTCCTCACAGGAGAGCTCCGTGAGCCTCTCGTCCATGTTGCCTCCTCAATCCGGGCAGGCGTCGTCTCTTGATGAACCGCGTGACGGCC
>CASEGE010000136.1 GCA_949287335.1 uncultured Olsenella sp. | reverse complement strand
TGCGCGTGGCGGACCAGGGCCTCATCATGCCGCCCATATCCACCTGGCTCGACCCCTAGCTGCTCTCGGGCCTCTTCATCAGGCGCCTCAACAACTGCGAGTCCATCGCGGACCGCGCGCAGGAGCGCAAGGGCGAGGAGTAGCGCGGGGCTTCGGCGCGCGTCGGCGCGATCAGCGCGACTGACGCGGCCGGACGGCCCGGGCACACGGAGCGACGAGAGGAGGCGCCATGCCAGACGAGATGGGAGACGACGCCCAGCGCGGGCGCCTGGGTCGGCTCTTTGCCGCCCTCGTGGGAAACGAGGACGAGCTCGCGGGCGTTGCGGATGGTATCCCCGCCACGGGCGACTCCGCAGCGGAGGCGGACGACAACACCTCCCTGCTTGACATGGAGGCCCTCTCGCGTGCCCTCGTGGGCACCGTGGACCCCATCGGGGCCCTGCGCGGCGTGGTGGCGGACGTCCGCCGCCGCACGGACGAGGCGCAGGGCGCGCCGCTTCCCCCGAGCCCCTTCGAGCTCTACCTCGCCACGCGCCTCACCGAGGCGGGCATTGCCAAGAGAGACGCCGCGCTCCCCGCCGTCACGGTGGTGCGCCCACATACCTCCGACCTCTTCTACCTGCGCGTCATTGACGAGTCGCTCCCCTGGGTCTCCAAGATGGAGCTGCTTCGCATCGAGGCGGCGCTGAACTGCGCCCTGCTCATCGAGCGCTCCCTCGAGAGGCCAAACGACGCCACGCTCGAGGAGCTCGTGCGCTGCGAGCAGCGCATCTTCCGCTCGATCACCTCCCAGGCGAGCCGCGTGGCCGCCACCGTCGAGGGTCCCGCGCTCGGCGAGTGGGCAGTTCGCAACGCGCTCTCGGCGGGCATCGAGCGGCTTCGCCTCCCCTACCGCCTCACGGCGCGCTTCCGGGTCAACGTGAGCCGCGGGTCCGCCGCGATCGAGATCGACCTCGTCCCACCGAGCGCCTGGCCCGCCACGGTCTTTGTCGACGGGCTCGGCGTGGTGAGCGCGACCGCGGAGATGCGCCGCCGCGCGGCGTCCGACTACAACCTGCGGCTGGGCGTTCTTCTCGCCGGGTACGCCTTCATGGCGGCCCCGCAGCTCGGCGAGGTGTGGGTGGCCGGCGTCGTGGACACGGCGCGTAACCACACCTGCTACTACTCCTCGCGCCTCTCGCGCTCCCTGATGGAGGGACTGGACCTCTCCGGCTCTATTGACCCCTATGCCGTGATGCACGCGGCGGGGGCCACGCTTGACGCCGAGAACCGCGAGCTTGGGCCCGTGCGCCAGGGCTTCTCCCTCGAGGACGAGCGCTTTTGCCCCGCCGAGCGCTACGAGCCCGTGGAGACCTCGGAACGCACGCTGCTGCCCGTGGCGGCGGCCGGGCTTGGGTGCTCGCGCGTCTGCGAGCTGGGCATCGACGAGGCGTGCCGACGCAAGCTGGCCGCAACCGAACTCCTGCGCTCCCTCGGGTCCTCCACGCAGGGAAACGTGAGCGCGCTGCTAGCCGTGGCGAACGCGGACACGAGCGAGGACGTGCGCGAGGCTGCCATGCGCTGCGTGCGCGCGCTCGTGGACGGGACGCTCGAGGACGAACCGCTCGCCATCGCGGAGTCCCTCGTGGACGGGGATGACCTCACGCAGGCAACGGAGCGCGCCCGCGCCTTTCTCGTCTCAAACGACATGGACGCCGCCGAGAAGTGCGCGCTCGAGGCGCTCGACGCCGTGCGCGAGGCCGATACCTACGCCGAGGACGAGGGCGTGGCCTGGCGCGCGTTTGGCACCTACACCGACCGCGCGCTCTACAACCTCCTGCTCGCGCCCCCGCACGAGCGCTGCGAGCTTGTGAGCGTAAGCTACCTCGAGGCACAGCTCATCGCCTCTGCCGCGGCACTCGCGCAGCAGAAGGGCGACGAGGCCGTGCGATGGGCGCGGCGCGCGTGCAGGACCGCGCCGCTCTCCGGTCAGGCGAGCCTTCACCTGGCGCAGTGCCTCGAGGCCTCCGGGCGCTTCGACGCCGCCGAGGAGGAGCTCTGCCGGCTCCTCTCGCTGGCGCACGACCCGGAGTCGATTGGCCTTGGGTACCTGCGGATGTCCCAGCTCCAGTGGCGCGGCGGGCACGTCCTTGCGGCGCAGGCCTGCTACCAGCGCGCCTGCAGGGTCCTCCCGGCCGCGGCCGTTGTCGCGGGCATCGCGGTGGTGGCGCTTCTCGGCCAGGTGGGCAGCGCCTCTCAGGGCAGGCTCACGGACAGCGACGAGGAGAGCGCGCTCAAGGGGGCGGGCATTCCCATCGCCCCCACGCGCGAGGTGGGCGAGGCGCTTCTCGGCGCCGCGCGGGCGGCCCTGGACGCCGGCGTGTTCTGGGTGGCGCGCGACCTCGTGCGCACGCTCTGCACGCTCTTCAGGGACGACATCACCTTTGGCGTGCTCCGCTCGATCGAGGGGGAGCCTGATCGATGAGCGGGCGTGACGCGCGCGGGCACGCGGAGGCGCGGCGCGAGGTGAGCCTTTGGCCGCCGAGCTTCTCCGCGGCGATATTCGACTTTGACGGGACGCTCGCCGAGACCTGGCACCTCTGGCGGCGCGTCGACGAGATCTTCTTTGCCACGCGCGGGCTCGCGTTTGACGAGAGCGCCTCCTCGATTCTCGCCACCCTGGGGTTTGCCGAGGGCGCGCGCTGGTGCGTGGAGACCTACCGCCTGCGCGACGAGGTCCAGGACATCGTGGACGAGTGGAACCGCCTGGGGGCGGCGCTCTACGAGACCTCCGTCGAGCTGCGGCCGGGAGCCGAGCGCTACCTGCGCGCGTTGCGGGCGTCCGGCGTGCGCCTGGCGCTTGCCACCACGAACAACCCCACGGTGCTGGGCGCCATGCGCCACGTTGACGTGTACGGACTCTTTGACGAGGTGGTCTGCGGGGTGGACGTTTCCCGCGGCAAGGACCACCCCGACATCTACCTCGAGGCGGCGCGCCGGCTGGGCGTGCCGGGCGAGAAGTGCGTGGCCTTCGAGGACATCCTGCCCGGCGTGCGCTCCGCGCAGAAGGCGGGCATGGCCGCGGTGGCCGTGCGCTGCGAGGACCCCCGCCAGCCGGCGGCGGAGCTCCGCAGGTGCGCGGACCTCTGGCTCGAGGGCTGGGACGGCCTCTGCTGAGACGGCGCTGCGGGGCGTGACAGAGCCGCGGCGCTTCTCAGAGCTTCTCGACTAACGACAAC
>CASEGE010000135.1 GCA_949287335.1 uncultured Olsenella sp. | reverse complement strand
TGGCCCGCGTAGGACGGGTCGCTCACGATCTCCTGGTAGCCGACCATCGAGGTATTGAACACGATCTCGCCGAAGGTCTCTCCCTCGGCGCCGGCAGAGCGCCCAAAGAAGTACATCCCGTTCTCGAGCGCGAGAAGCGCCCTCGGATGCCTGCCGTTGTCAACCAGTAGGTTCACAGCAACACCGCCCTTTCGTCCGCGTGCGCCTAACATCACGCAGCCGCAGCTACAAAAAACGGAGCACCCGCGAGCGAGGACTCCGATTAAGGCTGCGACATGTATGTTGTGGACGCCTTTTCGGTCTCTCGTACCGTCTTAAAGGTCTTGGATAGCATAGCAGGAAACGCGTTCACCGTGTGATGACATAACGCATTCGCAAAAAACGCAGCGAGAAGGATGAGGGTTCGCAAGCCCGTCTCCCTCACCCAACACGAGCGGGGCGCCTCAAGGGCAGGTCGCCCCGAGCTCCTAAGCAGGATCTTCCGCGAAGCGCGGTCCTGCTTAGGAGCTCGGGGCAACCGGGCGCTCGGTTAGAGGTGCTTCTCGCTAGCAGACACCCTGGGCCATCATGGCGTCGGCAACCTTGAGGAAGCCGGCGATGTTGGCGCCCATCACGAAGTTGCCCTCGTGGCCGTAGGCGCGGGCGGTGTCGTCCACGTTGTGGAACATGCCGCGCATGAGGCCCTCGAGCTTGCCGTCAACCTCCTCGAAGGTCCAGGAGAGGTGCTCGGCGTTCTGGCTCATCTCGAGGCCCGAGACGAGCACGCCACCGGCGTTGGCAGCCTTACCAGGCATGAAGGCAACGCCGTTCTCCATGAGATAGGTGGTGGCGTCAGGCGTGGTGGGCATGTTCGCGCCCTCGCCCACGACCTTGCAGCCGCCCGCCACGAGCGCCTGGGCGTCCTCGAGGTGCAGGGTGTTCTCGCGGGCGCAGGGCAGCGCGATGTCGCACGGGAGCTGCCAGACGCCGCGGCCGTCGCCCTCGTGCCAGGTGGCGCTGGGGCGTTCGTCGACGTACATCGCGAGGGAGACGCCCTGGTCGTGGCCGGAGCGCTTCTTGTTGTAGATGTGCTCGAGGACCTGGTAGTCGATGCCCTCCTGGTCCTCGACCCAGCCCTTGGTGTCGGAACAGGCGATGACGGTGCCGCCGAGCTGGGCGACCTTCTGGATGGCGTAGATGGCCACGTTGCCGGAGCCGTGGACGACGACCTTCTTGCCCTCGAAGGAGTCGCCAACGCTCTTGAGGTACTCGTCGACAAAGTAGACCAGGCCGTAGCCGGTGGCCTCGGTGCGGGCGAGCGAGCCGCCGAAGGAGAGGCCCTTGCCCGTGAGGACGCCGGTCCACTCGTTCTTGAGGCGCTTGTACTGGCCGAACATGTAGGCAACCTCGCGGCCGCCAACGCCCAGGTCGCCGGCGGGAACGTCGGTGTTGGGGCCGATGTGGCGGAAGAGCTCGGTCATGAAGGACTGGCAGAAGGCCATGACCTCACGGTTGGACTTGCCCTTGGGGTCGAAGTCGGCACCACCCTTGCCGCCGCCCATGGGCAGCGTGGTCAGGCTGTTCTTGAAGATCTGCTCGAAGCCCAGGAACTTGAGCATGCCCACGGTGACGGTGGGGTTGAAGCGCAGGCCGCCCTTGTAGGGGCCGATGGCGGAGTTGAACTCCACGCGGTAGCCGCGGTTGACCTGGACCTTGCCGTTGTCGTCGACCCACGGCACGCGGAACATCACCACGCGCTCGGGCTCAACGAGGCGCTCGAGAAGTGCGTTCTCCTCGTACTCGGGGTGAGCGTCGAGAGCGGGCTGCAGGGTCTCGAGGACCTCCTTGGCAGCCTGGATGAACTCAGCCTGCTCGGGATAGCGGGCCTCAAGCTCGGCGATGATCTTCTCGGAATACGTCATGCGAATCTCCCCTCTCTGGCGGCAGTGGCCGCGACGAAAGTTCCGGAAGAGAGGATACGTGCGAGAAACGCGTGTGTGCAAATTCGCTCTGCGAAGCGTAACGGCATCGAACCTCGCGCGAAATCTTCCGTACACATGAAACATGCCAGCAATTCACATGTCCACGTTCCGTAAATTATGTTGCCCCCGTCGTTCGCCCCCTCTGGGGCCGGGCCTGCAAATTGGGGACGGGCTATTTGTCTCAGAGAAAAGGGGACGGGTTATTCCGCTCAGAGTTTTTGGGACAGGCCTAGTCAATCAGGCC
>CASEGE010000134.1 GCA_949287335.1 uncultured Olsenella sp. | reverse complement strand
GCCCAGGCCCGTCACGTTGGCGCATGGGCGTGGGCGCTGCATGCGGCATTCGCCCTCCTCGCGGTGCTGTGCGCACCTTCCGGGGTGGGAGTCGGCACCGTTGCGGCGACTCTCGGCTCTGCGCTCGCGCTCGCCTCGCTCACGGGTGTCACGCGCTCGCGTTCCTGTGGTATAGCCGAGCTCGAGGCCGCCTGCCCCGTGAACGCCCAGGCCGCGGCATGCGCTCGAGGATTGGTGCTCTGTTGCGCCGATGCGCTTGTAATCGGCCTTTTCGCTGCCCTCGCGGGGCTGGTTGGCGGGGCGAGTTGGGCGGTTCTCGCCCAAGGGCTCGCGCCCTACCTTCTGGCGCTGGGGGCGGGGCTCTTCGCTGCCCGCCGCTCGGCGAGCCCGGACGCGACCGTCGCTGCGGTCGCTGCAGCTGCCGGTGTGTGTGCCGTCTGCATTCTCGCACGCACTCTTTGTCCGGCGGTCTTCGGTTCCGCGGCGGCGCTTGCCTGGGGGGTTGCCGCGGCGACAGGACTCGGTTTCGCTGTGGTCCAAGCTCGGGCGTGGCTCCAGGCAGCTGAGTCTGGCTTCTCCGATGTGCGTGCTACCGCCGCAGCGGTCTAACAATCCGACAACAGACCGACGACCAGAAAGGAAGTGCAGGATGGAACTGACGCTCGACCGGCTGACCCGGGAGTTCGGGCCCAAGATCGCCGTGGACCGCGTGAGCGCGACGCTCGCCCCCGGCGTCTACGGCCTGCTCGGCGCCAACGGCGCCGGCAAGACCACGCTCATGAGGATGGTCTGCGGGGTGCTGCGCCCCACCTCGGGCGAGGTGCGCTACGACGGCTCGCCCGTCGCGCGCATGGGCGACGAGTACCGCGCCCTCCTCGGCTACCTGCCGCAGGACTTCGGCTACTACCCCGAGTTCACGGCGCTCGACTTCATGGAGTACATGGCCGCCCTCAAGGGCCTCGGCCGGCGCGACGCGCGCGACCGCTCGCTCGCGCTGCTGGAGCGCGTGGGGCTCGCTGGCGAGGAGCGGCGCCGCATCCGGACCTTCTCCGGCGGCATGCGCCAGCGCCTCGGCATCGCGCAGGCCGTCCTCAACGACCCGGAGGTCCTCGTGCTCGACGAGCCCACGGCCGGCCTCGACCCCAAGGAGCGTGTGCGCTTCCGCAACCTCATCGCCGGCTTCGCGCGCGACAAGATCGTCCTTCTCTCCACGCACATCGTCTCGGACGTGGAGCACATCGCCGACGAGATCCTCGTGATGCGCGCGGGCTCCGTGGTGCTCTCGGGGAGGCCCGAGGAGCTCGTCTCCAAGGCCGAGGGCAGGGTCTGGGAGGCCGTCGTCCCGGCCGAGCGGGCCGAGGCGCTCGAGGCCGCGCTCACGGTGGGCAACGTGCGCCACCTCGAGGGCGGGCGGGCGCTCCTGCGCTACGTGGCCGACGAGCCCGGGGTGCCGGGCTCCGCTCCCGCCGAGCCCACGCTCGAGGACCTGTACCTGTACGTGTTCCGCGACGGCGCCGCCGGGGCAGGCTCGCCCCGCGCCGCCCGCGGGGCCCACTTCAAGGAGGGACGCCATGCCTAGGCTCATCCTGTTCGAGCTCAAGAAGATGCTCTCCCGCCGCGTGGCGCTCGCGGCAAACGTCGGCGTCGTCGTGTTCCTTGTCGCCATCATGGCGCTCAACGTGACGCAGAACCGGACGGTGAACTTTGCCGGCGAGGAGTTCAACGGCGTCGAGGCCATCGCGTACAACCGCTCGGAGGCCGAGAAGCACGCGGGCGCCGTCACTGCCGAGCGCGCGGCGGCGGACATAGCCGCCTACCAGGAGATGGTCTTCTCTCGCATCGACCGCGACGCGGTGGGCGAGATGACGGGCGCGGCGGTCTTCTCCCTCATCGAGCAGAGCTTCTCATCCGAGGAGTTCGACGAGATCTACAACCCCTACTGGAACTGGCTGCTGCGCCCCTGGCGGATCTCGGGCGAGGAGCCCGCGCAGACGGCCGCCCGCGTGACGCCCGAGATGGCGGCCGACTGGTACGGCGCCGCCGACGACCTGACCCAGGCAGCCCTCGACGATGGTCAGGGCGGCATGTGGGACTACTCCGAGGCGGAGCAGGAGTACTGGACGGGGATGCGCGCATCCGTGCCGGAGCCCATCGAGTACGGCTACTCGGGCGGCTGGGGCAACGTGGTCGACTGCGCGGCCTTCCTCGTCTTCCCGATCCTCGCCGCGTGCGTGACGCTGGCGCCCGCGTTCTCCTTCGAGTACAGCTCCGGCGCCGACGCGGTGGTGCTCGCCACCCGGCGCGGCCGCTCGACGCTCGTGGCCGCCAAAGTCGTGGCGGGGCTCGCCTACGCGACCGCCCTCTTCGCCCTCTGCGCCGCCATCATCGTGGGGGTCTCGCTCGTCTTCTACGGGGCGGGCGGCTTCGGGCTCTCCATCCAGAGCATGGCGCTCACGTCACCGTACCCGCTCACGGCGGGGCAGGCCGCGCTCGCAACCGTGGGGCTCATGTACGCCGCGTGCCTGGGCTTCTCGTGCCTCACGCTCGCGCTCTCCTCGCGCACGCCCTCGACGCTCGCCGTCTTCCTCGCGGACGTGGCGCTCGTGCTGCTCACGGGGCTCGTCCCCTCGGCGGGTGTGGGCGCGCTCGAGCGCGTGCTCGCCCTCTTCCCGATCAACTTCGCCAACTTCAGCGTGCTCTTCTCGGCGCTCGAGTCCTACCCGCTCGGTCCGGTCGTGCTCGACCTCATCGGCACGGTCCTTCTCGTCTACGCGGCGCTCGCCCTCGTCTCGACCCCCGTGGCGGTGGTCTCGTTCAGGAGGCGCCAGGTGGCGTAGCCGCTTAGCTTCCGTAGTTTGCGATTAGCGGAAGTGAATTAAAATTCACTTCCGCTAATTGAGATTACGAGAAGTAGAATGGGGTCCTACGGGAAGTCAGAACGGGGGGTGGGGGACATGCTGTCAGCGGTCGGCTACGAGGAGCTTCCTTGGCATATCGACCCAAATGAGAAGGACCTCATTCCCCGAAGCGCTCGCAGGAGGATATCGACGACCTATCAGGCGTCCATTCCAGCCACCATTGCCAATCTCAGCCTGGCAGTCCCGGAGGCCACCTCAGCACGCATCGACGACCTGCTGATGAGACTCGCCCGCTTCGACGAGGCACAGGCTGCGCGTGGCTACGATCTGCCTGCGCTCCTGCTGCGGAGCGAGTCCGCGGCAAGTTCCCAGATCGAGCATCTCACCTCGAGCGTCCGCAATGTCGCCCTTGCCGAGCTCTCGAACGACGCTCCGGCCAATGCGCGCATCGTTCAGGGCAACGTCGCGGCCATGCGTGAGGCGCTCAAATTACCGCCGGAGATCTCGACTGAGCAGATCAAGGTTATTCATCGTTCCTTGATCGAGCCGACGGGGGCGTCGTTCGGGGGAGAGCTGCGCGACGAGCAGGCGTGGATCGGCGGGACAGCATACAGCCCGCATGGGGCACTCTTCGTTCCGCCCGTTCCGGAGCGCGTCGAGGGCTGTCTCGAGGATCTTGTCGCTTTTGTCGGCAGAGATGACGTCAGCCCGATTGTCAAGGCGGCGGTTGCTCACGCCCAGTTCGAGACCATCCACCCCTTCATTGATGGAAACGGACGTACGGGCAGGGTCCTTCTCCATCGCATTCTTAGAAACGAGGGCGTGCTCACGCGTACCACGCTCCCCGTCTCCGCAGGGCTTCTCCATGACGTCGACGCCTACATGAAGGCGATTGAGGCCTATCAGGGTGGCGACTACCTGCCCATAGTGGAGAGCGTGCTCAGCGCGCTCGAGCTTGCCCTTGTCATCGGCGGTTGCGTCTCCGGTCGTATCGACAGCGTGATGGAGGGTTGGAGGTCTGCCATTTCCGAGCGCGCCGGGTCGGCCATCTGGCGCCTTCCGCCGCTGCTGGCAGAGCAACCTGTTGTTACCATCGCATATGTCGCGGAGCACCTGTCGATCACTCCGCGTGCCGCCTCGACCCTGGTCGCGAGGGCGTGCGAGTATGGGATGCTGCGCCCCCTAGGGTCGCGCCGGCGCGGCGACTTCTATCAGAGCGACGAGCTCATTGACGTTCTTGAGGAGATTTCGAGCATGGCGGGCATTCGCCGCATGCTCGTGCAATGACGCGGGATGAGCGTGCCGCGATGCGTGCGGTCTCTGCGACTTCGTTAGCGTGGTACTATTAGGCCACAGTCGTACGCGCATGAGGAAAGGCGTCTGATATGGCAATCTGCGTTCCCGTTCGCGACATGAAGGACACGGCGGCGTTTGCCAAGCTTGTGAGGGAGTCTTCCGAGCCCATCACCGTCACGAAGAACGGCTACAGCGAGTTCGTGGTCATGCGTGCAGAGGACTATGACCTCATGCGGGAGGAGGTTGCCAAGGCGCGCCTCCTGCGCGTGCTCGCAGATGCGGACAGGTCGTACGAAGAGGGCGATTTCGTCGACGGTCCAGCGTTCGTCTCGGACGTGAGGGAGAAGTATGGCCTGTGACTACGTTCTCCTTCCTCGTGCCCAGGCGGACTTCGAGGAGATTGTGCGCTACCTGTCGGTCGAGCTCGACAGCAAGAAGGCCGCCCTGCGCTTTGTCGAGGAGTTCGAGTCCAAGGTCCTTCTCGCCTGCGAGCATCCGGAGATGCATGCGCTCAGCCAGATGCCGGAGGTTGCCGCCCGCGGCTATCGCGTGATGCCCGTCATGCGCTACGTCGTCCTGTACGCATACCGCGACGACAGGATTGTGATAGCCCACATCTTCCACTCGCTACAGGACTACGCGCGCTACGTCTGATCAGCGTACCCGCCTCACGCCCTTAAGCAAACGTTAGGAACTGTCACGCCCTTCTCGCGTATCCTTGTGGCCGATACGAGGGGAGGGGCGCATGGGCGCACGCGTGCTGGTAGTGGACGACGAGCCGGAGATCTGCGAGCTCGTCCGCGTCTACCTCGAGGCGGAGGGCTTTGAGGTGGAGACGCTCGGAGACGGTGCGGCGGCGATCGACCGCGTGACGGATGACGGTGCACCGGCGCTTGACCTCGCGATTCTCGACGTTATGCTGCCCGGAGCGAGCGGCCTCGAGGTCTGCCGTGCCATCCGCGAGCGCCACAGCTACCCGGTGATCATGCTCACGGCCCGCGGGGAGCAGGCAGACAAGATAGCCGGCCTTACCCTGGGCGCGGATGACTACGTGGTGAAGCCCTTCCTGCCGCTCGAGCTTGTGGCGCGCGTGAAGGCGCAGCTCAGACGCTACACCACGTACAACGCGGCGGGTGGGGCGCATGGCGAGAAGGACGGTGTCATCGTGTGCCGCGGCCTCGTGCTCGACGTGCCGGCCCACGAGGCCACCCTGAACGAGCGTCCGCTCGCCCTCACGCCGACGGAGTTCTCCCTCTTGCGGATCCTGCTCGAGGCAGACGGCGCGGTCGTCTCGGCGCGCGAGCTCTATCAGCGCATCTTTGGCGACGAGTACTACGAGCGCGGCTCGGGCTCGATCACGGTGCACGTGCGGCATCTGCGCGAGAAGATGGGCGACTCCTTCGAGGACCCGCGCTACATCAAGACCGTCTGGGGATTGGGGTACAAGATTGAGCGCTAGCGAGAAGGACAGCGGGGCTCGCCCGATTGTTCTGACCGTTGCGATGGTGGCGGGCGCGATTCTGGTTGCGTCCGCAGCGTTCAGCACGGTCTTCGGCTTTGTGGACAAGGCTTGGAACGGCTCGTTCATGGACTGGCTTGTCCCGCAGATTCTGAACATCAACAACCTGAACGAATTTGGCATCTGGCCGGAGATGGTGCTGGACGTCTCCGGCGTCAAGTACTTCTTCCTGCAGCTGGG
>CASEGE010000133.1 GCA_949287335.1 uncultured Olsenella sp. | reverse complement strand
TGACGTGCGCGGGTGCGAGCCGACGCCTCCCGCTGTGCCAGTTTGTGCCGCCGTCATGACAGTTCATGACGGGGCGTCTGTTTACGTTCTCTTCACATTCCTAAGCTTGGCCGTATCTAGCAGGCCATGCATGTGGAAAGGACGTGCAGATGAAAGAAAGGAAGAAAAGAGGCGGCAAGGGCTCGAAGGCACTGCTCGTTGTGGGCGGCGTTCTCGTGGTGCTTGGCGTTGCCGTCTTTGGGGGCACCTCCTTCTTCTCCGGCGTGCTCGACACCTATGTCGGCAGGGGAGAGATGGAGATCACCCAGAAGGCGGGGTCCGAGGATTGGGACACCGAGTACTACAAGAGCGACTACGCCACTGCTGACGAGGCGAGCGCCGCGGCCCACGACGTGACGCTGCGCATTGCTCAGGAGGGCATCACGCTGCTCAAGAACGAGGGCGATGCGCTGCCCCTCTCGCAGGACGCCCTGAACGTCACGGTCTTTGGCCGCCGCAGCGTTGACACCATCTTTGGCGGCACGGGCTCGGGCGCCGGCGACTCCTCGCAGTGCGCCAACGTGGTCGACGCGCTTGCCGAGGCGGGCTTCAACGTGAACCAGACCGTCGCGGACATGTATCGCAACGGCCTTGAGAGCGTTCCCGTCGCCAACAACGCCATGGACGATCCCGCCAAGCAGACCTACTACATTGGCGAGTTCCCGTCCTCGTACTACTCGAGCGACATCACCTCGAGCTATGTCTCTTATGGTGACGCCGCCATCGTGGTGCTGGGCCGCCAGGGCGGCGAGGGCATCGACTTCTGCACCGACCTCAACGCCTCGCTCGACGGTTCCACCGCCATGTCCTCGGACGTGGCCGAGACCGCAAACTACGCCGACGGCCAGCACCAGCTGGAGCTCAGCCAGGAGGAGCGCGATCTCATCGCCCACGCCGAGGAGAACTTCGACACGGTGATCGTGGTTATCAACAGCGCCAACGTCATGGAGCTGGGCGACCTGCAGGAAGATGAGAACGTCGACTCCATCCTCTGGCTCTCCCTGCCCGGCTCCGAGGGCACCCGCGCCCTCGCGCAGATCCTCAAGGGCGAGGTGAACCCCTCCGGTCACACGGTGGACACCTGGGTTGCCGACCTCACGGCCGATCCCACGTTCCCCAACACCGCCCCACAGGCCTACCTCAACGTTGACGAGTCCAACTCTCTGAGCACCTCCTACACGATTGACTACGAGGAGGGCATCTACGTCGGCTACCGCTACTACGAGACGGCCGCCGAGGAGGGCGTGATCGACTACGACTCCGCCGTGGTCTACCCGTTTGGCTATGGCCTCTCCTACACCACCTTCTCGCAGGAGATCTCCTCCGTGGAGGAGGCCGACGGCACCATCGAGGTCAGGGTCTCCGTGACCAACACCGGCGACGTTGCCGGTCGTGACGTGGTGCAGGTCTACTACACCGCCCCGTATGACGGCTCCGTCGAGAAGTCCTCGGTCGCGCTCGCCGGCTTTGCCAAGACCGCGCTGCTCGAGCCTGGCGAGACCCAGGAGTACGCGGTGAGCTTTGACGTGGACGACATGGCGTCCTACGACTACAAGACCGAGGGCTGCTACGTCCTTGACGCGGGCGACTACACCATCTCCGTGCGCAAGAACTCCCACGAGCTCTACGGCGAGAACTGCGAGTACACCTACACGGTTGCCGACCGCGTGGTCTACGACGAGTCCAACCCCCGTCCCTCCGAGGTTGAGGCACAGACCGGCGACGCCGTGAACCTCTCCGATGACGCGAAGGCCGCCCACGAGGTCGTGGCCGCCACCAACCGCTTTGATGACGTGAGCGCGCGCTTCGTGGAGTACGACGAGGCTAGCGACGGCTTGGCCGTCAACCTCACCCGCGAGGACTTTGAGGCGTCGTTCCCGACCACCCCGACCGAGGCCGACCTCACCGCCTCCGACGAGGTCATCGCTGACCTGGGCGCCTACGAGCCCGACTACCTGGACTCCGCTGACGAGATGCCCACCACCGAGGCGAGCAACGGCGTCTCCGCCGTGGCCCTGCGCGGCCTCACCTACGACGACCCGCAGTGGGAGGCTCTGCTCGACGAGCTCTCCGTGAGCGACATGACCTCGTTCATCTACGCGGGTAACCAGGGCACCGTCTCCATCTCGAGCGTGAACCTGCCCGCCTCCAAGGCAAGCGACGGCCCCGCGGGCCTCAAGCAGTACGGCGGCGTGGGCCTGGCCACCACGGGCAACTTCAACTGCAGCTCCACCCTTACCGCGGCAACCTACAACATCGCGCTGGCTGAGGAGTACGGCCGCGCCGTGGGCAACGAGGCCCTCTGGGGCGAGGTCAACGGCTGGTACGCGCCTGGCGTGAACGTTCACCGTGACGCCTTTGGAGGCCGCAACTTTGAGTACTACTCCGAGGACCCGCTGATCTCTGGCCTCATGTGCGGCTCCACGATCCAGGGCGCCTCCAAGATGGGCCTCATCTGCTACCCCAAGCACTTTGCCATCAACGATCAGGAGCTTCACCGTACCGATAACGGCTACTGCACTTGGGCCAACGAGCAGGCCATGCGCGAGATCTACCTCAGGGCCTTCGAGATTGCCCTCGAGACCCCCACGGCCGAGATCTCCTACCTCGACGAGGAGGGCAACGCCCTCACCAAGACCATCAGGTCCGCCACGGGCGTCATGTCCTCGTTCAACCGCATTGGCAGCACCTGGGCCGGTGGCTCTGACGCGCTGCTCAAGGGCGTCCTGCGCGACGAGTGGGGCTTTGCCGGCACCGTCATCACCGACTACAACGGCGTCGAGTACATGAACGTCGAGTGGGGCGTCTCCTCCGGCAACGACCTCATGCTCGCCAACAGCTCGACCCTCCAGAGCCGCTTCAAGGACACCACCAACGCGAGCACCGTGCGCGTCATGCGCGAGGCCATGAAGAACTGCCTCTACACGCTCGTCAACAGCTCCACCGTCATTGGCACCTCCACAGGCACCCAGATCACCTACGCGCTCGCCCCGTGGCAGATTGCCGCCTGGGCCGCGACCGGCGTGCTCTGTGTGGGCGGAGCGGCACTCATCGTCCTTGGCATCAAGAGGAAGGAGAAGAAGGGAGGGGAGAAGGTCGTCGAGGTCATCAAAACGGACACCGAGAAGACCGCCGAGAAGTAAGCACTGCCCGTACGAACGTCTTTGAACCAAGCATCACACGAAGGAGAACCCCATGTTCAAGAACACCAAGAAGTTTGCCCCCGTCCTTGCCGCCGCCGCTCTTGCCGTCACCTGCGGCCTGGTGGGCTGCAGCGGCGGGGAGGCCGCAGCCGCCTCGACCTACACCGCCTCCGATGCCGCCGTCACCCCGGGCTACGAGGGCGACTGCTGGGACTGCTACGTTGACGCCCTGACCCTCAACCCCGATGGCACCTACACCATGATTGACGGCGACTACATCCTCCAGCAGTCCGGTGTCATCGTCACCACCAAGAACACGGTCTACACCGGCACCTACGAGAAGGGCGAGGCTGACGCCGAGGGTGCCGCCCAGGTCACGCTCTCCGCTCCGTCCTCCGGCTCCTACATCGAGAACGGCGCCGTCGTCTCCTCCGAGGAGGACGCCACCATCCTCGAGGACTACGCCGAGCAGACCGTCACGGTGAACGACACCACGCTTGCCTTCACCTACGCGGAGTAGGTAGCGTTATCGTTGGATAGGGGGACGGCCCGGCCCGTCCCCCTTTTGCCCTGGGGAGGGGCTTAGGGGAGGGAAATGTATAGAATCGCAATCGTCGAGGACGAGCTCGACGCCATGAAGGAGCTCCAGGGAATGGTGGAGCGCTTCTTCAACGAGGCGGGCGTCGAGATAGAGGTCTCATGCTTTGCTAACGCGATGAGGTTTCTCGAGACCTATCGTCGGGGCTTCTCGCTCGTCTTCATGGATATCGAGATGCCGGTCATAGACGGCATGGAGGTGGCGCGTCGCCTGAGGAAGGTTGATGACAGGACGGCACTCGTCTTTGTCACCAACCTCGCGAGCCTCGCCACCAACGGCTACGAGGTCAACGCGCTCGACTTCATCGTCAAGCCGCTCGATTACGAGCTCTTTGCCATCAAGATGAGAAGGATCATGCACTTTGTGCGGCGCTCGGCGAGCACCACCACCATGGTGCACACGGCAGACGGCATGCGCGTGCTGCGCCTTGACTCCATCCGCTACATCGAGGTCTCCGGACACAACCTCTTCTTCCACACCGACGAGGAGGTCGTGAAGACGCGCGGTGCCCTCAAGGACGTGGTGAGCGAGCTCGGGGACGAGTCGTTTGCCCTGTGCAACAAGTGCTACTTCGTCAATCTCGCGCGCGTCGAGTCGATGGACCGCACCGAGGTCACCGTGGGCGGGGAGCGCATTCAGGTGAGCCGGATGCGCCGCTCGAGCTTCCTCAAGGCCCTCTCCGACTTCCATGCCGGCCGCAAGCTCGACGCCCCCGAGATAGAGTAGGGGTCTTTCATGCAGCTCTACTACGCCCTCGGCCTCGTGCTCTCGTGGTCCCTGCTCGCCCGTGGGCTCGAGCGGAGGGACCACTTCGTCCCTCGGTTCTGCGCGTCCCTTGTCGTGGTGGTGGCCATTGCCCTCGTGGTGACCTCGGTGTTCGGTATGATGCACCTCGGCGCGCTTGACCTAACGATCACCGTCGGCGCAATCGGCTACACGATTCTCATGCTCTCGAGCGCCATCCCGCTTGTGTGCGCCTTCAAGGTGACGCTGCGGACCACGTGGTTTGTGGTCATGGCCGGCCTCAGCATCTATAACGTTGCCATCAACCTCCACTCCATGGTCTGCGTCGCAAACCCCGAGCTGCTCAACGTGGCCTCGGGCGGTCCCCTCAACCCCGCCATGGTCATCACACTCGTGGGCGTCTATGCGCTCGTGTTTCTCGCTGTGTGGAAGACGGTCTCGCACCGTTTCTTCGTGGAGCGCGACGTCCTCGTGAGCAGCTCCTCGGTCTGGGTGCTCACGATCACCAATCTCGTCATCAACGTGTGGCTCGGCCTCATCTGGGGCGTCTCGATAGAGAGCTCGGTTCCCGCCTTTGGAAACGTGCTGCACTACCTCGTGATTGTGATCTGCGACGTGCTCATCCTGCGCGAGCAGTTTGGCATCGTCGTGAGAAACCGCTACGAGGCCGATCTCGAGGTGGTCCGTCACCTCTGGGAGCGCGCGCAGCGCCAGTACGCCCTATCGCGCGAGAACATCGAGTCCATCAACATCAAGTGCCACGACCTCAAGCACCGCCTGCTCGCCCTGCAGTCCAAGGACGCCTCGCTCGACCTGAGCGACATCGCCGACGAGGTGGCCATCTACGACTCGGTCATGGACACGGGAAGCGAGCCCCTCAACGTCATCCTCACCGAGAAGAGCCTCTACTGCCAGCGCAACTGCATCCAGCTCGCCTGCATCGCGGACGGATCTGTACTTTCGTTCATGGACGTCTCGGACCTCTACGTGCTTCTCGGCAACCTGGTGGACAACGCCATCGAGGCCGCCCTCAAGGTCGATGACCTCGCGCGCCGCTACGTGCGCCTCGACGTGCGCAGCCGTGGCGGCTTTGTCCTCATTGACGTGGAGAACTGCTTCGAGGGCACCGTCGAGCTCAAGGGCGGTCTGCCCAAGACGACCAAGGGCGACACGGCGAGCCATGGCTTTGGCATGCTCTCCGTCTCCCAGATCGTGAAGCGCTACGACGGCGAGATGAGCATCTCCTGCGACGACGGAATCTTTGCGGTCTCGATCATCTTTCCCGTGAGCGCGTCAGAACGTGACCGATAAGCGACAGCTTGCGCCGCGACGTGTTTCTCGCGTCTCCGTGCAGCCGTAGCCTTGAGCTATCAGATGGCTTAAGGATGCCAACCAACGGGAGGTAAGGACATGCACAGCATCACCAGGCGCTCGTTGCTCTCGCTCGGGACCATGGCCGTGGCGGGGGGCCTTCTCGCGGGCTGCTCGGACACGGGCAAGAAGGACGAGCCCGCGGCGCAGACGCCGGTTGAGGAGCCGGCCGAGGAGGCGGTCACCTACAGCTACGACGGCAACGACTTCCAGATGAAGCTCCGCAAGTCCGAGGAGCTCTACGCCGAGTGCGACGAGAAGGGCACTGTCGAGAGCGTCACCTACGACACGCGGGCCTACGCGCTCGAGGAGCTGCTCGGCGAGGGCGAGATGCCGATGCGGAAGACCATGTACGTCTACCTGCCCTACAGCTACGACCCCTCCAAGCAGTACAACGTGCTCTACCTGATGCACGGCGGCGGCGAGAGCGAGCTCTACTGGCTCACGAGCGAGGGCAACAACAAGGGCAAGAGCACCTGCGCGCTTCTCGACAACCTCTACAAGGAGGGAAAGTGCGCCGACACCATCGTGGTCACGCCCACCTACGAGTCCGTCCCCGAGGGCTACGAGGACAAGGCCGCCGCGGTCTTTGGCGCGGCAGCCGGCGAGGACGAGGGCGGCGCCAACAAGCAGGTCGAGCTCTTCTACCACGAGCTGAGAAACGATATCATCCCCGCCATCGAGTCCGCCTATCCCACCTTTGCGGGTGGCGACGTCTCTGAGGAGAACCTCATCGCCACGCGCGAGCACCGCGGCTTCGCGGGCTTCTCGATGGGCAGCATGACCACCTTCCGCGCCGCGATGCTGCACTGCACCGACCTCTTTGCCTACTTTGGCTGCTTCTCCGGCGCCAAGACCACGCCCGAGGAGATCCAGGAGGCACTCACCGGAACCTTTGCGGACTATGAGGTCAAGTACTGGTACAACGGCAATGGCACCCAGGACATTGCCCACGACGAGCACCAGGAGACCTGGGAGGCCACGGTCTCGGCGCTGCCCGACGTCTTCAAGGACGGCGAGAACACCTGCTGGGTGGACTTCGAGGGCGGCACGCACTCCTATCCCGCCTGGGTCATCGACCTCTACAACTGCATGCTCGTCTTCTTCAAGCTCTAGACAGATAAGGAACAAGGACCATGGAGACCAAGAACCTATCCCGCAAGAACTTCCTGTACGTGGCGGCGCTCGCGAGCGCCGGGCTTCTCGCCGGCTGCTCCAACACGGGCGAGAAGGACGAGCCCTCCGCCCCCGCCGCAAATGAGGAGTCGGCCGCCGAGGAGCCGAGCTACCCGTACGACTTTGTGACCAAGCTGCGCAAGTCCGAGGAGCTCTACGCCAAGGCGTCGCAGACCCCGGGCACCGTGGAGAGCATGACCTACACGTGCCACTCCTATGCGCTCGAGGCCATCGAGGGACGCTCGGACATCATGGTGGACAAGACCCTCTACGTCTACCTCCCCAACGGCTACGACCCCTCCAAGCAGTACGACATCCTCTACCTCATGCACGGCACGGGGGACAAGGAGGGCTACTGGCTCACCACCGACGGCAACAACAAGGGCACGAGCACGCTGAACCTGCTCGACAGCATGCATGACCAGGGCCTCTGCGAGGACACCATCGTGGTCACGCCCACCTACTACTCAATCCCCGAGGGCATGGACATCAACATCTCCATGAGCGGCGGCGGAGACGGCGGCCTTCCCGAGGACTCCGACCCCTATGCCGACGAGTGGCCCATGTACTTCTGGCAGGAGATCAGAAACGACATCGTCCCGCTCGTCGAGGCGAAGTACTCCACCTACGCCGGCGGCGATGTCTCCGAGGAGGCCATCATCGCCTCGCGCGACCACCGCGCCTTCGCGGGCCTCTCGCGCGGCTCGATGACCACGGTCAACAGCGCCATGATGCACTGCCTCGACTACTTTGCGTGGATTGGCTGCTACTCGGGCATCTGGGCGGACTTCGACGAGTTCAAGTCCATCCTCGAGGGCGAGTTTGCCGACTACGACGTCAAGTACTGGTACAACGGCAACGGCACCGATGACTTTGCCCTGGAGAACCACCAGGAGTTTGTCACCCGCGCGTTGGAGGAGATGCCCGACCGCTTCAAGGACGGCGAGAACTACTCCTTCGTGCTCTTCGAGGGCGGCGTGCACGCCTACAACGCCTGGATCATCGACCTCTACAACAGCCTCCTCTGCTTCTTCAAGTCATAGGGGCTGACGTCCTTCTCGCTTGCCTCCCTCCCTACTGCCCGGCGCGACCACTCCTTCCCTTGGTCGCGCCGGGCGCTTTGTGTTGGTGCGAAGTGTTGCCTCGCGTCTTGCCTCACGTCCCCGCCCTTGGGGTTTGTGGACGCTTTGCGACATTTTGAGCCGTGAAATTGTCGTAAACGGTCCTCAGTCCTGTAGGTGTGGACGCTTTGCGACACTTTAGCAGCCCAAACTGTCGCAAACGGTCCCCACATTACCGGCCTGTGGACGCCTTGCGACACTTTGCCGAGAAGAGTTGTTGCCTTGCGTCGTGCACGTCTCTTTGCGCGTCTGTGTCCGGCCCTTCGGCTAGACTAGGGCTACACGACCACAGCTCATTTGACGGGAGCCTGCCACATGGCATTCGTCCACCTGCACAACCACTCGGACTTCTCGATCCTCGACGCCGCCACGCGCGTCTCGGACATGGTCAAGCGCGCCGTTGACCTGGGCATGCCGGCCCTTGCCCTCACCGACCACGGCTACATGTTCGGCATCCCGGACTTTGACCTGGAGTGCCGCAAGTACAACGACGGCCAGAAGGACATGCACCAGTGGAAGCACGATCTCGAGTGCTTCCAGAAGGGCTGGGAGCTCGAGGAGCCGGAGGCGGACGCCGAGGACGCGCCGCTGCACGACCGCGTCTACGCCCAGTGGGCCTCCGACGTGCGCGTATGGGAGGAGACCCACGACCTGGAGGCCGTGAGGGCCAACCGACCCTCCCTCATGATCAAGCCCATCTTTGGCTGCGAGGCCTACTTCATCACGGACGACTGCATCGAGAAGGGCACCAAGCAGCACCGCTACCACCTGATCCTGCTTGCCAAGAACGAGACCGGCTACGTCAACCTCATGAAGATGATGAGCGAGGCGGCCTCCGGCGACATGTTCTACTACTACCCGCGCACCACCCTCGACATGCTGCGCCGCTACCACGAGGGCATCATCTGCACCTCGGCGTGCGTCTCGGGCATCATCCCGCGCATGTACTTCGCCGGCCAGCCCGAGGAGGCGCGCCGCTGGGCCCTCACGTACAAGGAGATCTTTGGCGAGGACTTCTACCTCGAGGTCCAGGACCACGGTCTCGCGGACCCCAACTGGGGCGGCTTCACCGACCGCACGCTCTCCGAGCAGATCGTGAGGCTCGGGCGCGAGCTGGGCATCAAGGTCATCGCCACCAACGACAACCACTACCTCACGCGCGAGGACGCTCCCACCCAGGACGTGCTCTCCTGCATCGGCACCGCCTCCAAGCTGGAGGACGAGAACCGCAAGCGCATGACCGGCACCGAGTTCTACATCAAGAGCGAGGAGGAGATGCGCGAGCTCTTCTCGTGGTGCCCCGAGGTCATAGACAACACGCTCGAGGTGGCCGAGAAGTGCAGCTTTGAGCTCGACTGGTCCCACATGTACCTGCCCAAGTTCCCGGACCTCGAGCCCGGGGAGACCTCGGAGGAGCGCTTCCGCAAAGAGTGCGAGACAGGACTTGCCAAGCGCTACGGCGAGAACTGGCGCGAGCTTGAGATCGGCGGCGAGAACGTCAAGGAGCGCTTCGAGTACGAGTACAAGGTCATCTGCGAGAAGGGCTTTGCGGACTACTTCCTCATCGTCCAGGAGTACGTGCGCTGGGCCAAGAGGAACGGCATCGGCGTGGGGCCGGGCCGTGGATCTGCGGCCGGTGCCATCGTTGCCTACGCGATGGACATCACCACCTTCGACCCGCTCGAGAACGGCCTCATGTTCGAGCGCTTCCTCTCCCCGCAGCGCTCCGAGATGCCCGATATCGACATGGACTTCGACGATGAGCGTCGCCTCGAGGTCGTGGAGCACGTGCGCCAGCTCTACGGCCCCGAGCGCGTCTGCCACGTCATCACCTACTCCACGATCAAGGCCAAGCAGGCCATCAACGACGCCGCGCGCGTGCTGAACTTCCCCGTCTGGCAGGGCCAGAAGCTCTCCAAGATGCTCGCCAACGACCCCAAGCTCACGCTCGACCACGCGCTCCACAAGTCCGAGAAGGCCCCCGACCAGTACTCACCGGACTTTGAGGACGCCTACAAAAACGACGCCGACATGCGCTCCATCATCGACGCGGCGCTCTCCATCGAGGGCCTGCACCGCGGCGAGGGCGTGCACGCCTGCGCCGTCCTCATTGCCCCCACGCCGGTGAACGACCACGTTCCCACCAAGGTGGACACCAAGGGCGGCGTGGAGATCACCCAGTACGAGGGCCACTCCGTGGCGGACATGGGCCTGCTCAAGATGGACTTCCTGGGGCTGCGCACCCTCACGGTCATCTCCAAGGCGCTCGCCAACATCAAGGCCAACCACGGCGTGGACATCAACGTCGACGAGATCCCCTTCGACGACCCGGAGATCTACAAGCTCATGCGCGAGGGACGCACCGCGGGCGTCTTCCAGATCGAGTCCGCGGGCATGACGTCCACGATCAAGAACATGCGCCCCACCGAGTACAAGCAGGTCGTCGCTCTTATCGCCCTGTACCGCCCGGGTCCTCTGGGCGCCGGCATGGTCACGAGCTACATCAACCGCATGAACGGCCGCGAGGAGGCCGTCTCCTACGACCCGCGCCTGGACGACATCCTGGGCGAGACCTACGGCACCATGGTCTACCAGGAGCAGGTCATGAAGATCTCGATGAAGATGTCGGGCTTCTCGGCCGGCGAGTCGGACTCGCGCATCCGCAAGCCCGTGGCCAAGAAGAAGATCAAGCTCCTCACCGACACGGTCTTCCACTGGGACGACGGCAAGGACGAGACCACCTACGACCACTGGATGAACGGCGCCGTCCAGAACGACTACACCAAGGAGACGGCCCAGAAGATCTGGGACGACGTCCTCGAGTTCGCGTCCTACGCGTTCAACAAGTCGCACTCCGCGGGCTACGCCATTCTGGTCATGCAGACGGCCTGGCTCAAGGCCCACTATCCCAAGGAGTACATGGCCTCGGTCCTCACGTCCTACATGGG
The DNA here is from genome assembly GCA_949287335.1 of uncultured Olsenella sp. Taxonomy (GTDB): domain Bacteria; phylum Actinomycetota; class Coriobacteriia; order Coriobacteriales; family Atopobiaceae; genus Thermophilibacter. The sequence goes on along the minus strand of CASEGE010000133.1, from coordinate 1,469 downwards.
CAAGACCGACAAGATCGTCCACTACGTCACGTCGTACCGCCACGAGGGCGTGGCCATCCTGCCGCCGGACATCAACGAGTCCGGTCGCGACTTCACGGCCGTTCCCGAGGGCGTGCGCTTTGGCTTTGCCGGCATCCGCGGCGTGGGCGAGGGCGTGGGCGAGGCGATCATGGAGGAGCGCGAGAAGGGCGGCCCCTTCGCCAACCTCCACGACTTCGTTGACCGCATGGACTCCGGCCAGGCAAACCGCCGCGTGGTGGAGGCCCTCATCTGCGCCGGTGCCTTCGACTCCACCGGATACACCCGCATGCAGCTGATGCGCTTCGTGGACAAGAACAACCCCGAGAACATCATCGACGCCGCCACGCGCCGCCAGAAGGAGCGCGCCACGGGCCAGGTCTCGATGTTCGACATGTTTGGCGACGTGGCCGGCTCGGGCTTTGAGAGCAGCGTCCCCGAGCCCGACGGCGTGGAGTGGGACCGCTCGATCAAGCTCGCCCGCGAGCACGAGGTCCTGGGCCTCTACGTCTCCGACCACCCGCTGCGCCCCTACGAGTACGCGCTCGCCAAGAACCGCGACTTCACCGTCTCTGACATCGAGGTCGCCGAGGAGTACGTGGACCCCACGGGCGCCGTTCACGAGCGCTACAAGGTTCCCGAGGGCAAGGTCATCCGCCTCGCCGGCATGGTCTCTGCCGTGCAGAAGCGCACGACAAAGAACGGCGACTCCATGGCAATCGTCACGCTCGAGGACATGGAGGGCGAGGTCACGCTCGTCGTCTTCCCCAAGCTCTACAAGAAGTGCGCGAGCACGCTCGCGGGTGAGGTTGACATGGAGACCGGCGAGAGCACGGGCGACGTCTTTGTGAAGGTGGAGGGCAAGCTCGAGCGCTCCGACCGCGGCAACCAGGTCATCTGCATGTCCGTGGAGCCGCTCGTTCTGGACGAGAAGAGCAACCGCCCCAAGGTCCTCGAGGTGAACATCCCGGTCTCGCTGCTCACGGGTCCCTACATGGAGAGCCTGAGCGACGTGCTCGGCCGCTATCCCGGTCTCGACCACGTTGAGCTGCGCGTGGAGGCGGCGTCCGGAGACGTCATGCGCATGGAGCTGCCCTGCCGGATCGACGCGCGCAACATGGTCCTTCTCGCCGAGATGACCGACCTCGTGGGGCGCCAGGGCAAGGTGCTCGTGGCGTAGGCTGCCGCGACGTTGCTGCAGGACGTTCTTGCCACGAATCCCGCCGAGTGCGCGCTCACCCGCGTACACTCGGCGGGATTTTTGTCCGTCTGGACGAGAAACGCGCCGACTGCGCGCTCGACCCCCTGACTCAGCGCGCACTCGACGGCATTGCTGTCCGCACGGACGAGAAACGCGCCGAATGCGCGCTCGAACCCCCGCCCCGGTGCGCACTCGGCGGGATTTTTGTCCGCACGGACGAGAAACGCGTCGACTGCGCGGTCGCCAGCGT
>CASEGE010000132.1 GCA_949287335.1 uncultured Olsenella sp. | reverse complement strand
AGCGACGTGAACGTGCACACCAGCAGGAAGGCCACCGGCACGTAGAGCATGAAGCCCTTGCGGCCGGTGCACTTGCAGAAGACCGCGAGCATGATCATCGTCATGCCACCGAGCAGCTGGTTGGACGCGCCAAAGAGCGGCCAGATGTTGTTGTAGCCGCCAAAGGCGAGCGCGAGGCCCAGCGCCAGGGTGAGCACGGTTGCCACCCACGTGTTGGAGAGCACCTTCGCCGCGCCCTGCGCACCGGCGCCCGCCTCCTCGGCGGCGTCGTTGCTCTTCGCAAAGAACTCCTGGAACGAGAGGCGCCCGATGCGCGCGACGGCGTCAACCGAGGTGAGCGCGAGCGCGGAGACGCACATCGTCATGAAGACGGTGGCAAGCGTGGAGTCAACCCCAAACGCCGTCATGCCGCGCGCCACACCCTGCGAGAAGATCTGGAACGGCGTGGCCGCGGCGCCGTTGTTGAGAAGGCCGGTACCCGCGGTGTTGAGGTCCGAGAACATGATCGCGGCAAAGACGATGGCGAGCACGCCCACGAAGGACTCCAGTACCATGGCGCCGTAGCCCACGGGCAGCGCGTCCTTCTCGTTGGCGAGCTGCTTGGAGGAGGTGTTGGTGGAGACGAGGCTGTGGAAGCCGGAGAGAGCGCCGCACGCAACGGAGACGAAGAGCAGCGGGAAGAGGTAGCTGCCCTTGTCGGCGAGCGCGGAGAGGTCGGCCACCATGGGGGCGGTCATCTGAGCCTCGCCGGCGGCACCGAGCACAAAGACGCCCACCACGGCGCACGCGATCATGACGAGCATCATGATGGAGGTGAGGTAGTCGCGCGGCTGCTTGAGCGTCTGGATGGGCATGGCCGCGGCAAAGAGCAGGTACACCGTGATGACGGCGAACCAGCCGAGCTTGTCCAGATAGACCGGGAACTGCATGCCCACGGCAAACATGGCCACAAAGAGCACCACGGCGAGCACGAGCTCCTTCCAGCCCTTGAGCCCAAAGCGTCGGCTTGCCCACCCAAAGGCAATGGCCACAAAGGTGAAGAGGATCGAGATGGTACCCGCGGCGCCGCCGGCGTAGGAGGCGGTGGCGTCGACGGCCCCCGCGGCGTCAAAGGTTGCCTTGAACGTGCCGGCGACCATGTCCACGAAGGCGGCGATCACGATGATGGTGAAGAGCCAGCTAAAGAGGAGGAAGAGACGGCGACCCGCGCGGCCAATGTACTTCTCGATGAGCTGCGCGAGCGACTTGCCGTTGTTGCGAACGGACGCGTAGAGCGCACCAAAGTCGTGCACGGCGCCAAAGAAGATGCCGCCCACGAGGACCCATAGGAGCACGGGGAGCCAGCCGAACATCATTGCGGCAATGGTGCCCGTGACGGGACCCGCGCCGCAGATGGAGCTGAACTGGTGCGAGAAGGTCGTGAAGCAGGAGGCGGGCGAGAAGTTCTTGTCGTCCTCCATGCGACGGGCGGGCGTGAGCGCCTGCGCGTCGATGCCCCACGTGCGCGCGAGCCAGCGGCCGTAGAGCGCGTACCCGGCGACCAGCACGACGGCCGCGACGAGCACGATTACGATT
>CASEGE010000131.1 GCA_949287335.1 uncultured Olsenella sp. | reverse complement strand
CCTCGGCATGGCCACGGCGCTCGCCCTCCAGGGAGTCAAGAACGGCGCCCGCCAGATCGAGTGCACGATCAACGGCCTGGGCGAGCGCGCCGGCAACACCGCGCTCGAGGAGGTCGTCATGGCCATCAAGATGCACGGCGAGGAGCTGGACGCCCACACCGACATCGTGACCACCGAGCTCACCCGCGCGAGCCACCTGGTCTCTCGCATCACGGGCATGAACGTCCAGGCAAACAAGGCCATCGTGGGCGCCAACGCCTTCGCGCACTCCTCGGGCATCCACCAGGACGGCGTCCTCAAGGCCCGCGACACCTACGAGATCATCGACCCCGCCGACGTGGGCGCGGCCGGCTCCGAGATCATCCTCTCGGCCCGCTCCGGCCACGCGGCGCTGCGCCACCGCCTGGCCGAGCTGGGCTACACCTTCGAGGACGCCGAGTTCGACGAGGTCTACCAGCGCTTCCTCGAGATCGCGGACCAGAAGAAGGAGGTCTACGACGAGGACCTCGAGTCCATGGTCCAGGAGCGCCAGCGCGACGTCGCGGCCGTCTACACGCTCGAGGCGCTGCAGGTCTCCTGCGGCGACCCGCTTATCCCCACGGCCACGGCCACCATCACGGACGAGCTGGGCGTGAAGCACGTGGTGGCCGCCACGGGCACCGGCCCCGTCGACGCCGCCTACCAGGCCATCGACAAGGTCGTGGCGGTCCACGGCGATCTTGCGGAGTTCTCCGTCAAGGCCATCACCCGCGGCATCGACGCCATCGGCGAGGTCACGGTGCGCATCACGGCAGAGGACGGCAAGGTCTACACCGGCCGCGGCGCCGACAATGACATCATCGTCTCAAGCGCCAAGGCCTACGTGAACGCCATCAACCGCATGATCCAGACCTCCCGCTCCAAGGAAGGTAAGTAGCAGCTAGAAGCTCTATTCTCGCCGTTGTAGCCATCATCGAGCTGCCGCCCGTGGGAGGTTGTTCCCGCGCGCAGTTCTTTGCGAAGCAAAGCTGTTTGAGCACGGGGACAACCTCCCGCGAGCTCTACGGAAGGAGAGACATGGCACGTCCCATGACCATGGCCGAGAAGATCCTGGCCGCCCACGCCGGCCTCGAGGAGGTTTCCCCCGGGCAGCTCGTGGAGTGCGACCTCGACCTCGTGCTCGCCAACGACATCACGGCCCCTATCGCCATCAAGACCGTGCGCGAGATCGGTTCCGGCGTCTTTGACCGCGACAAGATCTGCCTTGTGCCGGACCACTACGCCCCCAACAAGGACATCAAGAGCGCCGAGCAGACCAAGGTCACGCGCGACTTTGCTCACGAGTACGAGATCACGCACTACTACGAGCAGGGCTGCATGGGCATCGAGCACGCCCTTCTCCCCGAGCGCGGCATCGTGGTCCCCGGTGACCTCGTGATTGGCGCGGACTCCCACACCTGCACCTACGGTGGCATCGGCGCCTTCTCCACAGGCGTGGGCTCCACCGACGCCGGCGTGGGCATGGCAACCGGTCGCGCCTGGTTCAAGGTGCCCGAGACCATCCGCATCGTCGTGGACGGGGAGCTTCCCGAGGGCGCCTCGGCCAAGGACATCATCCTCTACGTCATTGGCAAGATCGGCGTGGACGGCGCGCTCTACTGCGCGATGGAGTTTGCGGGCTCCACGATCGAGGCGCTCTCCGTGGAGGGCCGTCTCACCATTGCCAACATGGCCATCGAGGCGGGCGGCAAGGCCGGTCTCTTTGAGGTGGACGACAAGTGCCGCGAGTACGTGAGCCGTCGCACCCAGCGCGCCTTCGTCGAGTACCACCCCGACGATGACGCCCAGTACAAGCAGGTGATCAACATCGATGCCGCCGACATTGTGCCCACGGTCTCCTGGCCGCACCTGCCGAGCAACACCCACCCCGTTGCCGAGAGCCGCGACATCAAGATCGACCAGGTCGTCATTGGCTCCTGCACCAACGGTCGCATCGAGGACATGCGCGCCGCGGCTGAGGTGCTCTGCGGCCGCACCGTCGCCGACGGCGTGCGCTGCATCGTGATTCCGGCCACGCAGGGCGTCTGGCTCGAGTGCGTCCACGAGGGCCTCATGGACATCTTCATCAACGCCCACTGCGTGGTGTCCACGCCCACCTGCGGCCCGTGCCTGGGCGGCTACATGGGCATCCTCGCGGCGGGGGAGCGTTGCGTCTCCACCACCAACCGCAACTTCGTCGGCCGCATGGGCGACCCCACGTCGGAGGTCTACCTTGCGAGCCCGGCTGTCGCGGCGGCGTCCGCCGTGGCGGGCCACATCGCGCTGCCTTCTGATTTGTAGGCCACATCCGGGAGTCTCACATGTGACAATTGGGACAGGTTAAATCGTCACATGTCTGCGCTATGGCGTCGCTGACTCACGAAAACGCTCACTTTTCGTGAAACTGTGAGCGTTTTCGTGAGTTGGTGTTGCCATCGTAGGCGTGTGACGCGCCAACCTGCCGCCGGAGTCACACCTGACAAAACTCCTCCGTCCCCAATTGTCAGGTGGTTTGCCGCTCGTCGGCCATTGACGCGCGCTCGCGGTTTTCTCCGAATTCGGACAATATTCGCTCATATAGTCAGTTCCAGGGCCCGTGGGGGCAGGTTCGAGCGATAGGAGCTGTCATGGAGAAGATCAAGGTCGTCCAGTATGGCTGCGGTAAGATGGCCAAGTACATCGTGCGCTACCTGTACGAGCACGGCGCGCAGATCGTGGGCGCCATCGACGTGGACCCGTCGGTCGTGGGCCAGGACGTGGGCGACTTCGCGGGCCTGGGCGTCAAGACCGGCATCGTCATCTCCGACGACGCCGACAAGGTCCTCGACGAGTGCGACGCGGACGTGGCCGTGGTCACCCTCTTCAGCTTCATCAATGACATCTATGACCACGTGGAGAAGTGCGTGGCCCGCGGTATCAACGTGATCACCACCTGCGAGGAGGCCATCTACCCCTGGACCACCGCCGCAGCGCAGATCAACCGCCTCGACGCGCTGGCCAAGGAGACCGGCTGCACCATCACCGGCAGCGGCATGCAGGACATCTACTGGATTAACATGGTCGCGCTCGTGGCAGGTGGCATCAACCGCGTTGATAAGATCAAGGGCGCCTTTAGCTACAACGTTGACGAGTACGGCCTGGCGCTCGCCAACGCCCACGGTTGCGACCTCACGCCCGAGGAGTTTGAAGCCAAGATCGCGCACCCGGCGGAGTTCGAGCCGTCCTACGCGTGGAACTCCGTCGAGGCCATCTGCAACAAGCTCGGCCTCACGATCAAGTCCATCGAGCAGCGGCACGTCCCGTATGTCGCCGAGACGGACACCTACTCCGAGACCCTCGGCAAGGCCATCGAGGCCGGGCGCTGCCTCGGCATGTCCGCCGTGGTCACGGCCGAGACCATGCAGGGCATCACCGTGGAGGAGGAGACCATCGGCAAGGTCTACGGCCCCGACGATGGCGACATGTGCGACTGGTGGATCTCCGGCGAGCCCGACACCGAGTTCCACGTGGTCAAGCCCGCGACGGTCGAGCACACCTGCGCCACGATCGTGAACCGCATCCCGCAGCTGCTCGCGGCTCCGTGCGGCTACGTCACCGCGGACCAGCTCGAGCCCAACGCCTACCTCACGTACCCGATGGAGTACTACTGCTAGGCACCTAGGGTCCAAATCGCAATCTCCCACGCCCCCGGCACCCCCCGATGCCGGGGGCGCCCTGTGGAGGAGGCCTTACGTTAAGGCTCGAAGAATAGCTCCGGCCACCCGCGTCCGCCAGACACCTCCCTAGCTAGAATGAGCCACAACTAGATCATCTAGGTGGAGGCCCGCATGACGCGACCCGCGTCAGACGGTTTCTCCCCAACAGCACGTTCTTCTCGGCTGCGCAGGGTCGTGGGGCATGTCCCGCGCGCAGTTTTGCGAAGCAACTGTTTGAGCACGGGGCATGCCCCACGACCCGGGCACCTGGCAGAAAGGACAACGATGCAGTTCAAGGGAACCGTCTTCCGCTACGGGCGCGACATCGACACCGACGTCATCATCCCGGCGCGCTACCTCAACACCTCCGACCCGGCCGAGCTCGCCAAGCACTGCCTCGAGGACCTCGATCCCACGTTCGTGAGTCGCGTGACCCCGGGCGACATCGTGGTTGCCGAGGAGAACTTTGGTTGCGGCTCCTCCCGCGAGCACGCTCCCGTAGCCATCAAGGCCGCCGGCGTCTCCTGCGTGATTGCCAAGAGCTTTGCGCGCATCTTCTACCGCAACTCCATCAACATGGGCCTGCCCATTCTCGAGTGCCCCGAGGCCGTGGACGCCATCTCCGAGGGCGATGTGGTTTCCGTTGATGCGGACACCGGCACCATCACCGACGAGACGACGGGCGCCGTGTTCCAGGCCCAGCCCTTCCCGCCGTTCATTCAGGAGATCATCAACGACGGCGGTCTTGTCGCGCGCACCAAGCGCGTGATGGCCGAGAAGGGCGGTAACGAGTAATGGCTTCCACCACCTATCGCGTCTGCACCCTGCCGGGCGACGGCATCGGCCCCGAGATCATCGCCGAGGGCAAGAAGGTCCTGGCAGCGCTGGGCGAGAAGTACGACGTTGAGTTCGTCTGCGAGGACCACCTGATCGGCGGCGCCGCGATTGACGCGACCGAGGCTGCCGGCGGCCCCATCTCGGCATTGCCGCCCGAGACGCTCGAGGCGGCGCGTGCGGCAGACGCCGTCCTTCTCGCCGCGGTGGGCGGCCCCAAGTGGACCGACACGCGCGTGGGCGCAGTCCGTCCCGAGCAGGGGCTTCTTGCCATCCGCAAGGAGCTGGGCCTCTACCTCAACCTGCGCCCGGTGCGCATGTTCGATGCGCTGATCGACGCCTCCACGCTCAAGCGCGAGGTGCTCACGGGCGTTGACCTCGTGATCGTTCGTGAGCTCACGGGCGGCCTCTACTTTGGCGGCCACGAGCGCACGATGGGCGTCGAGGGCGCCGGCGTGGGCGGAGGCCGCGGCGAGTACGCGCGCGACATCCTGGAGTACTCCGAGTACGAGGTCGACCGCGTGGTGCGCTGGGCATTCGATGCGGCGCGCCGCCGCAGGGGTGTGGTGCACTCCGTGGACAAGGCCAACGTGCTCGACACCTCCCGTATGTGGCGCGAGGTGGCGCATAACATCGCCGCCGAGTACCCCGACGTCACGCTCGAGGACATGTACGTGGACAACGCTGCGATGCAGCTCGTTGCCAACCCGCGTCAGTTTGACGTGCTCGTGACCGAGAACACCTTCGGCGACATCCTCTCCGACGAGGCTTCCATGCTCACGGGCTCCCTTGGCATGCTCGCCTCCGCGAGCCTGGGTGACGGCACGGCCCTCTACGAGCCGAGCCACGGATCGGCGCCTGACATCGCGGGGCAGGGGATTGCCAACCCCATCGCGCAGATTCTCTCGGTGGAGCTCATGCTGCGCTACAGCTTTGGCATGGACGAGGCCGCCGACGAGCTGGCCGCCGCGGTCACGCGCGTCCTCGACGAGGGCTGGCGCACCGTGGACATTGCCGACGAGATCACGCCCGCGGACAAGGTGCTTGGCACCGCCGCGATGGGCGACAAGATCGTGGAGGCCCTGGGCTAGACGTGGCGTTGAGGGGGGAGAGGCCCCTGTCCCCGTGCTCAAACAGTTTGCTTCGCAAAAACTGCGCGCGGGGACAGGGGCCTCTCGCATCGACACGTCTGTCGGCGTGACCGGAGTTTTGCAAGAACTCGTGGCGGACCTTCTCGGCCTCCCGCCGTTGCGGCAATCCGGCAGGGCTGGCGGTGACGGTCCTGCCTTTTCTCACTCCATTGAGTATTTTTACTCAATGGAGTGAGAAAAAATACTCAATAGGGAGTAACTTCCCTTATGTGCGCGGGGGCTTGAGCGCTTTGATGGTGTGACGGTAACGATAGGGTTGACTTCGCGCTTACGCCCAGGGAGGTCAGGGACATCAGGGAGACGCGGCAAATTGGCGAAGCTCTCCTGTCGCTCGAGAATCTCTTCGACCCTCTTGACCATCGTTGCCTCGTACGCTCCGCGCTAGGCCGTGATCTCCACCTGGTTGCCCTCGGGACCGAGGATGCAGCTCTCGTAGTAGCCGTCGCCCGTGGTGCGCGGTCCGCTTACGACCTCGTAGCCGGCGGCGGAAAGCTCTGCGGTGAGACGGTCGACCTCCGCCTCGGAGCCAACCGAGAAGGCGAGGTGGGCCCAGCCGGTTCTGACGAGGCCCTTCTCGGCATCCGTTATGTTGGGCTTGGTCATAACTTCGAGGCGTGCGCCATCGTCGAAGGTCAGAAAGTAGGAGCGAAAGTCAGTGCGCGGGTTGTGGTAGCCGTCGTTTGCGGAGGCGCCAAAGAAGCGGACGAAGAAGTCGCGCGCCCCCTCGAGGTCGTTGACGTAAAGTGCGGCGTGCTCGATTCTCATGCTGCCCTTATGGCCTCCTCTGTCGCGAAGCGCTCCATGATGGCGCGCTCACAAATATGATAGAAGTCTGGCTTTAGCCCGTGCTCGGGAGTCCTCTCCTCGACGAGAAGTGCCTCCTTTCGCCAGAGGTCGTTGTCATAATAGATGAGGCTTCGAATGTCAGAGGCGGAGGGCGGCAGGCTGTCAGGATGGTTTTGCACCTGCTCGGCGGTAAGTCCCGTGAGCAGCGCTATCCTATCACCTGGAAGCCTCGACGAAGGGACGCACATGACCTACGACTTCACCTCGATTCTTGACCGTGCCGGTCACGATGCCATTGCCGTTGACGCCATCGGGGCTCCCGGTTCGGGCTACCCCGTACCAGACGAGGGCTTCGACCCCATCCCCATGTGGGTCGCGGATATGAACTTCCCCGTGGCGCCCTCGATCACGCGTGCCATCGAGGAGCGCCTCAAGTACCCGACCTTTGGCTACTTCAATGCAAGCGATGCCTACTACCAGGCCATCATTGACTGGCACCGCGACCGTAAGGGCGTCTGCGACCTCGAGTCGCGCCACATTGGCTACGAGAACGGCGTCCTGGGCGGGGTGGTCTCCACGCTGCATGCCTTTGCGGCGCCGGGAGACCCCGTGCTCGTGCACAGCCCCACCTACGTGGGCTTCACGCACAGCCTCGAGGACAACGGCTTCAAAATCGTCCACTCGCCGCTCGTGCGCGACGAGGAGGGCGTCTGGCGCATGGACTACGAGGACATGGAGCGTCGCCTCGCCGAAGAGCATATCCACGTTGCCATCTTCTGCTCGCCGCACAACCCCTGCGGGCGCGTCTGGGAGCGCTGGGAGATCGAGCGCGCCATGGAGCTCTACGAGAAGTACGACTGCGTCGTCATCTCAGACGAGATCTGGTCCGACATCGTGCGCCCCGGCCTCACGCACATTCCCACACAGTCCGTGTCCGAGGATGCGCGCATGCGCACCGTGGCGCTCTATGCTCCGAGCAAGACCTTCAACCTCGCCGGGCTTATCGGCAGCTATCACGTCATCTACAGCGACTACCTGCGCGATCGCGTGACCACGCGCGGTAAGAAGACCCATTACAACTCGATGAACGTGCTCTCGCAGCACGCCCTTATCGGCGCCTACTCCCTGGAGGGGCGAGCGTGGGCGGATGAGCTCAACGAGGTCATCGCCGGCAACGTGGACTGGGCGTGCGACTTCATCGCAGATCGCTTTGACGGCGTGAGCGTCTTCAAGCCCCAGGGCACCTACATGCTCTTCCTGGATTGCACCACCTGGTGCGAGAGGCACGGTCGCGACATCGAGTGGGTGCTTCGAGCGGGCCATCGCGTGGGTGTGTACTGGCAGGACGGTCGAGCGTTCCATGGCCCATGCCACATTCGCATGAACCTCGCGCTGCCGCTCTCTCGCGTGCAGGAGGCGTTTGCCCGCCTGGACGAGCACGTCTTCAACGCCTGAGTTCCGCCTGAGATGCCGCAGGCCGCCCTTTCGCCTACACAAGAACCCCCAGCTCGAAGCTCCGGTCGATGATCTTTTGGAATCGCGGCGAGATGCGGTTCTCGGTGTCCGGAATGTCCTTGGCGTAGTCGAGCAGCTGCTTGGCGGTCGAGATGACGGGGCGTGTCGCAAGAATTCTGAGCTCGTCGGCAATCATCGGGATGGCCCAGGGGTGGGGGCGTGGCGAGAGGTGCAGCGTCTTGCCGTCCGTCACGATGCCCCCTTTGAAGGGAAGCAGCGTGAGCAGCATGAGCGAGGGTATGTTGTGTACGTGGCTGTCCGCGTCGTCCTGCATGGCGCCCACGACGAACAGCCGGTCCTGGTTCATGTAGAACGCCCGGTTTGCGTTGGCGCTCACGCAGGTGAACATGTCGCGCAGGGCATGCCGCCAGGGGCGGGCGCATGCGAGCTGCTCGTCGGAGAGGCCGGCGGGGTTGTCGCGCACGAAGTCGTCCACAAGCGCGCGGTTTCTCCAGAGCTCCTCTGACACCTGGCCACCGTGCTCGTAGAGCATGAAAGGGGTGTCGGGGCGCTGCCTGAGCTTCTCGGGCTCAATGATTCCAAGGCGCTCGTTGGCATAGACGAGCAGTGCGTTCATGGTGCTATAGAAAAGCGCGGCGTCATCGTCGCTCATGTGCGAATAGGGAACGGGCGTCTTCTCGAGGACGCGTCCAACGGTCTTGGGGTGCCTGGCCATGTCTCCTCCTTCTCCTGCGGGTGCGAAGGAGACTACCAGCTTGCAAAATCCGTTGTCTTACCGGTATCTTCCCGCTCTCTGCACAACGAGGTGGGAGGCGGTGTCGGAGCGCGTGCGCCGGGCGAGAAGTTCGCGAGAGGCGCCTAAGGGCCCGCGAGCGGTGTGTCTAGTTGAGAGACTGATAAGGCGGGCGTACCGGGTGTGACCGGCTCTTACCGGTTCGTACCGGCGGCGTCAGCAAAGTCCCGCGAGCTTCCTCTCGATGATGCCCCACGCGAGCTCGTTCGTCCGCTCGAAGGTCTTCTCGTCCGCGGAAAAGCGCGGCGGCATGGGGCCTCGGTAGGGGAGAAAGCCGAGCTTGAGGTACATGCCGCAGGCAACCCAGCTCTCTGTCTGCGTGGTGAGGTAAAGCGGTGGGGCGCCGGAGGGGACCAGCTCGTCAAAGAGGCGGATGGTGGAGAGCATGAGGGCCCGCGCTATGCCGCGACGCTGGTGCGCGGGGTCCACCCCCACCCAGTGCACGCGCAGGCGACTCTCGCCGAAGTGGTCTCCCGGCCACAGCGAGCTTGTGCCTGCGAGATTCCCGGCATCGTCGCAGACGAGGATCATCTGCCGCGCGAGGGCATCGCGATCCGTCTCGTAGGTGCGCTCAAAATAGGAGGTGCCCTCCTCAAGGGACGGGAGCTGGCCGAGCGCAACGTGCAGACGCGCCCAGGCGTCCTTGTACGAGTCGTTCCAGGGCTCGAAGTGATACCCGGGTGCGAGCGGGGCGTCTCGCACGGGCTCGTGGGGTCCGAGCACCATGAGGACGGGGTGGTGGGGGACGCTCGTGTCAAGTACGGTCAAGATGGCTCCTTGCGAGGGGTTGCGTGGCGACCTGTGGATCTTCTCGATATGATACGTGTGTGAGGAAGGGGAGGGTCATGAGACAGCTGCTCATTCGCGCGGATGACATTGGGTATTCCTACGCGGTCAACGTGGGCATCGCGCGCTCCGTTACCGAGGGGCTCGTGCGCTCGGTGGGCGTGATGCCCAACATGCCCGAGGCACCCCGCGGCGTCTCCTGGATTCGTGACGCCGACATCGCCATCGGCCAGCACACCAACGTGTGCCTTGGTCGCCCGTGCGCCGATCCCGCGCTCGCCCCAAGCCTGCTTGCGGGGGACGGCACCTTCAAGAGCAGCCGGGCCTACCGCTCCGCCTTTGCGGAGGGCGTGGACTTTGTGGACTACGACGAGGCCGTCATCGAGATAGAGGCCCAGCTCGCGCGCTTTCTCGAGATCGTGGGCCGCGAGCCGGACTACTTTGAGGCTCATGCCGTCATGAGCGAGAACCTCAATCGGGCCGTGGGGGACGTTGCGCGTGAGCACGGCTATCGCTTCCAGGCGGCGTCCTTTGACCCTACGGTCGCGGTGAGGTGCGGCTCGACGCCGGTGCGCATGGTCATGCGCTCCATGCAGCCCGGCTATGATCCCAAGGTCGCCATCAAGGAGACGGTGCGTGACATGGTCGACGGCGAGACGGTGGTCTTTGTGTGCCACCCCGGCTATCTCGACCAGTTCATACTGCAGACGTCCTCGCTCACGGAGGACCGCACCAAGGAGGTTGACGCGCTCATCGATCCCGAGCTGCGAGCGTGGCTGGCCGCACAGGATGGCCTGCGGCTCGTTGACTACCGCGACCTGTAGCGCGCGTCCTGAAAAAGCGGGGCCGTGGCAAGCAAGGCCTGCGCAAGCGTCCCGGCGAGAAGTGCGTCATCGCGCTATTCCATCGTGTGCGTGGAGAAGATCGGCTCGTCCTCCCACCAGACGACGTCATCGCCCGGTGCCTCTAGCGTAGCCGGAACGTCAATGAGCCGCTGGTTGGAGGATCCGCGGAAGCGCAGCGTGATGTCGTGGAGGTCCTGCACAAAGGGTCCATCGACAAGCACGTCAAGGGTGTCGAGCAGCCGGTCCGTGACGTCGCCCAGGTTCCACGCCCCGCCGGGTGCGAGCTGATCCCAGGTATGACCCGAGAAGAGCCAGATGGACTTGCTGTCCCCAAAGCGCTCGCGCACCGTCTCGAGGAAGCCCACCAGGCCGGCTTGGTTCTCGGGTTCCATGGGCTCGCCGCCGAGGATGGTGAGACCGCTTACGTACGGCACATCGAGCGACTCCATGATCTTCTCGGCCACCTCCGGGGTGAAGGGCTCTCCTGCCTCGAAGTCCCACGCCTCCTCGTTGAAGCAGTTGGGGCAGTGCAGGCGGCATCCCGAGACAAAGAGCGTGGTGCGAACGCCCGGCCCGTTTGCGATGTCGCAGTACTTGATGTTTGCGTAGTTCATGGGTGCTTTCCTTAGCATGCCCGAGTTGTCTCTCGTTGGGAGGCTGCAGGCTTTGTCGTGGCTTTGGTTCATTATAGTGCCCGCTCCGCCGGTTGAGGCTCTTTTGGCACTTGCGGAGCGTCGCTTCCCAAGACTATGGTGAGAATAACGTCCGACTCGTGGGAGGTTTACCTATGGCCTTTTGTCCCAAGTGCGGGAGCCAGGTTCCCGATGGTGCGAAGTTCTGCGGCAAGTGCGGTCATACGATGGGCCCTCGTCCTGCGGGGAGCGCAAGCCCGGTTGGTACCGCCCCTGCTCCGACGCCCGCTCCTCAGCCTGCGGCAACCTCTTCGGTTGGGAGCGAGGGCGTCAAGGTCATCGGCATCCTCGTTGCCATCGTCGTTGCCGTCGCGCTGCTCGTTGTTGTGAACCCGCTTGGCTGCGGTCGTGCCCAGACCGAAGGGGAGACCGCCCCGACCCCAGCGGCCCCGGCCAACTTCGAGGAGTACCTGTACGCCATCGGGCAATACGATGACTGGTGCAGGGACAACGAGAACGAGCTTCTTAACGTCGTCCCATTCCTCTCGAGCAAGGTGCTCGAGATTACCTATTCGGTCTCTGGCAACGAGATTAACATCGAGGAGTATTGCACCATCTACTCCGATGAGGCCGGGCTTTTTTCGAGCATAATCAACGCCTTCATCAACGAGCTTTTGACCGATACCGTAAACGAGGGCTTTATCCAAGAGGTCCGGGATGCGGAGGCCGAGAGCGGCCTTACGGGCATTACGCTGCATTACGAGTTTAGATACGCCGACGGCGGCATCATCACCTCAGCCGACTACGACGCCAATGGCCAGATTCGCTAACGCCACATAATTCTTCTTCACGAGAAGAGCCGCAGGGCCGCAGCCGGGCCAAGGCCCGCGCGCCGCACCTAGAAACGACTCGCGGCGGACCCCAGGAGATGAGGTCCGCCGCGAGTTCTTTGCGAAGCAAAGCTGTTTGAGCGCCGGGCCTCATCGCCTGGGGTCCGCGCCGAAGCCCTTACAGGTGCAGCACGCGGTCCTTGATCTCCTCGGTGCGGCCCTGGTTCCAGAACTGGGTGCCGATGTAGCCGCAGGTCCTGCGAGCCACGTTCATCTTGGACTGGTCGCGGTTGTGGCAGTGCGGGCACTCCCAGACGAGCTTGCCGTCGTCCTCCACGATCTGGATCTCGCCATCGTAGCCGCACACCTGGCAGTAGTCGCTCTTGGTGTTGAGCTCGGCATACATGATGTGGTCGTAGATGTACTGCATGACGGAGATGACGGCCTCGAGGTTGTCCTGCATGTCCGGGACCTCCACGTAGGAGATGGCGCCGCCGGGGGAGAGGCGCTGGAACTCGGACTCAAAGCGGAGCTTGGTGAAGGCGTCGATCGGCTCGGTCACGTGGACGTGGTAGCTGTTGGTGATATAGCCCTTGTCCGTGATGCCGGGGATGATGCCAAAGCGGCGCTGCAGGCACTTTGCGAACTTGTAGGTGGTGGACTCGATGGGCGTGCCGTAGAGCGAGTAGTCGATGTTCTCGGCGGCCTTCCACTCGGCGCACTTGTCGTTCATGTGCTGCATGACGGCGAGCGCGAACGGCGTGGCCTCCTTGTCGGTGTGGCTGTGGCCGGTCATGGCCTTGACGCACTCGTAGAGGCCCGCGTAGCCGAGGGAGATGGTGGAGTAGCCACCGTAGAGGAGCTTGTCGATCTTCTCGCCCTTCTTGAGGCGCGCGAGGGCGCCGTACTGCCAGAGGATCGGCGCGGCGTCGGAGGTGGTGCCGAGCAGGCGCTCGTGACGGCAGCGCAGGCCGCGGTGGCAGAGCTCAAGGCGCTCGTCGAAGATCTCCCAGAACTTGTTCATGTCGTGGTTGGCGGAGAGCGCCACGTCCACGAGGTTGATGGTCACGACGCCCTGGTTGAAGCGGCCGTAGTACTTGGGCTTGCCCGGCTCCCAGTTGCCGGCGTTGGACACGTTGTCGTAGCCGTTGCCGGAGCGGTCCGGCGTGAGGAAGGAACGGCAGCCCATGCAGGTGTAGCAATCACCGTTGCCCTCGGTCTCGCCCGCCGACAGCTTGTACTTCCTCATCATCTTCTCGGAGATGTAGTCCGGGACCATGCGCTTGGCCGTGCACTTGGCCGCGAGCTTGGTGAGGTAGAAGTACGGGGTGCCCTCGCGGACGTTGTCCTCCTCGAGCACGTAGATGAGCTTCGGGAAGGCCGGGGTGATCCAGACGCCCTCCTCGTTCTTGACGCCCTGGTAGCGCTGCTTGAGCATCTCCTCGATGATCATGGCCAGGTCGTGCTTCTCGGCCTCGGAGCGCGCCTCGCCCAGATACATGAACACGGTCACGAACGGCGCTTGGCCGTTGGTGGTCATGAGCGTGACGACCTGGTACTGGATGGTCTGGACGCCGCGGGCGACCTCCTCGCGCAGACGGCCCTCGACGATCTGGGAGACCTTCTCCTCGCCGGGGTCGGCGCCGATGGCGGCCATCTCGGCCTCCACCTGGCGGCGGATCTTCTGGCGGCTCACGTCGACGAAGGGCGCGAGGTGCGTGAGCGAGATGGACTGGCCGCCGTACTGGCAGGAGGCCACCTGGGCGATGATCTG
>CASEGE010000130.1 GCA_949287335.1 uncultured Olsenella sp. | reverse complement strand
CCTTTGCCGAGCGCGTGCGCTCCGGCGAGTGGAAGGGCGTCACGGGCAAGCGCATCGAGCACGTCATGTCCATCGGCATCGGCGGCTCCGACCTCGGCCCCGTCATGGTCTACGAGGCCCTCAAGCCCATGGCAGACGCCGGCATCGACTGCCGCTTCGTCTCCAACATCGACCCCAACGACATGGCCGAGAAGATCCGCGGCCTCGACCCCGAGACCACGCTCGTGATCGTGGTCTCCAAGACCTTCACCACGCTCGAGACCCTCACCAACGCGCGCGAGGCCAAGACCTGGCTGCTCGAGACCCTGCGCGCGCAGGGCGCGATCGACGGCTCCGCCGAGAAGGACGCCGAGGCCATCCGCAAGCACTTCGTGGCCGTCTCCACGGCGCTCGATCTTGTCGCCGACTTTGGCATTGACCCCGAGAACGCCTTCGGCTTCTGGAACTGGGTCGGCGGCCGCTACTCCGTCGACTCCGCCGTGGGCCTCTCCCTCATCATCGCCCTTGGCCCGGAGCGCTTCGAGTGCTTCCTCAAGGGCTTCCACGACCTCGACGAGTACTTCCAGAAGACCCCGCTCGAGAAGAACGTCGTGGCGCTTCTCGGCCTCATCAACGTCTGGTACGTGAACTTCTACGGTGCCGAGAGCCACGCCGTGCTGCCTTACAACCAGTACCTGCACCGCTTTGCCGCCTACCTCCAGCAGCTCACGATGGAGTCCAACGGCAAGAGCGTGCGCTGGGACGGCACGCCCGTCACCACCGCCACCGGCGAGATTTTCTGGGGCGAGCCGGGCACCAACGGCCAGCACGCCTTCTACCAGCTCATTCACCAGGGTACCCGCATGATTCCCGCGGACTTCATCGCTTTCGTGAACACGCCCAACCCCACCAAGGACGGCGACCAGGACGTGCACGAGCTCTTCCTCGGCAACTTCCTCGCGCAGACCAAGGCCCTCGCGTTTGGCAAGACGGCCGACGAGGTCCGCGCCGAGGGGACGGCGGAGTGGATGGTGCCCGCGCGCTGCTTTGAGGGTAACCGCCCCACCACCTCGATCTTTGGCATTGAACTCACGCCGCACGCGCTCGGCGAGCTCATTGCGCTCTACGAGCACATCACCTTCATCGAGGGCTCGATCTGGGGGCTCGACAGCTACGACCAGTGGGGCGTCGAGCTGGGCAAGCAGCTCGCCAAGCAGATCACGCCCTCCTTCCACGACGACGAGGCGCTGGCGGCCCAGGACGCCTCCACGCAGGCCCTCATCGCCTACTACCGCGCTCACCGCAAGTAGCGCGTGACCGCCGCTGATTCAAAAGGGGACAGACCCCTTTTGAATCACTGTTTGTCGCATCGGCCGCCGGGCGAGAAGAGCCCGGCGGCTCTTTTTCTGGGCGTCGAGGAATGCGGGGGGCTGCACCGCGTTCCCAGTGGCAGTGCCGAGAAAAGCCGTCCCCTGTACCGGCGCCCGCGTCGCCACGCCGAGAAAGCGCGCCCGCTGTACCGTGCCCCCGGCAGGCGTGCCGAGAAAGTGCGCCCGCTGTATCACCTTCCCAGCAGCGGCGCCGAGAAAGTGCGCCCGCTGTACCGCCCGGCAAGACTCCTGCCGAGAAAAGCGGTCCGATGTGCCACGTTCCCGTGAATCGCGACCGGAAAAGCCGCCCCCTGTACCACAAGCCCCCTCGACGGAGGCGCCAACGTGGTACAGGGGGCGGTGTTTCTCGGCGCTATCGCCCGATTGCTGGTACAGCCGACCGCATTTCTCGGCGCGCTTGCCGGGGGCACGGTACAGAGGGCGCGCTTTCTCGGCACCGCAACCGGGAACTCGGTACAGGGGGCGCACTTTCTCGGCACGCCTGCCGGGGGCACGGTACAGCGGGCACGCTTTCTCGGCACCGTCGCTGGAGGGGCGGTACAGCGGGCGCGCTTTCTCGACGTAGCCGCGCGAACGCCGGTACAGGGGGCGCACTTTATCGGCACGGACATCGGAAACGTGGTACGACGCCCCGCATTTCTCGGCACGGCTTCTTTCTGAGCGCGCCCGGCAATGCAGGCAACGTACGCGCAGGCGAGAAGGGCGAGAAGAACGAAGAAGCCGGGCGCCGCCGCACCCCCGCGCGCCAAGAGGGGCCGCTAGGCGTCCCCAAGCGCAAGCGGCACCACATCGGCAAGTCCGCTCAGGTGCACGTCGGCGAGGGACTGGTCCAGGCTCACGCCATCCGGAAGCGGCATGGCGCACACGCGGGCGCCGGCCCGATGCGCGGCGAGAAGGCCGATGGGCGAGTCCTCCACGATGAGCACCTGCCCAGGCTCAACGCCGAGAAGCTCCATCGTGCGCAGGTAGACGTCGGGTGCGGGCTTGGAGGCGGCGCACTCCTCACCGCTCACCGTCACGTCCAGGAGCTCGCTGATGCCGAGCGCGGCGACAAACCCGTCAATCACCCAGCGTGGCGAGGCAGACGCCAGGCCGGTCTTCACGCCAGAGCGGCGCAGCGCCTCGAGCGTCTCGCGCACGCCGGGCGTCGCGAGCTCGGCGTAGGGCATGGGGTCCGCGGCAAAGCGGCGCCGGAACTTCTCGTAGAGCCGCGCGCGGCGAGCCTCGTCATGGGGCTCCACGCAGCCCCAGACGACCTTGTTGTTGGAGCCGTAGAAGTCCGGGAACCCCGAGTCGTCGATGCCCTCCTCGGCGAAGAAGGCGCGGCGGCGGCGGTCCAGCTCGGGCTCCGAGTTGACGAGCACGCCGTCCTTGTCGAAGATGACCGCCTCGTACACGCGCGCCACCTACTTGGACTCAAGCTGCTTGGCGAGCATGATCGAGAGGATTGCCTCATCGGTCTGCGCAAAGCCCTCGCGCATGAGCTTGCCGGTGTTCTTGATGGTCTCCTCGGCGTCATCGAAGATGATGCCGTCCTTGCTCGTGGGCGAGATGTCCGCAAGGGCCAGCGTGGAGCACTGGATGGCGGAGTTGGTGCCCGCGGCGATCTTGAGCGCGCAGGTTGCCTTGGCGCCGTCGCAGATCATGCCCTGCAGCGTGGCAAGCATGTTGTTGATCGCGTACTTGATCTCGCGCAGGCCGCCGCCCTGCAGGAAGGTGATGCCGCAGCACGAGCCCGTGCCGCCGGCAATGCCGGAGCCGCACAGCGGGGAGAGTCGGCCCATGTACTCCTTGATGTGAAGGACCACGAGGTCGGAGAGCACGAGCGCGCGGGCGAGGTCCTCCTCGGAGGAGCCGAGGATGCGCGCGAGCTCGATGATGGGAAGCGAGCTCGCGATGCCCTGGTTGCCACTGCCGCCGCAGGTCATGACGGAGAGCGGGCAGCCGCCCATGCGGGCGTCGCTCGCCGCGGCGGTGACCGACATCAGGCGCAGCGTGGCGTTGTTGAGCAGCGCGCCACGGCGGTCCGCGCCGGCGCCGATGCGCTTGCCCACCTCGAGGCCGTACTCGCCGGAGAGGCCCTCCTCGCTCACGCGGGTGTTGAGCGGCACGCAGTCCAGGATGAACTTGATGTCCTCAAAGGGCACCGTCGTCGCAAACTCGTAGATGGCGTCAACCGTGAGCCCCTCGTGGGTGTCGTCGGCACCGGCCCCCACGGAGACGGGCTCGTCCATCAGGACCTCACCGTTCTTCTCGACACGCACCACGTTGGTGTGGTCGCGCATGATGACCACGCGGGAGCTGTCCTTGCCGTCGGTGAGCATGGCCTCGATGTAGAGCGCCTCCGAGGTGGCCTTCTGCTCCACGCGGACCGCATGGGCGTCCACGAGGGCCTTTGCCGCGGCGAGGTGCTCGGGCGTGAACCCGGAGAGGACCTCGAGCTTCTTCTCGGACTGGCGCACCACCGCGCCCAGGGCGGCGGCGATCTCGATGCCCACCATGCCCGTGCCGGGAATGCCCACGCCGAGCGCGTTCTTGATGATGTTGGCGCTCAGCTTGAGGCGAATGTCGGTGGGCTCGCCCTCGAGCTGCTCGGCGGCGATAGAGACGGCGTAGGCAACCGCAATGGGCTCGGTGCAGCCCTCGGCGGGAACGACTTCCTTCTTCAGGAGCTCGATGAAGTCAACCATGCTAGTCCTCCAAAGACGCGGCAAGTTCGATGATGTTGCGAACAGCCTCGTGATAGATGTCCGCGGCGCGCGACACGTCCTCGAGCCTCACGTGCTCGTCAACGCCATGCGCTCCACTGTGCGTTCCGGGAAGCTTGGGGCCAAAGGCCACGAGTGCGGGCATGAAGCTTGCGTAGGTGCCGCCCGCCATGACGGAGCACGCGCCCTTCTCGCCGCTC
The DNA here is from genome assembly GCA_949287335.1 of uncultured Olsenella sp. Classification (GTDB taxonomy): domain Bacteria; phylum Actinomycetota; class Coriobacteriia; order Coriobacteriales; family Atopobiaceae; genus Thermophilibacter. The sequence continues at coordinate 6,179 of CASEGE010000130.1, read as the reverse complement.
ACGCGCTCGTAGGCATCGAGAAGCGCCTGGACGCAGGGGTCGTCCTCGGAAACGAGGTGGATGGGCTTCTCCTGCACCACCTCGACCTCCCAGCCGCTCCCCAGCGCGGCGCGAATGCGCGCGATCACGTCCCCGGCAAGAAGTGCCGTGCCAAAGCGGACGTCGAGCTCGGCCACCAGGCGGCCCGCCTCAACGCTCAGGGTTCCGAGGTTCATCGAGGTGTGCCCAAAGACCTCGTCGGGCGCGTCGATGCCAAGCGCCTCGCCCGTGAGGTCGGCGCAGAGCAGGCGCTCAACCTCAAGAAGGCGTCCCGCGCCGGGCCCCAGCCGCGCAACGAGCTGGCCCACAAGAGCGTTGATGGCGTTCTCGCCGCGCTCCGGCGTGCTGCCGTGCGCCGAGCGGCCCGCGCAAGAGAGCTCGTTGCCGTCCGGCAGCGTGGCGTGGGCCTCGGCGGGGACCATGTTTGCCATCGAGCCGCCGCGGACGAGAAGACCGCTCACGCCAACCTCGCACGAGATGCGCAGGTGGAGGCGGGCCTTTTCTCCCCGAACCACGGGAAACGCCGCGTCCGGCACAAATCCCATGCTCGGGAGCTCCTCCCCCGCCCCCACGTACTCGCGCAGGTCGGACATGCCGGTCTCCTCGTCCGTGCCAAAGACAATGCGCAGGCGGCACGGCAGGTCCTGCCCCGCGTACTCGGCGAGAAGGACCGTGAGGATCGCGGCTCCGATCTTGTTGTCCATGCAGCCGCGACCGTAGAGCACGCCGTCGATCACCTCGGCGGCGTAGGGGTCGTGCGACCAGCCGTCCCCGGCGGGGACAACGTCCAGGTGCACCGGGAACGCCGCGAGCGGCCCGCGCGCGCCAACCTCCGCCCAGCCGATCTTCTCGCCCAGGCGGTGCGTGGCAAACCCGAGGCGCTCGCACTCGCCCAGGGCGTATTCGAGCGCGCGGGCGCACCCCTCGCCGTAGGGAGCGCCGGGCGCGGGCGCGGCGTGCTCGGTGTTGATCCTCACAAGCGCGCGTAGCAGCGAGAAGATCTTCTCGTCGCGCCCGGCGACCTCACGGCAAGGGGTGCTCATGACTACTCGCCGTCCTTCTCGGTCTTGGGGGTGAAGACCAGGTCGCACGTGTCGTCGCCGGCGCCGATCTGGGCGTCGAACTCAAGGTTCACGCCGGCGCTGTCGGCACGGGCAAAGTCGCTGTAGCAGGCGAGGCGGCAGAGCTCGGCCACCTGCTCGGCGGGCAGGCCCATGCTCTTCCAGGTGGCGGCAAGCGGGCAGTGGTGGAAGCGCAGCAGGCCGCGCTCGTCGCTCTTCTCCACGAGCTCCATCTCAAAGACGTCCTGGCCGTTGGAGTTGTAGAGCATCTCGGCCATCTTGCCGGGGTTGCCCTCGCACACGCCGTACTTGCGGCCGCGCTCGACGCCAAAGGCGTAGATGGTGGCCTTGCAGAACTCGTCGGGGTCGATGCCGTGCTTCTTGGCCTCCTCGAGCATGAGGTGGAACCACTGGGCGCGGGTGCCGTTGGCGCCGCGGACGCCCTCGAGGTACTCCTCGCGAGTGAAGGTCTGCTTGTCGGACATGTCTCTCTCCTTTTCTTGTGGGCGCGGCGGCAATCCCCTCGCCGCCGCGCCCCGGCTTACTGTGTTGGCTACGCGCTGAGGATGCCGAGGAAGGCGCCCACGAGCGAGACCACGATGAGGATCACCAGGAGCTTGGTGATGGTCCACTTCTTGTACTTGATGCCCCAGAAGACGAACATCACGGCCGCGAGGGCGAGGATGCCGGGGGCGATGGAGTTCAGGGTGTCCTGAAGGACGATGGTCTTCTCGCCAAAGGTCCAGGCAAGCGGGGTCGAGACCTTGACCGTGCTGGCGGAGAGGGCGCCCATGACGAACATGCCCACGATGGAGGCGCAGTCGATGAGCTTGTTGACGATGCCGCCGGCGAGGATCTTCTGGACGGACTCGCGACCGAGCTTGTAGCCCAGGCCAAAGAGGGCGCGGGCCTCGGCAAAGGTGAGGAGGCCGAAGAGGATCACGAAGAAGACGCCGAAGGCGTTGCCCTGGGTGGCGAAGGAGGCGCCGAGGGCGAAGAGGATAACCTGGACGGTGCCGAAGTCAACCGTGTCGCCAACGCCGGCGAGCGGGCCCATGAGGCCGTTCTTGACACCGGTGATGATCTCCTCGGGGATGTCGGCGCCCATGGCACGCTGCTCCTCCATGGCGAGGACGGTGCCGTGGATCAGGCAGCCCCAGTTGGCGTTGGTGTTGAAGAAGCCGAGGTGACGCTTGAGGGCGGCCTCAAGGTCGGCCTGCTCCGGATAGAGCTTCTTGAGGACGGGCGCAAAGGAGGCGCAGACGGCCACGGACTGCATGCGCTCGAAGGAGTTGGAGATCTCGGCGGTGAACTGCCAGCGCAGGAAGACGCCGTTCACGTCCTTGGTGCTGAGCATGCGCTGCTCGCCGGCCGCGGCGGCCTTCTCGGAGAGCTCGCGCAGGGTGGCGAAGGAGTCGTCCTCGCCCATGAAGGTGACGAGAAGGGCAAGGCAGATGCCAAAGATGGCGGCGGCCATCGTGGGGATCTGGAGGTACTGGACGAGGAAGAAGCCGATGATGAACAGCGGCAGGAACTTCATCTTGCCGATCATGAACACGACGGTGGCGAAGCCGAGGGCCGGAAGGAGGCCGCCCATGACGTTGAACGCGGTGAGGATCCACTGCGGGCAGACGTTGAGCAGCGAGGTCACGAGGTCGGCACCGAAGTAGTTGATGACGAACATCAGCGGGAAGCGCAGGATGAAGCCAAAGATGAGCGGGTAGATCGTGGCGCAACGCCAGACGGCGCTCACGTCGCCCTTATCGGCGTACTTGTCGGCCCAGTGCACAAAGACGGCGTTACCGGTACGGCGGACGTTGTTGACGAGAACGCCAAGGACGCCCAGGGGCACGGCGATGGAGACGGCGGTCTCCGGGGTGCAGCCGGTCTGGATGGCAATGGGAACGGCGATGAGGGCCGCGAAGACGCGGTCGGACGGGATGTTGCCACCGGCGGCGACCATGCCGAGATAGACCATCTCGATGCTGCCGCCCGTGATGACGCCCGTCTCGAGGTTGCCGGTAAGCGCGCCGAGGACGGTGCCCACGAGCAGCGGCGACTTCATGGTCTGGATGAACGAGTAGCCAGCGAGGCCGGCCGCCCACCAGAACCACAGGCCGCCAACTATGGCAAAGAACAGGTTGAGACCCATGACGTTTCTCCTTTACGACTCGTACTTCCTCATGGCCTCCTCGTAGGAGATGCCAGCCTCCTCGGGGACGACCTGAATCTCGATGTTCACACCCGCGTCGTGCAGGGCACGAACATCCTCAGCCTCCGACGGACCGAAGGCGACCGCAGGAAAGACGACCTTGCGACCGGCCTCGGCAGGGATACCGCCGAGCTGAAGCGTCTCGAACGCGAGGCCCGCCTCGTGCGAGGCGCGCGCCGTGTGAACATCCTTGAACAGCAGGAAGATGTTGCCGTTGCCGAGCGCGCCGGCCTGATAGGCGGCAGCGGCGTCAGCGGCGGTCTTGATGTCGACGTTCACGCCGGAGGGCGCGGCCATCTTGTAGATGCTCGCCATGAACTCGTCCTGGCCGAGCACGTTGTCAACGATGATGATCTCGTTGGCGGAGGCAATCTTCGACCACTTGGTGATCACCTGGCCGTGAATCAGGCGGTAGTCGACGCGTGCCCACGTAATCTTGCCCATTTCCTCTCCTTTTCTTGTACGGTGCCTACTTTTCAGATCGGGATGTCCCGATCGCAACCCCAGATTCGGGACCTACGCCTGGGCGAGAAGCTCGTTGATGTGGCGAATCCCCTCATGTGCGGTCTCAACGCAGCGCTTTGCGAGCGCCTCGGCGTCGAGCCCCTCGTCGCGGCTGTTGATCGCCTCGATGAGCATCGGGAGGTTCGCTCCCGCGACGAGGTGATAGTTGCGGGCCGTGCGAAGGCCCATGCTCGCCACGTTGCAGGGCGAGCCACCAAACAGGTCGCAGAGCACGAGGGCGCCATCGCCCGTGTCAACCTCGTCGAGCGCGGCGGCAAACTCCGCGGCGAGCTCGTCGACGTTGCCCTCGCGCCTGAGGGCGAGGGTCTTCACCTGCTGGGCGGGCCCCATGATGACCTCGCTCGCGCTCACAAGGCCCTCAGCGAGGCCACCGTGGGTCATAACGACGATTCCTACCATGCTTCCTCCTTACTTTATGAACGTCACATTTTCTACAAAAATGCTCCGGCTGAGCGCCGTGCGTTGGATGGCACTCTACCGAAGCCCTCCATGGGCGTCATTCGGCGGGGGTGAGCGGCAAATTATCACTAATTGTCGAAATCTGAGGGGTTTCTCGCTTGTTTTGAGGGATACTTATTAATTAAAGAATTTGATTTTTCTCTGTTTTGCTCGTTTTAGTTACTCTGTTTTGTATACTTAATTTACTCTATTTCGGTCAATTAATTTCATTAATCAGAATAGAGATGATTTTTGATGAAAAGGGAAGAAGCGGAGCACGGGCACCTCCGGCCAAACGGCTATCGAATTCGCCTCATCGACGGAAAACTGAGGAACCTCCTCAAAACGCACACAATTGTGCGGCTGGTCGGGCCGCACGGCGCCGGCAAGAGCTGGACGGCCCTCGCGCAGGGCCGCAGCGTCATCGCCGCGGACGACGAGAGCATCCGCCCCATCATCGAGAGCAACCCCGAGCGCGCCCTTCTGGGCGGACAGGCCCCGCACGTCATTGACGAGTGGCAGCTCATCCCCTCACTCGCCAAGACGGCTGCGCAGGCACGCGGCGGTTCGTATCTCTTTGTGAGTTCCGTCGACGGAAGTCCTGAGGAGGAGCGCCGGATCTCGAGCTCGCCCATCGTGCGCCTCTGGCCCCTCACGCTCGCCGAGGCGGGGCTCTCCAACATGAGCGTCTCGCTCATGGGCCTCTTCACGCACAACTTCTACCCCATGTCATGCCACATGGGCCTGCCCGAGGTTGCCGAGGCAATCTGCCAGGGCGGGTGGCCGCGCCTTCAGGGCCTGGGGGCCGAGGCATCCGCGCGTCTCGTCCGCGTTCTGCTCCAAACGGTCATGGAGGAGGAGCTCCCCCGCAGGAGCAAGCGGCTCCCCATGGCAATCAAGGTTGCCTGCGCGCACGCCGCATGCGACTGGCAGGCAACCTACGAGGACTATGCGGCCTACGCGGCCGATCGCGGCGAGAAGCCCTTCTCGAGAAACACCGCGCGCGACTACCGGCAGATCTTCCTCGAGACGTATCTCGCCTATGCGGTGGAGGGCTGGCGCGCGCCCGTTCGCTCGACGTCGCGCGTCCGCTTCAAGCCCCGGCTGCAGTATGTTGACCCGTCAATCCCCGCGATGCTGCTCACGCACACGCCCGACACGCTACTTCAGGACGCGAAGACGCTCCTCTCGCTGCTCCGCTGCCTCGTGCTGCGCGACCTCAACGCCTATGCGGCGGTGCTCGAGCCCGAGGGCGAGCCCACGGTGCGCTACTACGCGGACTCCGACGGCGCCCGTGCCGACGCCGTCATCACGCTTTCCGACGGGCGCTGGGGCGCCGTGAACGTGGCGATTGGCGAGTCGCAGTTCGAGGACGCGGCGCGCGGGCTCACGCGCCTGCGGAGCAAGCTGCGCAAGAACCCGGCGCGCGCCTGCCCCGACCCCGCGTTTCTCGCCGTCATCATGGGAAGCTGCAATCGGCCCCGCCTCGACAAGAAGACGGGCGTGTACGTCTTCCCCATCGGCGCGCTCACGATGTAGGGGCGCTGGCGGCGGGCGGGGAAATCCGCCCTCTGTACCGCTTGGGCAGGATGCGCGGCGGGAAATGCCGCCCTCTGTACCGTCGCGCCGGCGGCCGTGTCGGAAAAAGCCGTCCTCTGTATCGCTTGGACCGGATGCGCGGCGAGAAATGCCGCCCTCTGTACCGTGCCTCCAACACTTGCGGCGAGAAAAGCGGGGGCATGTACCACGTTCCCGTGAATCGCGACCGGAAAAGCCGCCCCCTGTACCACGGGCCTTCTCGACGGAGGCGCCAACGTGGTACAGGGGGTGGTTTTTCTCGGCACTATCGACCGATTGCTGGTACAGCCGGCCGCATTTCTCGGCACCGCAACCGGGGATACGGT
>CASEGE010000129.1 GCA_949287335.1 uncultured Olsenella sp. | reverse complement strand
TCCACGCCTGCGCCGTCCTGATCACGCCCACGCCGGTGAACGACCACGTGCCCACCAAGGTGGACACCAAGGGCGGCGTCGAGATCACCCAGTACGAGGGCCACTCCGTGGCGGACATGGGCCTGCTCAAGATGGACTTCCTGGGCCTGCGCACCCTCACGGTCATCTCCAAGGCGCTCGCCAACATCAAGGCCAACTACGGCATAGACATCAACGTCGACGAGATTCCCTTCGACGACCCAGAGATCTACAAGCTCATGCGCGAGGGCCGCACGGCCGGCGTCTTCCAGATCGAGTCCGCCGGCATGACGTCCACGATCAAGAACATGCGTCCCACCGAGTACAAGCAGGTGGTCGCTCTTATCGCTCTCTACCGCCCGGGACCCCTGGGCGCCGGCATGGTCACGAGCTACATCAACCGCATGAACGGGCGCGAGGAGGCCGTCTCCTACGACCCGCGCCTGGACGACATCCTGGGCGAGACCTACGGTACCATGGTCTACCAGGAGCAGGTCATGAAGATCTCGATGAAGATGTCGGGATTTTCCGCCGGCGAGTCCGACTCGCGCATCCGCAAGCCCGTGGCCAAGAAGAAGATCAAGCTCCTCACCGACACGGTCTTCCACTGGGACGACGGCAAGGACGAGACCACCTACGACCACTGGATGAACGGCGCAGTCAAGAACGACTACAAGAAGGAGACGGCCCAGAAGATCTGGGACGACGTCCTGGAGTTCGCGTCCTATGCCTTCAACAAGTCGCACTCGGCCGGCTATGCCATCCTGGTCATGCAGACGGCCTGGCTCAAGGCCCACTACCCGCGCGAGTACATGGCCTCGGTCCTCACGTCCTACATGGGCAAGACCGACAAGATCGTCCACTACGTCACCGCGTATCGCCACGAGGGCGTGGCCATCCTGCCGCCGGACATCAACGAGTCCGGCCGCGACTTCACGGCCACGAGCGAGGGCGTGCGCTTCGGCTTTGCCGGCATCCGCGGCGTGGGCGAGGGCGTGGGCGAGGCCATCATGGCGGAGCGCGAGAAGAACGGCCCCTTCAAGAACCTCCACGACTTCGTGGACCGCATGGACTCCGGCCAGGCAAACCGCCGTGTGGTCGAGGCGCTCATCTGCTCGGGCGCCTTTGACTCCACGGGTTACACCCGCATGCAGCTCATGCGCTTCGTTGACAAGACCAACCCCGAGAACATCATCGACGCCGCGGCCAAGCGCCAAAAGGTGCGGGCCGCCGGGCAGTTCTCGATGTTCGACCTCTTTGGCGACGTGGAGGGCTCGGGCTTTGAGAACACCGTTCCCGAGCCGGACGGCATCGAGTGGGACCGCTCCGTCAAGCTGGCAAAGGAGCACGAGGTCCTGGGCCTCTACGTCTCCGACCACCCGCTGCGCCCGTACGAGTACGCGCTCGCCAAGAACCGAGACTTCACCGTTGCCGACATCGAGGTGGCCGAGGAGGTCACGGATGCCACCGGCGCCGTCCACGAGCGCTTCAAGGTGCCCGAGGGCAAGGTCATCCGTCTTGCCGGCATGGTCACGGCCGTCCAGAAGAAGACCACCAAGAACGGCGACCCCATGGCCATCGTGACCCTCGAGGACATGGAGGGCGAGGTCACGCTCGTCGTCTTCCCCAAGCTCTACAAGAAGTGCGCGGGCGCGCTGGTGGGCCAGGTGGACGAGGAGACCGGCGAGAGCGCCGGCGACGTCTTTGTGAAGGTGGAGGGCAAGCTCGAGCGCGGGGACCGCGGCAACCAGATCATCTGCATGAACGTGGAGCCGCTCATCCTGGACGAGAAGAGCAACCGCCCCAAGGTCCTCGAGGTGAACATCCCCGCCGCGCTGCTCACGCGCCCCTACATGGACACGCTCGGCTCCATCCTGGGCCGCTATCCCGGGCTCGACCACGTTGAGCTGCGCGTGGAGGCCACCTCCGGCGACGTCATGCGCATGGAGCTGCCCTGCCGGATCGATGCGCGCAACATGGTCCTTCTCGCCGAGATGACCGACCTCGTGGGCCGCCAGGGCAAGGTTCTCGTGGCGTAAGGGGCGACGGGGCTCGCCCCGCGCTCCACGCCCGCCCCGCCTCGCGCTCCGCACCCCGCGCCTGCCTCGTCTCGCCCCGGCCCGCGCTCAGCACCTGCCTCGTCTCGCTCTCTTCCTCAGCGAGTGCGCGAAAGTCGGCGTGTGTTTCTCGGAAACTCGTTTTTCTCGCCACGTTTTCCCAGTTGGGAGAGGGGCGAGAAGCACGGTTTTGAGAAATATCCGCCGACTTTCGCGCACTCACTGAGACGGGGGCGAAGGTTTGGCTGACTGGTTGCCCGCGCGGCTGCTTGCCGAAGCGGAGGTGCCGCCTGCCGCATTGTTGTTTCTTCCGGGCCCTGGCAGGGGTAAGGAAACACCAGGTTTGCGCACGGGGCGCAAACGGCGGAAAGGAAGCAGCATGAGGCTAGAGAACAAGGTTGCCGTCGTCACGGGTGCGTCGTCCGGCATGGGCCATGCCATCGTGGAGCTCTTTGCGCGCGAGGGAGCCAAGGTGGTTGCCGTGGCGCGTCGCAAGGAGCGCCTGGAAGAGCTTGCCGCCAGCCTGGCCGACGCTCCGGGCGAGGTTGCCGTCTACCCGGGCGACATCTCGTCTCGTGAGGTCAACGAGGGCATGATCGACTTTGCCGTCAAGCAGTTTGGCACCCTCAACATCCTCGTGAACAACGCCGGCATCATGGACGACATGAGCCCGGTGGGCGACGCCACGGACGAGAAGTACGAGCGGGTCATGAAGGTCAACGTCTACGGCCCGCTCGCCGCCATGCGCGCTGCGGTGAACGTCTTCAAGGCTGCGGGGACCAAGGGCTCGATCGTCAACGTTGCCTCCGTCGGCGGCCTCAAGACCTGCGCGGGCGCCATCTACTGCGCCTCCAAGGCCGCCCTCATCTCGCTCACCAAGAACACCGCCTACATGTACATGGCAGACGGCATCCGCACGAACTGCATCGCTCCCGGTGGCATCAACACGGAGATTGCCACCTCCATGGGCATGCCCAACCCCGCCGGCTATGGTCGTATCAAGCCCGTCCTCGACTGCGCCCCCGCGCCGGGCTCCGCTGAGGAGATTGCCGCCGCCGCGCTCTTCCTCGCAAGCGACGAGGCAAGCTACGTGAACGGCGCGGTGCTGCCCGTCGACGGTGGTTGGATTGCAGGATAACCTCGTTTTTCTCGTCCGGCGCAAGAATTGCGAGCAAACGGGTATCAATAGAGCAGCGCGCGCAGAGGGCGGGCGACAAGAGAGAGGAACTCCCATGGCCGAGGCAAAGTTCTATCGCTGCAACCACTGCGGCAACATCGTTGCCGTCGTGAAGGACGGGGGCGTGACGCCGAGCTGCTGTGGCGAGCCCATGGAGCTGCTCGTTGCCGGCTCAACCGACGCCGCCACCGAGAAGCACGTGCCCGTCGTCACCACCGACGGCAACCACATCGTGGTCTCCGTGGGCGAGGTGGCCCACCCCATGCTCGAGGAGCACTACATCGAGTGGATCGCGCTCGTCACGGATGGCAAGCTCTGCCTCAAGCACCTGAAGCCCGGCGACGAGCCCAAGACCAAGTTTGGCGCCTGCTGCTCCGCGGGCGGCACCGTCTACGCCTACTGCAACCTGCACGGCCTCTGGAAGGCAGACGTGGCCTAGGC
>CASEGE010000128.1 GCA_949287335.1 uncultured Olsenella sp. | reverse complement strand
GGTCGGAGACCGTGCCGACCTTCTCGCCGTCGGCGTCAAGAACGGGGTTGCCCAAGAGCTGGGACAGGTAGATCATGTGCGCTCCTTACGTGCGTTTGCGTCGGCGGACGCGCGTGGGAGCGCGCCGCAGGGTCATCGACGGTAAGGTCGAGGTTTCATGCGGACCTTTCTCTTGGGTGGATTTTCCACACGTCATTGTAGCCGATGCGGGCGCGTGCGGCGAGAAGGGCGTGCGCCCGCTGCCGCCGCGCGGGCCCGCCTTGGCAAAACGCCGCTATCATGGTGTGGTCGAAAGGAGCCCGCTTGTCTCGCCCGTCCGTTGCCAGAAAGATTGCGCGCGTTGCCGCGGGTGTTGCCGCCGTTGGCGTGGTGGGCGCGCTCGCTGCGGCAACGGTTGCCATGGCACTTCTCGGCGACACGGTGAACTCCTACCTGGGCTCCGATACGGTGGACGCAACGCCCGAGCAGCGCGAGGAGGCCATGGGGGCGGGCCGCGCCCTCGCCGAGCGCATCGAGGCGGAGGGCATCGTGCTGCTGCGAAACGAGGACGAGGCGCTCCCGCTTCCCTCGAGCACGACAAAGGTCAACGTCTTTGGGTGGGCATCGACGCAGTGGGTTGGCTCGGGCTCCGGGTCTGGCCAGGTCACGGGCTCGGTCATGGGGCTTCTCGACGCGCTGGACGAGCGTGGCATCTCGTACAACCATGAGCTCACGGATATGTACCGCGGCTTTTACGGCGAGCGTGCCTACAAGGGCGCCGGTGCGCTCAACAGCAAGGACACCGAGTACTGCCGCCTCTACGAGCCGCGCATTGCCGACAAGAGCTGCTATTCCGAGGAGCTTCTCGCCAGCGCGGAGTCGTTCTCGGCCACCGCCCTTGTGGTCATTGGGCGCGTGCTGGGGGAGTCCATCGACGCACCGGCCGCCCAGTACAAGGTATGCGAGCTCGGCGGCGACGTTCGGGTTGACGCAACGCGCGGCTACCTTGAGCTCTCTCGCGAGGAGGAGGACCTCCTGCGCTACGTGGGCGCCACCTACGAGCACGTGGTCGTGGTGGTCAACTCCACCAACACGATGGAGCTCGGCGAGCTGGAGACCATTCCCGGGATAGACGCCGCGCTTCTCGTGGGTACCACCGGCGAGGTGGGTGCGCGGGCGGTGGCCTCGGTGCTCTGGGGTGACGTGAACCCGTCCGGGCGCACCACGGATACCTTTGCCTACGACTTCTCAACGGCAGCGAGCTGGGCAAACTCCGGCGTCATGGGTGAGGGCTCCTACACCAACGAGGACGGCCTCTACCCCGCGGACGGAACGCTCAACGTTAACGTGGGCGTGCAGGAGACCTATGACGCGGTGCGCTTTGTGGACTATGTCGAGGGCATCTACGTGGGGTATCGCTGGTACGAGACGGCGGATGCCGAGGGATTTTGGGACAACGTGCAGACCGAGCACGGAAGCGGCTACGAGGGCGTGGTGCAGTACCCGTTTGGCTACGGTCTGAGCTACACGTCCTTCTCGTGGGAGATTGTCGATGCCTCCAACAGGGACGGGTCGACCGTGGCGCGCGACTCCGAGGTCTCGCTCACGGTGCGCGTGACCAATACCGGCGAGGTGGCGGGCCGTGACGTGGTGCAGCTCTACTGCACGCCGCCCTACACCACCGGGGGCATCGAGAAGTCCGCGACCGAACTCGTGGCCTTTGCCAAGACGGGGCTTCTCGCGCCGGGCGAGAGTCAGGACGTGACGCTCGCGTTCACCCTCGACGACGTGGCCTCCTACGACTGCTACGACGCAAACGACAACGGCTTTGCGGGATACGAGCTCGAGCGCGGCAGCTACGTCGTTGAGCTCAAGCAGGACGCGCACACCCTCGCGGAGTGCTCGGGCGCGCGGCGGTGCCTGCTCCTGCCGCGCGACGTTCTCTGCGAGGCGAACCTCGAGACGGGCGCGACGGTCGAGAACCGCTTTACGGGCGACGCCGCACTCGACGGGGTCTCCGTGGACGGCCTGGACTCCGGGGCCGACATCACGTATCTGACGCGCGCTGACTTCGCGGGCACGTTCCCGCGCGCGGGGAGCGCAAACCGCGCCATGACGGACGGCGTTGCGGCGCTCAACCTCTATGACGAGCAACAAGTTGAGGCGGATGCCCGACTCTACGAGAACAGCCTGCTCTCGTCCTTTGTCCAGCCGTCGAGCACGGCCGCGGGGGTCTCCTGGCAGCTCTCGGCAAACGGAGAGCTCACGGACTTGGGGATCGAGCTCGGCCAGGACTATGACGACCCTCGCTGGGAGATTATCCTCGACTACCTCTCCGTTGACGACATGAGCCGCCTTGTGCTGCACGGCTACCTCGCCACGACGCGCATCGACGGCATTGGCAAGCCGCTCACCAAGGAGGTTGACGGGCCCGCGCAGGTGGGGTCGTTCAACCAGCTCTCCTATGGCGTGGGCTACCCGGCTTCCTCGGTTCTGGCGCAGACGTGGAACGCCGAGCTCGCGCACGAGTACGGCCAGCAGCTTGGCTACGAGGCGGCGATCCTCGGTGTGGACGGGCTCTACGCCCCGTGCGCCAACCTGCACCGCAGCCCCATCGGCGGGCGCAACTACGAGTACTACTCGGAGGATCCCCTTGTGTGCGGGACCATGGCGGCAGAGGTGGTGGCCGGCGCAAAGGACGCGGGCACGTACTGCTACCTCAAGCACTTTGCCGTGAACAACCAGGACTCCTACCGCGACTCGCTCTACACCTGGCTTACCGAGCAGACGCTTCGCGAGCTCTACCTCAGGCCGTTTGAGCTTGCCGTCGAGGGCGGGGCGAGCGGGCTCATGACCTCGTACAACCGCATCGGTGCCGTATGGGCGGGTGGCAGCCGCGCGCTGCTCACGAGCGTGCTGCGCAATGAGTGGGGCTTCGAGGGCTCCGTCATCACCGATTACGCCGACCACCAGCAGTACATGAGCGTCGACCAGACGCTGCGCGCGGGCGGCGACCTCTTCATGGACGGCGTCTTCCGCAACGGGTCCTTCTCGTACGGGTACACCCAGGAGGAGCTCTCGCGCGTGCGCGGTACCGCGGAGGCGCCGCGTGCCACGAGCTACCTCTCCAACCTGCGACGGGCGTCAAAGAACGTGCTCTACACCTGGCTTAACGCGCGTGCCGAGAACCTTGCCTACAACGAGGCCGCCGCCGAGACAGGGGCGGCCGCGATTGAGCGCCCCATCAAGAGGAGCGGCTACAACTACCTGGGCACCGCGCTTGCGCTGGCGGACACGGTGGCCATGCTGGGCGTCATTGCCTGGGTGCACCGCCGCCTCACCTGACAAGTGGGGACGGAGGCGTTTTGTCAGGTTTTCCTTCCGCCCCGATGTGACACTTGGGACAGGTTAATTTGTCACGTTCCGGTTGCCCCGACCATGACACACGAGCCCCGCCGGGGGCGCTTCCCGACGGGGCTCGGATGGGCTGCACATGGCGGAGGAGGAGGGATTCGAACCCTCGGAACGGGGGTTACCCGCTCGACGGTTTTCAAGACCGCTGCAATCAACCGCTCTGCCACTCCTCCGCGTGGTCAAGCACTAGTATCCTACCCCATATGGGCTCGATTGAGATGCGGGGGACAAAAGATGGACGCCAGCGAGAAGAACGCCAGCGAGAAGAACGCCAGCGAGAAGAACGACGAGACGTACATGCGCATGGCCCTCGAGGAGGCCGAATTGGCGGCGGCCGAGGGCGAGGTCCCCATCGGCGCCGTGGTGGTCTGCGATGGCGAGGTCGTGGGGCGCGCACACAACCGTCGCGAGAACGACTTGGACCCGTCGGCACACGCGGAGTTTAGGGCCATGGTGGAGGCGTCGCGCGCGCTCGGCCGCTGGCGGCTTACGGGATGCACGGTGTACGTGACGCTCGAGCCCTGCCTCATGTGCGCGGGCCTCATGGTGAACGGACGAATCGACCGCTGCGTGTATGGTGCCGCCGACCCCAAGGGCGGTGCGCTCGGGACGCTCTTTGACGTGAGCCATGACCCTCGTCTCAATCACGAGTTCGCTGTCACGAGCGGCGTGCTTGCGGACGAGGCGGCTGAGCAGCTGCGCTCCTTCTTTCGGGCCCGTCGTCGCTAGGGCGGACTGCTAGCCTGGGTTCAGCCGTGCCTGTCGCGTCGTGCGTCACACAACCTGGAAGATGAAGAAGTCAAGGTAGTGGCTCTCAGGGAAGCCCCAGAGGATGGGGTGGTCCGGAGCCTGCTGACGCTCCTCAACTTGCTTGAGCTGCACGTTTGCCTGATGTGCGGCCTCAGCAATCGCCTTGGCGAGAAGGTCTCGCGTCATGAAGTGAGAACAGCTGCAGGTGGCGAGGTGGCCGCCACGGGGCAGTAGGCGCAGCGCCTCGTAGTTGATCTCGCGATAGCCGCGCGCTGCGTGGGAGACGGTGCCGCGGCTCTTGGTAAAGGCCGGCGGATCCAGCACGATAAGGTCGAATGGGCCGCCCTCCTCGCGCAGGCGGGCTCGGTTTGCGCGGAGTTCGGGCAGGTAGTCAAGGACGTTTGC
>CASEGE010000127.1 GCA_949287335.1 uncultured Olsenella sp. | reverse complement strand
GATCAGAAGATCTGCATGCTCAAGAAAAAGCTCACCGCTCTGGTGCAGAACGAAGCGCTACGGGATCATTAAGCTCGACGCCTTCTGGCCCCGGGGCTTTGGTGACAAAGGTGACAGGGTAAGTTGTCACCATGAGTCTCATGGTGACAACTTACCCTGTCACCTTTGTCACCAAAGCCCCGGGGCCAGAAGGCGTCGAGCTTAATGATCCCGTAGCGCTTCGTTCTGCACCAGAGCGGTGAGCTTTTTCTTGAGCATGCAGATCTTCTGATCCTGTGCAAACGTGCGCACGAGCAGCACGATGATGCCACAGAAAAAGATAAAGTTCACAGGCGCGCCAAAGCCCAGAAGGTCGGATGCCCAGTAGGCAATCTGCGGGAACACGGCGATGACAATGAGCACAAGCGAGAGAACGAGCCAGAAGACGGAATCGGAAATCTCGAGTCCGGCCTTTTTGATCCTTCTCATCACAAAGAACAGAACGAGAAGCGAGCAGATAAAGAGGGAAACCCTAAGCGCAACCGACATAGTGATCACCTGAACCATTGGGCGAGAAGGATGGACGTGCAGGTCCTCGCCATGTACGAGATGGACTTAGTAACGTTGAGGTAGCTCTCTCCTGCCTGACGCTCGCGCATTGTCATTTGGACCTCGCTTACGCGGGCACCCCGGCGCATGAGGTAGGCTAGGGAGTCCGGCTCGGGGCCAAAGTCAAAGCGTCGGGCAAACTCCTCCATCATGGCCTTGTTGTAGAGGCGAAGGCCAGACGTTGGGTCATTGATGCGCTGCCCCGTGGTGAGGCGGATGATTCTAGAGATGAGCCGGGAGCCGATCATGCGTGCGGAGAGGGGCTTTCCCTCAGTCACAAAGCGGG
The DNA here is from genome assembly GCA_949287335.1 of uncultured Olsenella sp. GTDB lineage: Bacteria > Actinomycetota > Coriobacteriia > Coriobacteriales > Atopobiaceae > Thermophilibacter. Next base: position 6,769 of record CASEGE010000127.1, on the reverse strand, counting down.
ACCCTATGACGATATCTGACCCGGTTGCCTCCATCTCGCTGATCATCTTGGGGAGATAGTCCGGCACATGCTGGCCATCCGCATCAAATTGGACAACGGCATCATATCCATGAGCCAGCGCATACTTGACGCCTGTTTGGAAGCCGGCCGTAAGGCCAAGGTTGGTGGGATGACTCACATGTCTAAAGCCACGCTCGAGGCAGATTCGCTCGGTAGCATCTGACGAACCGTCATTGACCACGAGGTAGTCGCAGCCCGTATGGGCTGTAAGAAGCTCCTCAATAGTCGAGGAAATCGACTCCTCCTCGTTATAAGCGGGGATTATGGCAAGTACCTTCATCGATGCTCGTTCCCAAGGACCGTTTGATTCTCTGGCATTATAGATAATGAGGTGTCACCTGTCTTGGCGTAGCTGGCGCTGTGGCAAATTGATGGCGTTGCTATAACTTATTTCCTGTGACCTCTTTTGGGACGGGAGGAGCTTGATGAGCGTCTCGCTAGCTGGCGGCCCTTGGCGCGCGCCCAAAGAGCTCGTGCCAGTCGGATGCCGTGAGAATCGTCCCGGCCAGAATGACCAAGCACAGGCACACTGTCTCAAGGCTCGGCACGGTGCTCTGGAGCAGGAAGCCAAAGGCGACCGCCCACGCCGAGTAGGAGACGTTGAGCGCCATGGCACGCGCCGCCCCAATCTTGGATATGCCCTTGTAATAGAAGAGGTACGAGGCCGCACCCGCAAGGGCGGAGAGCGCCACCACGGCCGTTGCCAGGGAGGGCGCCGCCTGGGCGGTGAACCCCCAGGCCCCAAAGAGGGGGAGCACGAGCGCCGCGTAGACAAGAGCGGAAGTCGTCTCCCTAATCTGAATGGCGGTCTCGTTGTCCATGGCGTCGTCGCGCATGCCCCAGGCGCAGAGCACCGCCTCAGAGCCCCAGCCCACCACGGTTAGCGCGGCGCCCAAAAGGCCGATGAGGGGGTCGCCCGACTCCGATGAGCCTGCGGAGATATATCCCATCGCCATGACGCCAAACAGCGCGGCGAGAAGCGCGACAATCTGTCCCGGACGCATGCGCTCCTTGAGGATGACAAAGGAGAGAAAGGCCCCGAGGGCGGGATAGAAGGCCGAGATGATTGCCGTGTAGGCGGGGCCGATGTTGTTGATGGCAACGACATAGCCCGTCATGCCCAGTGGACCGCCGAGCAGGGCACCGAGCGCAACCACGAGTCCGCTTCTCGTGCGCAGCGCGCGAAGCGTGTCGCGCAGCCTGCCCCTCACGGCCATGTAGACGTAGAGCCACGCCGCACAGAAGAGATCGTGCAGAAACGAGCTCGCGATGGCCGCAAAGGCGAGCGCCTCGGCGGTCCCAACGTAGGGTGCCTGCGCAAGCGCGATTCCGAGCACGACGGTGTCAAGACCCCAGAGTATGCCGCTTAAGAGACCGTAGCCCATTTACGCCTCCTCGTAGAGCGCGAGCGCACGGTCGAGGTACTTGTCGGCGTAGCTGAAGTAGATGTAGAGCCACTCGCCCACGTTGTCGCCCTCGGCCTCCTTGAGGAGCGCCCAGAGATACCAGCACCAGCCCGCAAGAACAACGTGAGCGAGGTTGTGCCTGAGCTCGCCCGTGGTTGGCTCACGGTCAAAGTAGGCCGTGAGGGCAGCGTGCATCTCGTCGTCACTGAGCTGGCAGCAGACGGCAAAGGTGCCAAAGTCGTTGGCGTAGTCTCCCATGCCGGCATACTCCCAGTCGATGAGGTAGTACTTGTCGCTCGCGTCAACGAGGAAGTTGAGCATGAAGAAGTCGTTGTGGCACAGGCACGTGGGAGCCTCGTCCGCTCGCACGTGGCCTGCAAGGCGCTCGACCTTCTCGTGCATCTCGGAGAAGCCAGGAATGTCGATGGGGCCTCGGGCGAGGAGCAGGTCGAGATAGCGGTTCGCCTCGTCGTGGAAGTCAAAGTGGCGCTCGATGGATGCCCCCGAGTCATGGACAGCGCGGGCCATGTGCATCATGCGCGCGCACTGTGCGGGATCGTGCGGGTCTGGCTGGGTGCTGTCCGGGATGAATCGTGAGATCTTCCAACCGCGGTCGGGGTCTTCGTAGACAAAGGTATCGTCCACGCCGAGCCCCCGCGCGGTCTTGAGGGCGGTGACTTCGGCACGCCGGTCAATGAGCAGCTCGGTCCCCACGCCGGGATGACGATAGACCCATTCGCCCTCATTAGTGGAGAAGTGGCAGGAGAGATTGGTGATCCCCTGCTTGAGCGGGTAGAAGTCTTTGATCTCTTCGCGCGTGCAGCCAAGGACGGAGACGATGTTGTCAAAGATCTCGGAGTCTACGTTGGTGATGAAGTCACCGTCAAACGTCTCGAGCTCGGCCAGAGAGTCAAACTCATGGATGACGTCCTCGGGGTAGCGGCGGATCTCCATGTCAAGCGCCTTGAGGTTGTCCGCAAGGATAGACTCCCAGAGCTTGCCCTGGGTCTCCGGGCGGCAGATGGCATCTTCGAGCAGGGGCACGAAGGTCTTGGAGAACCTCTCGTCAAAGTAGACATGACCGAGCATGACCCAGGAGTCGTGCCCGCCAACGGTGACCCCGGTGATGCGGTCGTTGGAACCCACCCTGAGGCACCACTCGTCCGTGGGGCCCTCGGCATACGTTGCGGCGTAGTAGGACTTGAACACGTAGCGCTCAAACGGGTTGGTGGTGAAGTAGTCGTCCGACGAGCAGACGTAGGTGTTTGAGAGCTTGTCGCGGACAAGATAGAGCGTCCAGCTGTTGTTTCTCTCGGCGTAGAGGTCGTTGACCACAATGCGCACGCCGTACTTTGCCGCAAGGTAGAAGAAGTACTCCTTCTTGTAGCCCACCACCACGGCGATGTCCGTGATGCCGCGCTTGAGGAGCTGACGAATCTGGCGCTCGATGAGCACCTCGCCCTTTACTCGGAGCATGCCCTTGGGACGCTCGTAGGAGAGCGGGACAAAGCGGCTGGACAAGCCGGCCGCCATGATGACGGCGTTGCGGACGCGGTACGGCTCAAGCGCTTCGATGCCCTGTTCGGTGATGCGCTCGGCGGCAATGAGGCCCCGCGCCTCGCAGGCGTCCAAGGCGGTGGTGGCTTGGTCGGGGTCGAGCCCCGCTGCCTGTGCTATGCGCGGCGCGTCCATGGCCTCGCCGGTTCCGGCGAGCGCGCGCAGGACCTCGAACTCGTTTCTCGTTAGCGACATGGCTGCTCCAAGCTTGCTCGTGGCTTACGTGCGCAAGACTCTACGCTTATCTTCTGCCGAGTTTCAACTCACTATTCTGTAAGCTGGCTTGCGCGACTGTGCCAGTTGAGCCAGCTTCGAATGGCGCGGGTGGCGTACGCGTCACGTACAATGTCAGCAAGAAGAACCTGCTGCCGGGAGGCTCCTGTGCCCAAGACCATGACCGTGTTCACGCCGACGTACAACCGCGGCTACATCATCGGGAAGCTCTACGAGAGCCTGCTCGCCCAGACCTGCGACGACTTCTGCTGGATGGTCGTGGACGACGGCTCCATCGATGACACGCGCGCCCTCGTTGAGGGCTTCATCGCCGAGGGTAAGCTCGACATCACCTACCTCTACCAGGAGAACGGCGGCAAGCAGCGTGCGCACAACACGGGCGTGGCGGCCTGCGAGACCGAGCTCTTCTTCTGCGTGGACTCCGACGACACGCTCGTTCCCACGGCAGTGGGGGGCCTGCTCGCGCTCTGGGGGCGTCGCAGGCCCGATTCAAGCATTGCGGGCATCATCGCCATGCGCGGCCGTAGCGAGACCGAGCCCCTGGGCACGTGGTTTCCCGAGGGCCTCGAGGCCACCACGATGTGGGACCTCTACTACAAGTTCCACCACAAGGGCGACACGGCGCTCGTCTACCGGACGGACATCCTGCGCGCCTACCCCTACGACGTGGCTCCCGGCGAGAAGTTCATCGCCGAGACCTACGTCTACCACAAGATCGACCAGCGCTACCAGCTCGCCGTGCTGCCGAAGGTCGTCTGGATCTGCGAGTACCTGCCCGACGGCTACACCGCCCACGTGCGCCAGGTCACGCGCGAGAACCCGATTGGCTACATGCGTCTCAAGCGCGACTACATCGACTACGCGGACGCCGCAGGCATGCTTTCGGTCAAGGCCCAGAGCACGGCGCTCTACCTCGTGGGCGCCTACTTTGCCGGGTGCTTCTGGAAGGCGTACCGGGAGCTGCCCAACCACGTGATGGCCACGCTCGCGGTTCCCGTGGCGCTGCTGCTCGTAAAGACGGTGTACCGCCCGCGCTAGGCCCTCGGGTGCTCCGAGAAGTCCAGCGCGTACGCCTCGGGGAAGTGCGACCGACGTTTGCTCTCGGGCGGCAGCTCGCGCCAGTTGCCGTAGCAGTGGGTGAGATAGCCGTCTAGGTCGCGAGGCACGGGCAGCTCCTGACCCTCGAACAGGGCCGTTCCGGCAGGGAAGAGCATCTCGTTGGGGTAGCGGCACTTGTCAACCGAGAGGTCGTCCATGCACGACCAGACGGTCTTGTCGTCGGGACACTCTCTGACGGGCCGGTTGAGTCCGCGAGCTCGTTGCTCGATGGATGTCGCCATGGCGTAGGGGTCGATGGGCCGCACGAGCGGCGCTATGACCCGCTTGATGGCAACAGCCTTCTGCGACGTTCCCACGCTTGGATTGGCCACGCGCTGGGCCTTGAGGAAGAGCCGGCGAGAGCACGCGCGCCAGGTCCTCTCGACCGGGTCGCCCGGCAGCGTGCGCTCGAGCGGGAAGATGTCGATCCAGAGGCCAGAGGCAAACTCCTCGCTAAGGTAGGACTCGACGACGAGCGTGCGCGGGTCGGTGAGCTTGAAGAAGCTGTACGTGGAGCTCTTGTCGCGGCAGGTAGTGAGCTTGAGGCGCTCGGCGAGCTCGTCGCCCGGGAAGAGGTCCCAGAGCCGCTCGTAGTCGTCACGCGGCATCACGGCGTCGATGTCGTCGTCCCAGGGAATGAACCCCTGGTGGCGGGCCGCGCCGAGCGCCGTTCCGTAGGCGAGGAGGTAGGTGAGGCCATGCCGCCGGCAGAGCTCGTCAAACGCAAGGAGGATGGAGAGCTCGGTCTGCTTGACCTCGTCCGTGGTGAGGCTTCTCATCGCCGTCTCCATTCCTTTGCGCCCGGTGGTTGCGGTCTCGTATTTTAGTGAATGGGCGTGGGGTCGGCTACCATGTACGGTGGCGCGCGCAAGGCGCCACCGTCCAGCGAGGAGTCCCGTACATGAGTAGTCCCAACAGCCAGCCTCTTTCCATTCGGCGCAACATGCTCTGGAACTCTGCTGGCTCGCTGACCAACCTCGGCTGCCAGTGGCTCATCACCATCCTCATTGTGCGCCTCTCTGACGGCTATGACGCGGCCGGCGTCTACTCACTCGCCATGTCGGTCTACGGGGTCTTCTCGCAGCTTGCCCAGTACCGCACCTACACCTATCAGGTCTCCGACGTGAGCGGCGAGAACACCACGGGCGAGTACCTGGCCTTCCGGGGCATCACCTGCGCAGTGGCCATGGTCGCCACGATGGGCTACGCCGCGGTCACCTGCCGCCCCGAGGCCCTGCTCGCAATCTTTCTCTATGCGCTCTACAAGATGGCCTCGCTCGCGATCGACGTGCTCCATGCGAGTGACCAGCTGGCGCATCGCATGGACTACGTTGGCATCTCGCTCGCCCTCCAAGGCGTGAGCTCGATTGTCCTCTTCGTTCTCGTGTTCGCGACCACCCACTCGCTCGAGCTCACCCTGCTCGCCATGACGGCGGGCATCGTGGTCATCGGGGTTGCCTACGACCTGCCGCGCTCCTGCGTGCTCACGGAGGTCGCGCCGCGCATCTCGGCAAAGAAGGTGCGCTACCTGCTCGTCCGTTGCGCGCCGGTGGTCGTTGCCGGTATCGCGTGCTCGGCGGCGCCCTCCGTGCCGCGCCAGTACCTCTCGGCGGTGATGGGGGATGCCGCCCTGGGCATCTACGCCTCCGTTGCCGCGCCCGTGGCCCTCATTCAGATGGGTGCCTCCTACATCTACAACCCGCTGCTCGGCTACTTCTCCGAGCGCTTTGCCGCGCGAGACGCGCGCGGGTTTACGCGGCTGCTCGCCACGGCGTTTCTCGGCATCGTGGCCGTAGGCGCCGTCTGTGCGGCGGCGCTTGCGCTCCTGGGCGCGCCCCTGCTCTCGCTCGTGTACGGCGAGAGCATCGTGGAGCATCTCTACCTGCTGCAGCCGCTCGTGCTCTGCGCGGTGGTGACGGGTCTCATGTGGTTCGTGAACGACCTGCTCATTGCCCTGCGCGGCTTTCGGGCCACGCTCATCGGCAGCCTCATCGCCCTGGCAGCCTCGCTTGCCGTCATGGTGCCCGCGGTGGGCGCGCTGGGCATGAACGGCGTCACGGCGGCCAACGTCCTGTCGTGCCTCGCGAGCGCGGCGTTCATGCTCGTGAGCCTCCTCTGGCTCGTGCGGGCCCAGTTCAAGGGCGGCGAGAAGCCCGGCAGGAGCGGGCGGCGAGAAGCCCGATGAGTCTCAGCCTCGCGATCTTCTCGGCGGTACACCCGCCCCACCTTGGCGGCGTCGAGGCCTTCACGCAGGGTCTCGCGCGCGCCCTCGTGTCGCGGGGCGACGCCGTCGCCGTGGTGACCAACGACACCGAGGGCCTGGGAGCCAGCCTGGTTCGCGAGGATGGCGTGGACGTGCTGCGCCTGCCGTGCCGGCCGCTTCTGGGCGGGCGCTTCCCGGTGGCGGGCCCCGT
>CASEGE010000126.1 GCA_949287335.1 uncultured Olsenella sp. | reverse complement strand
GTAGCGCGCCGCACCCCACGCCAGGAGCGCATCCGCGACGAGACCCACGAGCAGCACCGCGCTCAGCACGGTCGCGGCGACAAGCAGTGGCTCCAGCAGCCATCCCGCACTCTCAAGCAGGCCGGAAAGGCCAAAAAGCCATTGCGCACCAAAGAAGATCGCTGTCGCAAACGGCCACCAGATCACGGCGCGCACCACCGAGCGTCGACGCGCGGACGGCCCAAGGCGTCCCAGCTCAACGTGTCCCATCACACCCGCGTAGCCCGGCAGCACCTCAGCGAGAAAAGCGTCGACCTCGCCCATGCGGATGAACGGGTGCAGGAGCACGCTGCCCGAGGGCTCGCCGTCCTTCTCGCCCGGAGCTGAGACCACTTGCACCGTGACCTCGGCATACCCTATGAACTGGCGGATGATGCCCTGGCGCACCACCACGTACTGCACGCGTCCCGTTGCGAGGGCGCGCGACGATCGGGAGAGCAGGCCGTGCTCGACCACGACGCGGTCCGCGTAACGCTCGACGCGATAGCCCGCGTAACGCACGAGGTTGACCACAAACGAGACGGCCGCGCCCAGGAGCAGCGCAATGACGAGAAATGCCAGGACCGCGGGCACAATAACCGGAGAGATGCCGGCCATGAGCTCGTCGCCCTTGCCGACAATATCGAGCAGTCCCCACTCTATGAGCTGGTTGGCCCCGTTTACGAGAAGGATCACGAGCGCGACGGCCTGGCCGCCGGCGCTCATCTGGGACGCCGCGGCGAGCGCGAGCTCGCGACCCGTGAGCGAGAAGATGACAAGCGGGCGCTCCTCAATGGGCGCCGTGTCTGCAGGCGCCACGCCCTTCTCGCCCTCCTTGGCCTGGCCGGCGGCGGCGCGCCTGCGGCGGAAGAGCTCCGCACGCAGCACGTCGGCCTCGCCCGCACGGAGGCCGGAGATCTTGGAGGCGTCGCCCTCCGAGGCGGCGGCGCCCGTGTCCAAGTCGAGCGTCATGAGACCAAAGACGCGGTCGAGCAGAGACGAGTTCATCGAGACCGTGTGGATGTGCTCGTAGGGAATCGTGAGGCTGCGGCGGCTAAACGGACCCCAGCCCAGACCCCAGCAGAGGCGGACACCCTCGGCAGTGAGCTCCCAGGTCTTGGCGCGCCAGACGGCGAGGCTCAGGAGCAGGCAGGCCACGAAGATGCCCGCAGCCGCTACGACAAGTTTGGCGAGCGCGGAGAGGTCTCCGGCAAAGAAATCACGCGCCAGGCAAAACGCCGCGAGCGTCACGAGGCCCGACGCCATCTTGAGCGCCTCGGAGAACACCGAGAGCGGGTTGGCGCGATGCGTGCCGAGAAGAGCCTCGGGGGTGGGGCCGGTGGCCTCGAAGAGAGAGCGGTGCGGCACGACCAGTCGCTCGAGCTCCTCCTCAAGCCCGCCCGAACTTTCGCTTGGGGCGCCGGGCGCTGGCGGGCGGCCGTCCTTCTCGCCGGCGCTCACACGTCCTCCTTGGCAAGGCGCGCGAGCTCGGCCACGCGGTCGCGCAGCTCGTTGGCGTCTTCCTCTGCGAGTCCGGGAATCTCGAAGCTCTCGCCCGCAGTGGAGATGGTCACGGCTGCCAGGCCGTGCGCGCGCAGGATGGGACCTTGCTTGGTCTGCACATGCTGGACGCGCACGAGCGGCACGAGCACGCGCTTCTTGGTGAAGACGCCGTGGTAGAGGTCAACGTCAGCGGGCGTGACGTCGTAGCGCCAGGTGGCCATCTCCACGCGCGGGGAGATGAGAAGATCGCCCACGCAGATAGCCTCGATGACGCCGGCAATGAGGTAGACCCAGAAGACGTCGCCGCCCAGATGTCGCACGACCGCCCAAGCCACCACGGCAAGCACCGCAACTGCAATGATGCCAATCACATCGGAGATGTACCACACGCGCAGCATGCGCGGGTCAAGACGATGGGCAGGCAGGTTAGTCACGAGGCTCCTTCGGTCGCAGGGCAGAATCATTATCGCACGCGCGCCGTCCGCGCTGCCCCGACGTTCCGCCCGAGCACGTCGAGGCGAGCCGCATGCACCATCCCCACCGTCCAAGAGGGTCGACGAGAGGCGTGTATCCGGGTGCCCCGAAAATTAACGTAACTTGGTTTCCTGAAAACGCCTCGAATTGGGATAAAAGCCCAGTTGGCGATTTTCTTTCAGGAAACCAAGTTACGTTAATTTTCGGGGTGCCCGGATACACGCCAAAACTCGGCATGAAAAAAGCGCGCTCGATGGGATCGGGTGCCCGCCAGAGGCCCCTTATGGCTGCTGCCTCCCGGCCCTGACCAGGTTCGAGGTGTTGCGTCACCCGAGCCCATCGAACGCGCTCGCGGAACACTCTAGCAAAGTTGCCGTCCGAGCGCCACGACAGCGCTAACCTTGACAAAACGCCGAGAAACCGGAGGTGCGCCATGAGAAACCGCTTCTGCAAGGCCTCGCTCTGGGAGTGCAATGACGAGCTTGTGCGCGTGGCCCAGGGCGCCCAGCCCGCCGAGCTTGTAATTCGTCATGCCAACCTGGTGAGCGTCACCACCCACGAGACCCTGCCCGACACCGACATCGCCGTCGCGTGCGGCCGCGTTGCCTACCTGGGCCTGGGCGAGCACACGGCCGCGCACTGCATTGGACCGGACACGCTGGTCGTGGACGCCACCGGTCTCTACGCGGCCCCGGGCCTCATGGACAGCCACATTCACGTGGAAAGCGCCATGATCGGCGTGGCCGAGTACGCGCGCGCCGTGGTCCCGCACGGCACCACCGGCATCTTCTGCGACCCGCACGAGGTGGGCAACGTCGCCGGCATGCCCGGCGTTCGCGCGATGTTTGAGGACGCGCGGCGCGTGCCGCTCAAGGCCATGATGACGCCACCGTCCTGCGTGCCCGCCGTGACGGGCGTGGAGGACACGGGCGCCGAGGTCACCGCCGCGGACATCGCAGACAGCATGACCTGGGACAACGTTGTTGCGCTCGGCGAGATGATGAACTTCCCGAGCATCCTGGCGGGCGAGAAGAACGCAATCGACGAGGTACGCGCCACACTCGCCGCGGACCGCGTGGTCACCGGCCACTTCCCCTCGCCGGACCGCGATCGCGGCCTCAACGCCTACGTGGCGGCCGGCGTCTCCTCCTGCCACGAGTCCGGCAGCTTCGACGAGGTGCTCGCCAAGCTCCGCCTGGGCATGTGGGTGCAGCTCCGCCAGGGCTCCGCGTGGCTCAACCTGCCCGGCTACCTGCCCCAGCTCGTGGCGAGCGGCGTGGACCTTCGTCACTGCCTGCTCTGCTCGGACGACAACCACCCGCACACGCTCGTGGACGAGGGCCACATGGACCGCATCCTGCGCACTGCCGTCGAGCTGGGGCTCGACCCGGTGACCGCACTCCAGATGGCAACAATCAACTGTGCGGAGTACTTCGGCCTCGGGCACGACATGGGCTCGATCACGCCGGGCAAGTGTGCCGACATCGTGCTGCTGGAGGACCTCGAGGGCTTTCGTGCGCGCAAGGTCTTCATCGACGGCGAGCTCGTGGCCGAGGACGGCCGCGCGCTCTTCTCGGTTGAGCCCTACGACTGGCCGGAGTGGATGACGCACACCATGAACCTGGGCTTCTCGCCCACGGTCGAGACGTTCCGCATCCCCGTTGACCTGCCCGACGGCACCGCGCGCGTGCGCGCCATGGGCATCGAGCCCGGAGATACGATCACGCGCGACATCGTCGTCGAGGTGCCGGTAGTGGACGGCGCACTCCAGGCAGACCTCGCGCACGACATCCTCAAGGTGGCCGTCTTCGACCGGCATCACGGGGCCGCGGGCACGCACTCGTTTGGCTTCGTGACCGGCTTTGGCATCCACGGCGCGCTCGCGCAGACCGTCAGCCACGACGCACACAACCTGCTCGTGATGGGCGACAACGACGAGGACATGGCGCTGGCGGCGCGCACGCTCGCGGAGTGCGGCGGCGGCGAGGTCGCCGTGGCGGACGGCAAGGTGCTCGCGCTCGTAGAGCTGCCCGTGTGCGGCCTCATGAGCACGGAGCGCGTGGAGGTCGTGGCCGAGAAGGTCGCGGGGGCGAGAAGGGCCTGGGAGCAGATGGGCTGCACGATGCCCTCGCCGTTCATGACGATGGGCGTGATGTCGCTCGCGTGCGTGCCCGAGCTGCGCCTTACGAACCGCGGCTACGTGAACTGCCTCACCTTTGAGATGGAGCCGCTGCTTATAGACGGCTGACAGATGGGGACGGAGGCGTTTTGTCAGGCTTCGCGAACCCCGTGACAATTGGGACAGGTTCATTTGTCACGGTTGCGCGACACGCACGACAAGCGTGACAAATGAACCTGTCCCAATTGTCACAAAATGGACGAGGGCCCGTTGGCGAAAACGCCTTCGGGCCCCCACTTTGGC
>CASEGE010000125.1 GCA_949287335.1 uncultured Olsenella sp. | reverse complement strand
GCAGCCACGAGGGCGTGAACCCCTCCTGCGGCGACGAGCTCACGTTCTCCGTGCGCTTTGCCGACGACGGCACCATCGAGGAGGCGGCGTTCACCGGCCACGGCTGCGCCATCTCCCAGGCAAGCGCCGACATCATGAGCGACCTCATGATCGACAAGACACCGGAGGAGGCGCGCGAGCTCTGCGCCCTCTTCATGCGCATGCTGCGCGGCGAGGAAACCGACGAGGCCGCGCTCGAGGCGCTGGAGGACGGCGTGCTTTTGCGCGATATCGCGCACATGCCGGCGCGCGTGAAGTGCGCGGAGCTCGCCTGGCGCACGCTCGACGAGATGCTCGAGGCCCGTGACCACTAGGCAACCCTGTCCCCTTTCTTCAGAGCAATGGGGACGTGTTATTTCTCTCAGAGAGAAATAACACGTCCCGAAATAACAGACGGAGGTGACGATGGCTGGGATGTTCTCGACCAAGGGAATGTATGCGCTGCGCGCGATGGCAGACCTCGCCGCGCACGACGGCTGGGTGTCGCTCGGCGACGTGGCGCGCCGCCAGCACATCTCGCGCAAGTACCTGGAGCAGGTCATCTCCCTCATGCACAAGGCGGGATACGTGGAGAGCCAGCGCGGCAAGGGCGGCGGCTACAAGCTCACGCGCAAGCCCGAGGACTTCACCCTCGGCGAGCTCCTGCGCGCCGCGGAGGGCTCGCTGGCCCCGGTGAGCTGCCTCGACTGCACCAACGAGACCCTCTGCCCACAGCTTGACTCCTGCCCTACCGTGGGCGTCTGGCGCGACCTCGGGCGCGTGACGGCAAGCTACCTCGACAGCAAGACGCTCGCCGACCTCGTTCGCGACCCGACGGCTGACGCCGAGGCAGGCCCCTGCACCGCCAAGCCCATGTAGCGAAGGCGAGAAGAGCCTGCAGCCGCACGCCCTTCTCGCCAAAGAACGCCCGGCCCCGCGCACTGCGGGACCGGGCGTTTGCGTTACCTATGCGGCAGGCGCGGCCTTCTCGTTACGCCCAGCCCTTGCCCGTGGAGCCAAACTCCTCGATGAGCTCCTTGGTGCGGGCGATGATGGCGTCGCGGCCGGGCTTGAGGAGCTTGCGCGGGTCATAGCCCTTGCCCTGCTGGTCCTTGCCCTCCTCGATGTACTTGCGGGTGGCCTCGGCAAACACGACCTGGAGGTCGGTGTTGACGTTGATCTTGGAGATGCCGAGGGAGATGGCCTTCTGAATCTGGTCGACGGGGATGCCGGTGCCGCCGTGAAGAACGAGCGGCAGGTCGCCGGTCAGGGCCTTGATCTCGCCCAGGCGCTCGAAGGACAGGCCGGCCCAGTTCTCGGGGTAGATGCCGTGGATGTTGCCGATGCCGCAGGCGAGGAAGTCAACGCCCAGGTCGGCGATGGCGCGGCACTGCTCGGGATCGGCGAGCTCGCCGTTGGAGGCAACGCCGTCCTCGACGCCGCCGATGCCGCCGACCTCGGCCTCAACGGAGATGCCCTTGGCGTGGGCAGCCTTGACGACCTCCTCGGTGCGCTTGAGGTTGAGGTCGAAGGTCTCCTCGTGGGAGCCATCGTACATGACGGAGGTGAAGCCGGCCTCGATACACTTGAAGACGTCCTCGTAGGTGCCGTGGTCAAGGTGCAGGGCAACCGGAACGGTGATGCCCTTGTCCTCGACGAGGCGCTTCACGATGTCGGCCACGACCTTGTAGCTGGTCTGCCACTTGGCGGCACCGCTCGTGCACTGGATGATGACCGGGGACTGGAGCTCCTCGGCGGCGTCGAGAATCGACGAGGCCCACTCGAGGTTGTTGGTGTTGAAGGCGCCAACAGCGTAGTGGCCCTTCTCGGCAGCCTTGAGCATTGCGGTAGCGTTGACGAGCATGGTGACCTCCATTTGTGGTAGAAACCCGGAAGTGCAGTACGGGTAAATGATAGCGCGTCATGCGCGAGAAATCGGTCTCAGAGCCATATTTTGGTGGAATGGCGCGCCCGTGCTTCGTGGGACCGCACATTGCGGGGGACGTGTGGACGTGCTGGAACCCATGCGACGGTTGTCCTAGAATCTTGCACCGTTGTGTCAACCGCGAGAAGGGAGCGTCCGCTTTATGGAGCGTCCGAACGCCTGGAAGAAGTACAGCGCCGAGCAGATCGACGCGCTGCACTACCTCTGTGAGGGCTACAAGTCCTACATCTCCGAGAACAAGACCGAGCGCGAGTGCTGCGCCGCAGCCGTCGAGCTCGCCCGCGAGGCCGGCTACGTCGACCTGGCCGACCGCATCGTCTCCGGCGAGCCGCTCAAGGCCGGCGACAAGGTCTACGCCGTCAACCGCGGCAAGAGCCTCATGCTCCTGCACATGGGCACCGAGCCGCTCACGGCCGGCGTCAACATCCTCGGCGCGCACATCGACTCGCCGCGCCTTGACGTCAAGCAGGACCCCGTCGAGGAGAAGAACGAGCTCGTCACGCTGGACACCCACTACTACGGTGGCGTCAAGAAGTACCAGTGGGTCACCCTGCCGCTGGCCATCCACGGCGTCGTGGCCAAGAAGGACGGCTCCGTCGTGAACGTGGTCATCGGCGAGGACGAGGCCGATCCCGTCTTCTGCATCACCGACCTGCTCCCCCACCTCGGCGCGCAGCAGATGTCCAAGAAGGCCTCCGAGGTCATCGAGGGCGAGATGCTCGACGTGCTGGTGGGCAACCGCCCGCTGGTCATCGAGGAGGGCGCCGAGAAGGACGAGGAGGCGGAGAAGAGCCCGGTCAAGGCCGGCGTTCTTGCCATCCTGCGCGACTCCCTCGGCATTGACGAGGAGGACCTGCTCTCCGCCGAGTTTGAGATCGTCCCCGCCGGTGCGGCTCGCGACCTGGGCCTCGACCGCTCGATGATCCTCGGCTACGGTCAGGACGACCGCGTCTGCGCCTACACCAGCCTCATCGCCCAGCTTGACTGCGAGACGCCCTCGCGCACGGCCGTGTGCCTGCTCGTGGACAAGGAGGAGATCGGCTCCGTGGGCGCCACGGGCATGACGAGCCACTTCTTCGAGGACGCCATGGCCGAGGTGCTCGAGCTCGCTGGCGAGACCGGTGCGCTGGCGCTTCGCCGCTGCCTCGCTGCCTCCAACATGCTCTCGAGTGACGTCTCCGCAGGCTTTGACCCCACGTTCGCGAGCGTCTTCGAGCCGAAGAACAGCTGCTACCTCGGTCACGGCCTTACGTTCAACAAGTACACCGGCTCGCGCGGCAAGGGCGGCTCCAACGACGCCGACGCCGAGTACGTGGCCACCATCCGTCGCGTGATGGACGAGGGCGGCGTCTCCTGGCAGACCGCCGAGCTCGGCAAGGTCGACGCCGGTGGCGGCGGCACGATCGCCTACATCCTCGCCACCTACGGCATGAACGTGATTGACTGCGGCGTGCCCGTGCTCTCCATGCACGCGCCGTGGGAGACCACGAGCAAGGCCGACGTCTACGAGGCGTACCGCGGCTACCAGGAGTTCCTCAAGCTCGCGTAAGAGGCCGACTCACCACCCGGGAGGCCCCGAGATTCCACGCAGAGGTGCGCTTCGCGAAACCTCTGCTTAGAAAACCGGGGCGGCCGTCGCAACTCGTAAATCGTCTGG
>CASEGE010000124.1 GCA_949287335.1 uncultured Olsenella sp. | reverse complement strand
TTTCTGGCAAGTTTTCTGAAAAGGGCATTTTCAGAAAACTTGCCAGAAATGAACCCGTCCCCTTTTAGGCAACTCAGATGAGCTCGCTTACCGTAACCGTTACCAGCCCCTCGATCTTCTCGCCACAACGGAAGGCAATCTCGTCACCCGGCTGGTACGCAACGATCTCCACCATCTCGGGCAGCGCAAAGTCGTAGATCGTCCCCGTGGAGTCGCCCTCAAGCGTCACGTAGAAGTGCGAGTTGCCCTCGATCACGGCCTGCGCAATCGTGGCCACCACACCCGAGACCTCGCGCTGGGACGAGGCGTCAGCAGCCGCGTCATCCGTGAGCAGACCATCCGCCGCGAGCATCGTAAGGTAGCTCTCCTGGCACTGCTCAACGCTCGAGCCCGTCGCCACGCTCTGGTACTGCTCGACGTTAATCATCGCGTACATCTTCACCAGGCCCGCGGCGTCCTTGAGCGCCATGAAGTACGTGGGCTGGCCGGCAACGTTGAGCAGCAGCGGGTAGGTGGCCTGGTAACCAAGGTGCTGGACCTGGCCCTCCGCCGAGGCCATCGCAGAGTCCTCCGTGGCGCCGCCGCGCTCGAGCGCGTAGTAGCGCGAGTCGCCGGTACGCTGGTTCACTAGGATGAAGCCCACGTTTGAGTTGTCGGCGGTCACCGAGCTCACGCCCGTGTAGAGGTAGATGTCCTCCCCCTGCGCGATGTAGTTGTAGCCCAGCTCGCCGTTGGTGCCACTCGTGGTGCGCACCACGCCCTCCTGGCCGAGCCACGAGTTGAGCCATCCGCCCTGATAGGCTCCGCTCCAGTTGTACTGCTCGATGAGCAGGTCGGCAGGGTAGGCGCGGTCGACCCACGTGGGGCACTCCTCGACGGCGTAATCCTGCGTCTCGCCCGTGCAGGCGTTCACGAGCACCACGCGTGCGATCGTCGTGCCGCCAAAGAGGCCGATGGTCTTTCGCTGCACGGGGTAGACCCACCAGGGGTTGCCCTCCTCGTCCAGCTCAAAGGACTTCTGGTCAAACATGTAGCTGGGGTAGGAGAGCTGCACGTGACGGTCCACGTTGCGCATGAGCGGCTCGGAGTCCGAGTAGAGAATCGGCTGCTCAAGGCGCACGACCTCGGCCTCCTGCGTCACCATGTCCACTATGACGTACGCCGGAATGCCCGAATCGCGGTTGGAGAACCACTTGAAGAGGTCGGCGTAGGCAAGCGGACTCACGCGCACGGGGCGCCCGTGATAGTTGATCTGGCTGTAGGTGTCCGCGATCTCAAACTGGCTCACGTACTCCGGAATGGAGCCCATGGCGCGATTGCCGAGAAGCACGGCGGAGTCGCGGTCTATGACGGGAACGTCGGCGTAGTCAACCTGCTCGATGTCCGTGGCAAAGTCGCCGTCGGTGGTGGTGAGCACGCTCGCGTAGCGCTCGGCGTTGCCCGGCACGAAGGGCTGGCTCAGAAGCAGGCCAACGAGAAACGCCGCTATGACGGCCCCCGGAAGCACCATGAGCTTCTTGAGCAGCTCAGTGCGCTTGATGCTGCGGGCCGCCGCCACGGCAAGCACCATGATGGCGAGAAGCGCGATGCCGCAGATCCACGTCCACACCTGCTGGCTTCCCAGGTTGAGCGAGGGATGGAACCACCAGTAGCAGACGACAAGCGCCACGACCAGCACGACGGCGGCAATGATGAGCGCCCGCTTGCCCCACGCCGCCACCTGGTCGACAAACGATGGTCCCGAGCCTGAGCCTGCCGAGCCCTTCTCTCGGCGAAGCTGCTCAAAGAGGTCGTTGAGGTCGGGGCCTTGCACGGACATGAGGTCTCCTTATGGTCTGACGAGGCGTCCGACCATGATAGCAGGAGCCCCGGACATGACAATTAGCTCTGACGTCAGCGTCATGTGACAAATGAACCTGGCACAAGCGTCACATTAGCGCTCGCGACGAGAGAGGCTCCTCGCGCAGGGGCCGAGCACCCACCAGGCGAGCGCGGCACACTCCGCAACAAAGATCGCAAGCGCAAGGCCCAGCGACACAGGCGCGGCAAACACGTCCCAGAGCCCGCAGCCCAGAAGCGCAAGCGCGGGCAGCGCCATCACGACAGCGCCTACGAGCAGGCCCGCGAAGACCATGAGGGTTGCCCCGCCGCCCTTGACGAGCTGGGCCTCGTTGTCCCACGTGAGGCGCGGGAAGAGAGCGCCAAGGCCAAGCGACAGCAGGCCGAGCGAGGTGGTGGCACCCAGATAGACCGCAACGAGATACACGCCCGATGCCGCGGGCACGCCGAGCAACACAATGGCAGCCACAATCACCACGAGCATGGGCACCGTGGAGAGCAGAAACGGCGAGACAAACTTCGAGGCCAGATACGCGCTCCAGTTCATGGGCAGTCCGCGCATGAAGAAGAAGTCCTCGCCGTCTCGGCTCACGCCCATCGTGAACGAGTAGGACGAGAAGCCCAGGAACAGGCCAAAGACGAGCACACCCACGGCGCACCACACAAGCGCGGGGCTGTCGAGGGTCACAAGGGCGGCGAGGGAGCGCGCCATCTCGAACACCATCATCGGGTCCATGCCGGCATCGGACGCCTGCGAGACGCCCACCGCGCCGCTCACGACCATGATGACAACAAAGTAGAGCGGCATGAGCAGCGAGCTCAGGACAAACTGGTTGAAGAACACGGGCACGCGCACCATCATCTTCCAGTCGCGGCTGAGGTTCGCCGCAAGCGCACCGCGCGTGCGCGTTGCCTGCGTGAGCGCGGCGCCCTCCACGCGACGGCCACGCTTGCCGCCCGCGCCCTGGAGCGCCTGGACGCCCTCAAAGTACCAGCGGCGCGCGACCACGGTGAGAATCACCGCATACACCGCAACGCCCGCGACCATGGCAAGAAGACCTCCCGCCACTCCCAGGGGGTCGCCCTCCATCACGGTTCGCGCGAGCAGCGACGGCGGGCACAGAATGCCCACCACAACCGCAGGAACGCCACCGGAGAGCACCTCGCCCGCGCCGGACGCAAGCGAGGCCATGCCATCACCCTGGAACGCAAACTGGCTGCCCACGCCAATGGCAAGCGCAAGGACAATGATGAGGCCGCCAAAGACGCGCGAGAAGAGGTCCTTGTCGTGCGCAAGGCGCGAGAAGCGCATGAGGGGCACGCACACGATCACGAGCGCCAGGTTAACGGCAACCGCGCACAGCACGTAGGCGAGCGTCGAGGCAACCCACACATGAGGCGCGGCACCCACGGAGAGCAGGCACCCGAGCGCCACCGGCAAGATGATGAGGTCACCGAGGATGGACACCCCGAGGAAGTGCACGAGCTTGGCCCACATGATCGTGGTGGCTGAGATGGGCAGCGTGAGGTAGTAGCCGAGGTCGCGCACAAAGTAGAGGATGTTCACGGCCTGATAGAGGCCCGTGAGCACCGTAAGGCCAACAAGGGCGACGACGCACAGGCTAAATGCCAGGTACGACGTGACACCCGCCTCGCCCAGCATGAAGCCCATCATGAAGAACATGGCGGCGAGGAGCAGGAAGAGGAAGCCCATCGCCACCTTGCGGGCGCCGGTGCCGAGCATGCCCCAGAGACCCTTGCGCTTCTTGCCCGTGTCGTCACCGAGCCCCATGCCGGTGTCGTCCGTGTGCTGCTCGCCCTTGCGAATCACGCGCAGCATCACGCGAAACTGACGCCAGGAGAAGCCCTGGGCAGCCGCGCCCGCCATT
>CASEGE010000123.1 GCA_949287335.1 uncultured Olsenella sp. | reverse complement strand
CGCTCGACCGTAGGAGCGTCGAGCTTCACGACGGCGCGCATGGCCCCGGGGTTCTTCTCGGCGGCGTCGGCCATGAGCTCGGCACGGTGGCACACGAGCTCAAAGCCCTGCTCGTCGGTGTAGGCTCCGGCAAAGGTGAGCGCGGCGACCTCGCCGAGCGAGAAGCCCGCCACAACGTCGGGCGTCACGCCGCGCGCGGCGAGCGCGCGGGCGCAGGCGAGATCGGCGGCAAACACGCAGGGCTGCGTGTTGATGGTCTGCGAGAGCTCCTCCTTGGTGCCGGAGAGGCACTGCTCGGTGGTGCCGGGGCGCACGGCGTCCGCGGCGTCAAAGACGGCCTTGGCCGCGGGCTCGGACTCGATGAGGTCGGCGCACATGCCGGGGTGCTGGGCGCCCTGGCCGGCGAAGAGGAAGGCTACTTTACCCATTGCATTGCTCCAGCCAGGACCTTCTCGGCCCCGTTGACGAGGTCGTCCACGATCTCGAGCGCGCTCTGGCGCTCCTTGACCATGCCGGCCACCTGACCGCAGAGGAAGCTGCCGTTCTCGTAGTCGCCCTCCTTGGCCGCCTTGCGCAGGGCACCGGTGCCAAAGGCGTTGAGCTCCTCCTCGGGCGCACCCGAGGCCTCGAGCTGGGCGTACTTGTTGGAGAACGGGTTCTTGAGCGCACGCACGGGGTGGCCGGTCGAGCGGCCCGTGGCACGCGTGGCGATGTCGTTGGCCTTGAGGACCATGTCCTTGTACTTGTCGGACACGGTGCACTCGTTGGCAACGAGGAAGCGCGTCCCCACCTGGACCCCCACGGCACCGAGCATGAAGGCCGCGGCGACCCCGCGCCCGTCGGCGATGCCGCCGGCGGCGATAACGGGGATCTTCACGGCGTCGACGACCTGCGGCACGAGGGCCATCGTGGTGGTCTCGCCGATGTGGCCGCCGGACTCGGTGCCCTCGGCCACCACGGCCACGGCACCGGCGCGCTGGACGAGCTTGGCCATGGCCACGGAGGCCACCACGGGGATGACCTTGATGCCGGCCGCGTTCCAGGCCTTCATGTACTTGGTGGGGTTGCCGGCGCCGGTCACCACGACGGGCACGTGCTCGTCGATGACGACCTGGGCGACCTCGTCCGCAAACGGGCTCATGAGCATGACGTTCACGCCAAAGGGCTTGTCGGTCTTCTCGCGCAGCTCGTGGATCTGGTCGCGCAGCCAGTCGGCGTTGGCGTTCATGGCCGCGATGATGCCCAGTCCGCCGGCCTCGGAGACGGCGGAGGCGAGGGAGGCATCGGCAATCCATGCCATCCCGCCCTGGAAGACGGGCTTCTCGATGCCGAGAAGGTCACAGATGGGGGTGCGCAGCATGACTAGTTCTCCAGGAGGGAGTCGACCATCTCGACGAACTCGCCGATGGTGGTGGGGTTGGACTCGGCGTCAATCTCGATGCCAAACTCGTCCTCGCAGGCCATGACGGCCTCAACGGTGGCGAGGCTGTCAAGGCCGACCTCGGCGAGCGTGGTCTCGGCGGTCAGCTCGACGTCGTCGAGGCCGCCCTGCTCGCGGACGATCGCGCACACGCGGTCAAAGGTGCTCTGGTCTGCCATGGTTGGTACTCCTTCTTTTTTCCATGCGCCCGACGGGCGCTCCAATGGACGATGCGGGTGCTGGGGGCAGGCGGACGGGCCGCTAGCTCCAGCGCAGGAGGCAGGCGCCCGTGTCGAGGCCGGCCCCAAATCCGACAAGCGCAACGAGCTGGCCGCTCTTGAGCTCGCCCGAGCGGGCGAGGCGGTCGAGCGCGAGCGGGACGCACGCGCTCGAGATGTTGCCCGTCTCCGCGAGGGCGCGCGCAACCTTGGCGTTGTCGATGCCAAGACGCGCGACGGCCGAGGAGAGGATTCGCTCGTTGGCCTGGTGGAAGACAAAGTGGTCGATGTCGTTGGGCGTGATGCCCGCCTCGTCGCAGAGGGCGCGCACGGAGGTGACGATGGCGTTCACGCCAAACTTGAAGACGCGGCGGCCCTCCATGGAAAGGACGTTCGCGGGGTGCTCGGTCTTGTCGTAGGGCGATGAGCCGGCGATACCGGGCACGTGGAGGATGTCGACGGCGGGTTCCGTGGAGAGGTACGTGGCGAGGGGGTTCTCGCCGTCCGCGCCCAGGACGGCCGCGGCGGCACCGTCGCCAAAGAGCACGCACGTGGCGCGGTCGGACCAGTCCACCAGACGGCTCATCTTCTCCGCGGAGACCACGAGGACGCGCTGGGCACGGCCGCGGACGAAGTAGCCGTCCGCCACGTCGAGCGCGAAGACAAAGCCCGCGCAGGCGGCCGAGACGTCAAAGGCCGGGCACGAGGCGCCGAGAAGCTCGGCGATGGCGCAGGCCTCCGCGGGGATGAGGTGGTCGCCGCTCGTGGTGGAGCAGATGATGAGGTCAAGCTCGTCGGGCGTCACGCCCGCGGCCTCGAGCGCGGCGCGGCTCGCCGCGAGCGAGAGGTCGTCGAGGGACTCGGTGGTGCAGATGCGACGGCTTGAGATGCCCGTGCGCTGGGAGATCCACTCATCGGAGGTGTCAAGGAACTCGGAGAGGTCGTTGTTGGTGACCGAGCGGCTCGGAAGCGCCGAGCCCGTTCCCAGTATGCGGAATCCCACCTGTCCGCCTTCCGTCGTTGTTAACGTGTCAACATCTCATTGCTCATAGGTAGGCTAGTCAATGTGCGGGCGCTGTGGCGCGAGTATTTTTAGCTTCGTCATTTTGTCATGAGTCCTCCATATGGGCTACGCTCGTTGAACACACATTCCGATTTGGAGGCGAAATGGGCGCCACACCCCCTCTTCGCATCGTCGAGAAGACCGGATCGACAAATGATGACGCGCTTGCGCTGGGTCGCATGGGTGCCGCCGCTGGCACCGCCGTTGCCGCACGGCGACAGACGGCGGGTCGCGGGCGTCGCGGGCACGTGTGGGAATCGCCGGTTGGCAACCTCTATCTTTCCGTTGTGCTGAAGCCTGAGGTGAGCCCCTCGCGGCTGCCCGGACTTGCCGCGGCGTGCGGACTTGGCGTCCTCGACGGTTTCAGGGAGCTCGGAATTGCAAACGAGGTGCAGCTCAAATGGCCTAACGATGTGCTGGCCCGTAGCCGCAAGCTCGGCGGCATCCTCGTTGAGGCGGCGCGCGACAAGTGCGGCAAGACGTTCGCGGTGTGCGGCGTTGGTATCAATCTAGAAAGCGCTCCGCACGAGCTGGGAGGCATCGGGCTAGCTGAGCTGGGGAGCACGCCGTCCTTCTCGGTGCTTGCCGAGGCGCTGCGGGGCGGCATCGCGGCTCGCGTGGACGCATGGGCCGGCGCAGATGGCCTGTGCCCGCTCGACGGCATCAGAGAGGACTACCTTGCCCATCTCGCCTGGCTGGGCGAGAAGGTCGTGGCCCTCTCGCCCGAGGGCGAGCCGCTGGCAAGCGGCATCTTCGAGACCGTTGACCCTTGGGGTCGAGCCGTCATAGATGCCGTCGGCGACCCTCGGTCCTTCTCAGCCGAACAGGCGTCCCTGCGCCCCGCATGACACCAGCGGCATGACGCCAGCGTCGGAGCTGAGTGCCGTGTCAATATGCCACACTCATTAGGTGTATTCCGGACAACGGCATATTCTCGTTAGGTGTATTCCCCTACGACAAAAACGCGCTAGGTGCATTCCCACGGGAATACACCTAGCGGAACGTGACAATTTGCCCTGTCACCATTGTCACGCTATTCCCGGTTTGCGCCCTTCGGCCCAGACGACGCGGCCCGGCCGCACTTCTCGCCCAGCGACTTTTGCGCGAAGCGCAATGAGCTGGGGAGAAGGGCGGCCGGGCCTTAGGTGCGTATGAGGCGAGCGCCTAGTCCTCGGTCTCCTGGCGGACAACCTGGGAGAGCAGGTCGTCGAGGGAGCCAAGGTCCTCGTTGATGATGTCGGAGTCACCGGAGACGGTGTCGGAGCCGCCGATGAGCTCGTCGTCATCGAAGTGATGCGTGGACGGGGCGGCGGTGCCGAGCATGATGTCAGCGTCGGCATCCGGCGAGAAGACCATGTTCAGCAGCTGGGACAGGTCCTCGCTGTCAGCCTCGTCGTTCTCGGGCTCGAGGATGTAGAGCAGGCCGCGGGCCTCAAGGCCGTCGCGGAGCTCCTCGATCGCCTTGGCACCGATGCCATCGATGCGCAGCAGGTCGTCCTCGGTCTTGCCGATGAGGTCGCCCACGGTCTCGATGCCCACCTCGCTGAACTTGTTGGTCCAGCGCTGCGAGACGCCGAGGTCGTCGAAGAGATAGAGCTTGGCATCCTCGCTGGAGAGCGTGCGGCCGTTCTTGGAGTACACGCCACCAAAGCCGTAGTCGTCGCCGACCCAGTCGAGCTGCTTGGGCAGCTGCTCCTCGATGCCCTTGAGCTCGTCGGGGGCCCACTCGGGCAGGCTCTTGGCGAGAGGCGACGTGGGGCCGTCGATCTTGGTGCCGTGGTAGGTGAGCTTGACGTCGTTGTACGCGGAGAGGCCCGTGCCCGCCGGGATCTGCTTGCCCACGATGACGTTGGACTTGAGATCGAGCAGGTGGTCGATGTCGCCCTCGATGGCGGCCTCGGTGAGGACGCCAGCGGTGCGGATGAACGACGCGCTGGAGAGCCAGGAGTCAATGCTCGAGGCAACCTTGAGCGTACCCAGGATGACGGGCTCGGCCTCGGGCGGCGTGCCGCCGGCAAGCGTCACGTTGCGCACGGTGTCCGCAAAGACGTAGCGGTCCACGTACTGGCCGAGCAGGTACTGGGAGTCGCCCGGGTTGGTCACCTGGACGCGGCGCAGCATCTGGCGAGCGATAACCTCAATGTGCTTGTCGTTGAGGTCGACGCCCTGGGAGGTGTAGACGTCCTTGACCGACTCGACGAAGGTGTGCATCGTCGACTCGATGTCGGTCAGGCGACGCAGCTTGCGGAAGTTGACGAAGCCGCGGGTGATCTGGTCGCCGGCGCGAACCTCCACGCCGTCCTCGACGCCCGGCATGAAGCGCACGGACGCGGGAACGCGCCACTCCTCGATGGTGCGGGTGGGATCCTCGGCATCAACAATACGCAGCAGGTACTCGGCCTGCTCGGGCGTGATGCGCAGCACGCCGGACACCGGAGCGAGGTCGGCCTCGCGACCAAGGATCTTCTCGTTGACGTTGCCGACGACGTCGAACATGCGGGCAACCGTGGGGAGGCCCTGCGTGATGTCGTCAGCGCCAGCGACGCCGCCGGAGTGAATCGTACGCATCGTGAGCTGGGTGCCCGGCTCGCCGATGGACTGGGCAGCGATGATGCCCACGGCCGTGCCGATGTTGACCGGACGACGGGTGGAGAGGTCCCAGCCGTAGCACTTCTGGCAGACGCCGTACTTGGACTTGCAGGTGAGAAGGGCGCGCAGCTCGACCTTCTTGAGGCCGTGCTCGACGAGCATCTCGAGGTCGGCCTTGGACTCCACGTAGGCGTCCTTGGCAATGAGGACCTCGCCGGTCTCGGGGTCGCAGATGTCGTTCAGGGCGCAGCGACCGATAAGGTCGGTGTCGACGGAGGTCTGGCCCGGCTTGATGAGCGGGTAGGTCACGCCCTCGTCGGTGCCGCAGTCCTCCTCGCGGACGATGACGTCCTGGGCCACGTCGACGAGACGACGGGTCAGGTAGCCGGAGTCGGAGGTGTGCGACGCCGTGTCGACGAGGCCCTTACGGGCGCCGTAGGTGGAGATGAAGTACTCCAGCGGCTCGAGGCCCTCGCGGAAGTTGGCCTTAATCGGAAGGTCGATCGTGTCACCGGACATGTCGGCCATGAGGCCACGCATGCCGGCGAGCTGACGCAGCTGCGTCTTGGAGCCACGGGCACCGGAGTCGGCCATCATGTAGATGGGGTTGTCCTCGGCAAAGCCGGCGAGCATCTCGGTGGCGAGAAGGTCGGTGCACTCGGTCCACGCGTTGACGACCTCGGTGTGACGCTCCAGCTCGGAGAGGAAGCCGTCCTCGTAGTACTCGTT
>CASEGE010000122.1 GCA_949287335.1 uncultured Olsenella sp. | reverse complement strand
TCATCCAGAGCCCGCAGATCTACGCGATGTTCCTGCTGTGGATGCTCTCGGAGCTCTTTGACACGCTGCCGGAGGCGGGAGACCTCGAGAAGCCCAAGTTCGTCTTCTTCTTTGACGAGGCGCACCTGCTCTTCAACGACATGACGGGCGAGCTGCTGGACAAGATCGTGCAGGTGGTCAAGCTCATCCGCTCCAAGGGCATGGGCGTCTACTTCATCACGCAGTCGCCGAGCGACATCCCCGACGAGGTGCTCGCGCAGCTCTCCAACCGCGTGCAGCACGGCCTTCGCGCCTACACGCCCGCCGAGCAGAAGGCCGTGCGCGCCGCGGCGCAGTCCTTCCGCGAGAACCCGGATTTCAAGAGCGAGGATGCGATTCTCGAGCTTGGCACCGGCGAGGCGCTGGTGAGCTTCCTCAACGAGGACGGTCAGCCCGAGATCGTGGAGCGCGCCAAGATCCTGCCGCCGCAGTGCCTCATGGCCGCCGCGGACGAGGCCGACCTCAAGGCCGCACTCGACGCGCAGGCAGACCTCATGGCCAAGTACGGCGAGGCCGTGGATCGCGAGAGCGCCTTTGAGCAGCTCACCGAGGAGGCCGAGAAGGACGCGGAGGCGGAGCGTCTTGCCGAGGAGCGTGCGGCGCTCGAGAAGGAGCGTGCCGAGCTTGAGAAGCTCAAGGCCAAGGAGGCCGCCAAGGCCGAGCGCGAGGCGAGGAAGGCCGCGGCGCGCGAGGCTCGAGCCGCCGAGAAGCAGCAGGAGCAGCTCATGAAGGGCATCGGCAAGATCGCCGGTCAGATCTTCGGAACGTTTGGTCGCGAGGCCACGCGCCAGATCACCCGCAACCTCTTCGGCGGTCGCCGCCGCTAATGTGCCAGGGGAACGGAGCGGTGACAACTCCTCCGTTCCCCTGTCATGCTCAGTCGGCATGTTCGGTGCGGGTAGGACTGGGTCAGATTTGTCCTGCGGCCCTGCGTTGCATTCTAGCTTGTACGGCGCGATGCCCCTCTCTCTATCATGGGGCCGTCGTTGCTCGCGTAAGGGGGATCATCATGTTCTGTCCCAAATGCGGTCGGAAGCTGCCCGACGGCTCGAAGTTCTGCTCGGGGTGCGGCTCGCCGCTGATGCCTATGGTTGGAAACCAAGCTCAGAACCCTGGGGTCGTCGGGTCTCCCAGTCCTGCTTATATGCATGAGGTCAACGCCAAAAGGTCGCGCAAGCCGCTTATCATCGGCGTTGCCGCGGTTGCGGCTGTGGTCGCGGTCGTACTTGTCGTCTTCTTGTTCACCAACGTTTTCGGGGCCAATAAGCTTGTCAACGGTAAGTATATCTTTGAGCACAATAACAGCTACGGTCTTAGTTACGAGATCTATGAACAGGACAGCAAGCAGAAGATCAACATTGGGTATGCCCAAGATCCATATGACATCGAAGACGTGTACTACTCCGGGACGTTTGTTGAAGATGGCAAGAACGACCAGGGCATCATTTGGAAGCTCGTCCCCGACGAGGGGAACGAGGACGATACCGCTAACACAATCATCCTCTTCCAGTTCCCCGAGGGCTATGCAGGGGGCAACGTGAACGGTCGCTGGTACCTCGAACGTTCGACAGCGAGCGATGACGGCGCGTCGGAGACCATGGTCTCGATCATGGAATATGATGGTGGCTCGCTGACCGTTGTAACCGCTTTTGGCGAAGGTGCGCTTGACGGCGGGCTCGGAGTGCAGGACGTTATCGATAATGAGGCGTTTGAGGACGAAGATATTCCTGAGGGGAAGTACTACATCCAGAGTGCGGTCGATAACACCATTGAATTCATGGCTTACGATACTTGGTTTAACGTCTGCAATGAGGGAAATGGCTCGTATAGCATAGAGCTCATCAGCCAGGACGATGAAGGCGAGCTTAGCTATTACGATTGGATGGAAGTTAATATCGATCCCGAGGAGTGGCGGCGTGGTCACCGGGCGGAAACGGCGATGCTGCATTCCATGTAAGACGGCGATTCAACAGAAGAGGGGACAATCGAGCTTCCTGTCCGGCAGGTCCTCCGATCATAGGCTCTCACGCGTGCCCCACACCATAAACAACGGGTCAGGCCTGTCCCAAAATCTCTGAGCGGAATAACCCGTCCCCTTTTGCCTGTTAGGAGACCCGTCGCGAGAGATCGCGCTCGCGCATCTCGCTTACCTCGGAGATTACCCAGAACGCCGCCGGGTCGACCTCAGTAATCATCTCCCTTATCGCCCAGAGCTTTCGACGGGGCACCACGCTCAGCAGGGCCTTGCTCTCCTGGCGCGTGTAGCCCTGCTCGATGGGCACCATGGTGACCCCGGCGTCCTGCTCGCCCAGAATTCGCTGGCGGATCGTCTCGTGTTCGGTCGAGAAGATGAGCAGCTGGACCTGCGAGCGGCCCATGACCATGACACGGTTCATGACAATGGTGAGCAGGGTGAGCGCGAGTATTCCCAGGAGCGTCTGTTCCGCATCGGAGAAGGGGAGCTGGCAGGCAATCACGCAGCCGTCAATTACCCATAGCAGCGCGGACACGTTGACGTGCAGATACTTCTGGGCGATAAGAGCGATGACGTCGGATCCGCCTGATGAGCCGCCGGCGCGCAGGATGAGGCCGGCGCCCGCGCCCATGAGTGCGCCCCCGCAGACCGCGGCAAGCATGGGGTCCTCGACAAGCCCGCCCAGGGGCAGCGTCTCCAGAACTGCCATGGCGAGCGGGTAGGCAAAGGTGCTCAGAATGGTCGACGCCGCGAACACTCGCCCCAGAAATGCCGCGCCGAGCACGAAGAGTGCCACGTTGGCCACGAGCACTACCAGCGAGAGCTGCAGCGGAACGAGATGGGTAACCACGAGCGCAATGCCCGTCGAGCCTCCGAGCACGAGCCCGTGCGGCACGATGAACGCCGTGACGGCAAGGGCTATGAGCAGGTTGCCAAAGATGATTGCCGCAATCTTTACGAGTTTGCGAGACATGCTCCTCCGAAGTTGCCTAAAAGGGGACGGGTTCATTTTAGGCACATTCGTGCAGAAGCGCGCGATAGCGGCTCGCGTATCGACTGCCCCGCTGCCAGATGAGGGAGAAGTCGTGCTTGATGGCAAAGTCGCGGGGTGTGACGTCCACGAGCGCTCCTGAGGCAAGCTCGTTTTCCACCGCCACTCGATAGAGGAAGCTCACTCCCGCGCCTCCGGCGACGCATGCCTTGATCGTGGGTATGCTTGCAAGCTCGATGACGCCTGCGAAGTCGTCGACGGTGAGGTCGCATGCTGCCAGGTGACGCTCCAGAATCTCGCGCGTCCCCGAGCCCGGTTCGCGAAGCACGAGCCGGTTGCCGAGAAGGTCGGTGATGCTCGCGGGTCGCTCTCCGCTGGCCGCAACTGCCACGAACGGCTCGCGCGAGAAGACCGCGCTCTCGAAGGTCCTGCGATCGAAATAGCCTTCCACCAGCGCGAAGTCGATCTCGCCGGCGTCGATGAGTGCCACCAGCTCGGCCGTGTTGCCCGTGCGCATGAGGACGTGCTCGCTTGGGTGCCGTGCGAGATGCTGCGTCAGCACCCTCGGCGCTACATAGTCCGCGATAGTTCGCGTGCAGCCAAGGCGTAGCGGCGGGCGCGCGTTCTTCTCGCCCTGCAGGGAGTCGAGCTCGGCGCGCAGCCGGGTCTCGTCGTTTCTCTCCGCGTCGAGTGCCTGGTAGAGCAGCTGTCCCGCGCGGGTGGGCTCTACGCCGCGGCCCGTCTTGGAGAAGAGCGTGCATCCGTAGTGCGCCTCGAGCTGGCGGATGTGCTGCGACACGGCCGGCTGGGTAATGTGCAGCTGCTCCGCGGCGCGTGTGAAGCTGCCGGAGCGATACACGGCGAGAAATGTGTGCGTGCGATAGTCCAGCATGCTCGTCCTTCTCGACAAAGAAATGCTTATGAAGTCATAAGCAATAGGAAGGAATCAATTATAACCGCAGGATGTAGCCTGTTTCCTGGTGAAGGACGCGAGAAGGGACATCTGCGCATGGAGCTCATCAGGGACTTTGGAAAGACGTGGAGAGGTGTGCTGTTTGCTCTGGTTATCGCTGTGCCGGCATGGCTTCTGGGCAAGCGGTTCGAAGTTGTGGGCGGCCCGGTCTTTGCCATCCTCATCGGCATGGTGCTCGCCCTGCTGGTGCCGGCCGAGAAGGGCGAGCCGCTGCAGCCCGGCGTCAAGTTCACGTCCAAGAGGGTGCTTCAGTATGCGGTCATCCTCCTGGGCTTTGGCCTCAATCTTGCGCAGATTGCGCAGGTGGGCATGACGTCGCTCCCCATCATTGTCTCGACCATCGCCACTTCGCTCGTGGTGTCCTTCGTGCTGTGCCGGGCGCTCAACATCCCGGGCAAGATCTCCACGCTTATCGGTGTGGGCTCCTCCATCTGCGGCGGTTCGGCCATCGCGGCA
This sequence comes from uncultured Olsenella sp., assembly GCA_949287335.1. Taxonomy (GTDB): domain Bacteria; phylum Actinomycetota; class Coriobacteriia; order Coriobacteriales; family Atopobiaceae; genus Thermophilibacter. Next base: position 666 of record CASEGE010000122.1, on the reverse strand, counting down.
ACTGCTCCCGTGATTGAGGCGGACGACGAGGAGATTGCCCAGGCCATCAGCGTGATCTTCCTCTTCAACGTGATTGCTGCGCTCGTATTTCCCGCGCTCGGCGGCTTGCTGGGCCTCACCAACGAGGGCTTTGGCCTCTTTGCGGGCACCGCGGTGAACGACACCTCGTCGGTCACCGCCGCCGCGGCCGCCTGGGACGGCATGCACCCTGGCGCCAACACGCTCGATGCAGCCACCATCGTCAAGCTCACGCGCACGCTTGCCATCATCCCCATCACGCTGGCGCGTGCGTTCTGGCAGCTGCGCCAGGCCCGCCGCGCGGGCGGCGAGGCCAGAAGCACCTTCAGCTTGCGTCGTGCGTTCCCCACGTTCATCGTCTTCTTCGTGCTGGCGAGCGTGGTGACCACGGTCTTCTCGCTGCCCACTGCCGTGACCGCTCCCATCAAGGAGCTCTCAAAGTTTTTCATCATCATGGCGATGGCGGCGATTGGCTTCAACACCAACATCGTCAAGCTCGTGCGCACGGGCGGCAAACCGATTCTCATGGGCCTCTGCTGCTGGGTTGCCATCGCATGCGTGAGCCTGGGCATGCAGCACGCACTTGGCATCTGGTAAAAGGGGACGGGTTATTCCGCTCAGAGTTTTTGGGACAGGCCTGGGGCGCAG
>CASEGE010000121.1 GCA_949287335.1 uncultured Olsenella sp. | reverse complement strand
CCGGGTTGGCGAGCGAGGCGCCCACGACGGCCGCGGCGGCCAGGCCGCACGCCGCCCAGAGCGTCCTGAGCAGGCGGCTCCGGTCGTGGCCGTCCGCCAGGCGCACGTGGTCGCCGAGGTAGGACATCTTGCCGTTGTCATCCGGGCCAAAGTCCTTGAGGCGCTCGCGCTCCTTCTTTCTCACGTTCTTCTCGCTTCCTCACATAACATGACAAAGGGACTGTCCCTTTGTCACGTTACGCGATGCCGGTGAGGTCGTAGGACTCGAGCCAGGCCGTGGCGCGCTCGCAGATGGCCTTGAGGCAGCCCTCGTCAAAGGGCGAGGTCATGCCCGCGTGGGCCAGAAGGTCCGTGAAGGCGCGCGTGCCGCCCTGGCGCGTGTAGGCCATGTAGTGCTCCCACGCCCCCTTGAAGTCCTCCTGGGACATGGCCCAGAACTCGAGCGCCACCGTCTGAGCGAGGCAGTAGTCGATGTAGTAGAGCGGGTTCTCGTAGATGTGGCTCTGGCGCTGCCAGCCCTCGCCCTCGGCGTAGAACGGGATGTCGCCGTCGAGGCGCATCCACGGCATGTAGACGCCGAGCAGGCGCTTCCAGGTGGCGTGGCGCTCGGCGGGCGTCATCTCGGGGTGCTCGTAGACCTCGTGCTGGAAGTGGTCGACCATCGTGCCGTACGGCAGGAAGGTGATGGCGCCGGCGAGGTGCGCGTAGCGGTACTTGCGCGCGTCGTCGCCAAAGAACTCCTCGGCCCACGGCCAGGCCATGAACTCCATGGACATGGAGTGAACCTCGCAGGCCTCCGTCGAGGGCATGGAGAGGGTGATGGGCACCACGTGGGTGTTCATGTAGTAGGAGAACGCGTGGCCCGCCTCGTGCGTGACCACCTCGACGTCGCCCTGAGTGCCGTTGAAGTTGGCAAAGATGAAGGGCACGTTGTAGTCCGGGATCTGCGTCATGAAGCCGCCACCGGCCTTGCCCTCGGTGGAGAGCACGTCCATGAGGTCGCGCTCGAGCATCATGTCGAAGAACTCGCCGGTCTCGGGGCTGAGCGCGCGGTAGAAGGTGCGACCGGCCTCGAGGACGTCATCGGCGGTGCCGCGAGGCGCGGGGTTGCCGGAGCGGAAGGAGAGCGCCTCGTCGGCAAAGGAGAGCGGGTACTCCACGCCCAGGCGCTTCGCCTGCGCACGGTAGATCTTGTCGGCAAGCGGCACCACGTAGTCGCGCACGGCCTCGCGGAAGCGCTCCACGTCCTCGCGGCAGTAGGAGAGCCGTCCCATGCGGTCGTAGCCAAGAGGCAGGTAGTTCTCGTAGCCGAGCTTCCTGCCCATGGCGTCGCGCACGTGGGTGAGCTCGTCGTAGATGCGGTCAAAGTCCGCCTGGTGCTCCTTGTACCAGGCGCCCTCCGCTTTCCAGGCCGCCAGGCGCTGGGCGTCGTCGGCGGACTTCTTGAACGGGGTGAGCTGCGAGAGCGTGTAGGTGCCGCCCTCAAAGGGGATCTGCGCGGAGGCGATGAGCTTCACGTACTCCTGCGCGAGGGCGTTCTCGCGCTTCATGTCCTCCACAATCTCCGGCTTGATGGTGCGGCGCTCCTGCTCCGCCTGGGCAAAGAGGAGCTCGCCGTACTTCTCGGCCAGCTGCGCGCGGAAGGGCGTGGCGAGAAGGGCGGCGGTGAAGGCGTCCGAGGCCGACTGCAGCTCGGGCTGGGCCTCGTCCCAGAAGGAGGCCTCTCCGTCGTAGAACTCGTCGCGCGTGTCGATGACGTGGCGGATCATCGCCAGCTCGGCGGCCGTCTGGGTATGACGGTCGAGCTGGTCCTTCTCGAGAAACGCGGACTCCGCGGCCTCGAGGGTCTCGGCGGCGGCAAGCTCGGCGGCCAGACGCGCGTACTCGGCCTTCACGGCCTCCAGGTCCGGGCGCTCGTAGGGCATGTCCTTGAACTTCACAGAATCGCTCACGGGGGTTCCTCCTCTTCTTGCGGCGCGCCCCTGACAAGGCCCATGGCGCGCGGTTAGGCTATGATTCGGTTTGGTATTGTACCCGTCAGAGGAGTTTTCATGCCTGACTACGTTCTTAGCTGCTGCTCCACCGCAGACCTCTCGCGCGAGTGGCTCGAGAAGCGCGACATCAAGTACCTCTTCTTCAACTATTACCTCAACGGCGAGGTCTGCAAGGACGACTTTGGCGCCACCAACTCCCCCGCCGAGCTCTACGGAAAGATGCTCGCCGGCGCGGACGCCAAGACCTCGCAGATCAGCGCGGGCGACTACATGGCCCACTTCGAGAAGTTCCTCGCCGCGGGCAAGGACGTGCTGCACGTGACGCTCTCCACCGGCATCTCCGGCACCTACAACTCCGCCTGCACCGCGCGCGACCAGCTTGCCGAGAAGTACCCCGAGCGCAAGGTCGTCGTCATCGACTCGCTTGCGGCATCGTCGGGCTATGGCCTGCTCATGGACAAGATGGCCGACCTGCGCGATGAGGGCATGGGCCTGGACGAGCTCGCCGCCTGGACCGAGGAGCACAAGAACGAGGTCCAGCACTGGTTCTTCTCGTCCGACCTCACGTTCTTTGTGCGCGGCGGGCGCATCTCCAAGGCCGCGGGCCTCGTGGGCGGCATGCTCAAGATCTGCCCCGTGATGGATGTGGCGCCCGACGGGTCGCTCGCCGTCAAGGAGAAGATCCGCACCAAGGCCAAGGCCGTGAACCGCGTGGTTGAGAAGATGGAGGAGCTCGCAGAGGGCGGCCTCGACTACTCCGGCAAGTGCTTCATCAGCCAGTCTGAGTGCCTCGACGACGCGCAGGAGGTTGCGAGCCGCATCGAGGCCAAGTTCCCCAAGCTCAACGGCAAGGTGGAGATCTTCCCCATCGGCGCCACCATTGGCGTCCACACCGGCCCCGGCACCGTGGCCCTCTTCTTCTGGGGCAAGAAGCGCGTGTAGCTGCCGTTTGGGGACGGGTTATTCCGGTCTGGCAAAAGGGGACGGGTTATTTCGCTCAGAGTTTTTGGGACAGGCCCGGGGCGCTACTGCGCCCCGGGCCT
>CASEGE010000120.1 GCA_949287335.1 uncultured Olsenella sp. | reverse complement strand
GGTGGCGGGCTTCTCGCTCGGCGAGGTCGCCGCGCTCACCTTTGCCGGCGCCTACACCGACGAGCAGGGCTTCGAGCTTGTGTGCCACCGCGCCGAGCTCATGGCCGACGCCGCCGAGGCCCACCCCGGCGCCATGCGCGCCGTCGTGAAGCTCGACGCCGCCACCGTGGAGCGCCTTGCCGCCGAGGCCGGCGACGCCTGGCCCGTGAACTACAACAGCCCGCTCCAGACCGTCGTCGCGGGTACGCCCGAGGCCTGCGAGAAGCTCGATCTTCTCGTCAAGGAGGCCAAGGGCCGCGCGATGAAGGTCGCCGTCTCGGGCGCCTTCCACAGCCCGTTCATGGCAGACGCCGAGCGTGGCCTCGCCGCGTATCTCGCCGACGGTCACGCCCCGGCGCAGCCGTCCGTGCCCGTGCTTGCCAACCGCACGGGTGAGGCGTACCCCGCCGACGAGGCCGCTCGCGTCGAGCTGCTCTCCAGCCAGGTGGCCAACCCCGTCCAGTGGGTGCGCACCCTTGAGAACATGGCGGCGGACGGCGTCGACACCTTTATCGAGGTGGGCCCCGGCAAGACCCTCACGGGTCTTGTGACCCGCACGCTTGAGGGCGTCACGGCGCTGCCGTGCGAGACCGTCGAGCAGATCGAGGCGGTTCTCGCCGCCCTCGCGGAGAAGGGGGAGTAGCCATGGCCGAGAAGACCGGTGCCATCGAGCGCGACGCCTCCCGTCGCGTTGCCCTCGTGACCGGCGCCTCCCGCGGCATCGGCCACGCCGTCGCCAAGGGACTTGCCGCCGACGGATTTGACCTCGCGCTCGTCTACGCGGGCAACGAGGCCGCGGCCGCCGAGGCGGTCGCCGCCTGCGAGGCGGCCGGTGCCACCGCACGCGCCTACCGTTGCGACGTGGCGAGCGCCGACGAGGTCAAGGCCACCGTCGACGCGGTTCTCGCTGACTTTGGGAGCGTCTGGGCCCTCGTCAACAACGCGGGTGTCACCCGTGACGGCCTGCTCGTGCGTATGAGCGACGAGGACTTCTCCCGCGTGATCGACGTCAACCTCAAGGGCGCCTTCCACACCACGCGTGCCCTCGCGCGCGCCTTCATGCGCCAGCGCGGTGGCCGCATCGTGAACATGGCCTCCGTCGTGGGCCTCATGGGCAACGCTGGCCAGGCCAACTACGCTGCGTCCAAGGCGGGCCTGATCGGTCTCACCAAGTCCGTGGCACGCGAGCTCGCGCCGCGCGGCGTGACGGTGAACGCCATCGCGCCCGGCTTCGTGGAGACGGATATGACGGCGGTCCTCTCCGAGGGTGTGGTCGAAAGCTACGAGAAGCAGATTCCCCTCGGGCGTCTGGCCAGCGCGGACGAGATTGCCGCGGTTACCCGCTTCCTCGTGAGCGACGCTGCCTCTTACGTGACCGGCGAGGTCATTCGCGTCGACGGCGGCATGGCGATGTAGTGATTCAAAAGGGGACAGACCCCTTTTGAATCATAGAGAAATGATCCAAAAGGGGTCTGTCCCCTTTTGAATCACGTTGGGAGAAGAAATGGAACACAGGGTTGCTATCACCGGCATCGGCGCCGTGACGCCGCTCGCCAACACCGCCAAGGAGACCTGGGCGGCCATGCTGCGCGGCGAGTGCGGAATCGGCCCCATCACCCACTTCGACACCGAGAACTTCAAGGTCAAGGTGGCCGCCGAGGTCAAGGACTTCGACGGCGCGGCGCTTCTCGGCAAGCAGGAGGCGTCTCACCTGGACCTCTTCTCGCAGTATGCGCTCGTTGCCTCCGACGAGGCCATGGCCGACTCCGGCCTTGACGCCGAGGACGCCATCGACCGCGAGCGCCTGGGCGTCTACGTGGGCTCCGGCGTGGGCGGCATCAACGCCTTCGCGGACAACGTCCACACCATTGCCGCCCGTGGCCCCCGCCGCGCATCTCCCTTCATGATCACGATGATGATCGCCAACATGGCCTCCGGCAACATTGCCATCCGCCACAAGGCGCTCGGCCCCACGCTCCCCGTCGTGACCGCGTGCGCCACCTCGGCTCACGCCGTGGGCGAGGCCTTCCGCGCCATCAAGCACGGCTACGCCGACGCCATCCTGGCCGGCGGCGCCGAGGCGGCCATCATGCCCGAGTCCATTGCCGGCTTCACGAGCTGCCGCGCCCTCACCACCAACCCCGACCCTGCCACGGCGTGCCGCCCGTTCGACGCGGAGCGCGACGGCTTTGTCATGGGCGAGGGTGCCTGCGTGCTCGTCCTCGAGCAGTGGGAACACGCCGTCGCGCGCGGCGCCCACATCTACGCTGAGGTCGTTGGCTATGGCAACACCGACGACGCCTACCACATCACCTCGCCCGACCCCGAGGCCTCCGGCATCACCCGCGCCATCCGCCAGGCCATGGAGGAGGGCGGCGTGAAGCCCGAGGAGGGCCTCTACATCAACGCTCACGGCACCTCCACCAAGCTCAACGATGCCTCCGAGACGCTTGGATTCAAGCAGGCGCTTGGCGAGAAGGACGCGCGCGCCGCGCACATCTCCTCGACCAAGTCCATGACCGGCCACATGATCGGCGCCACCGGTGCCGTTGAGGCCATGGCCTGCGCGCTCGCGCTCGAGAACGGCGTCGTGCCGCCCACGATCAACTATCACACGCCCGACCCGGCGTGCGACCTCGACTACACGCCCAACGAGGCCGTGGAGTGCGAGCTCACCTGGGCCCTCTCCACCAACCTCGGCTTTGGCGGCCACAACGCCGCGCTGGCGCTGCGTGCCGTGGAGAGGAGCTAACCATGGACTCTGCCAAGATTTCCGAGATCGCCGACATCATGAGGAGCCACGGGCTCGCCCGCGTGCGCGTCGAGGAGTCTGACGGCTCGGCCGTTGAGCTCGAGTACGGTGTCACCGCCCCCGCTCCGGCCGCCGTT
>CASEGE010000119.1 GCA_949287335.1 uncultured Olsenella sp. | reverse complement strand
AGGCGGTGGCGCAGCGCGGCGTGGCCGGAGCGCGCCGAGAGGATGATCTCGGAGCCGGCGGCACCCACGTCGGCAGGGTCGATGATCTCGTAGGTGTTGCGGGCCTTGAGGACGCCGTCCTGGTGGATGCCCGAGGAGTGCGCGAAGGCGTTGGCGCCCACGATGGCCTTGTTGGCCTGGACGCTCATGCCCGTGATGCGAGAGACAAGGTGGCTCGCGCGCGTGAGCTCGGTGGTCACGATGTCGGTGTGGGCATCAAGCTCCTCGCCGTGCATCTTGATGGCCATGACGACCTCCTCGAGCGCGGTGTTGCCGGCGCGCTCGCCCAGGCCGTTGATCGTGCACTCGATCTGGCGGGCGCCGTTCTTGACGCCCTGGAGGGCGAGCGCCGTGGCCATACCGAGGTCGTTGTGGGTGTGCACGGAGATGATGACGTCCTCGATGCCGATGACGTTGTCCGCGAGCCCCTTGATGCGGCGGCCGAAGTCCTCGGGCAGCTGGTAGCCCGTGGTGTCCGGGATGTTCACGACGGTGGCGCCGGCCTTGACGACGGCCTGGATCACGCGCTCGAGGAACGCCTGGTCGGCGCGACCCGCGTCCTCGGCGTAGAACTCGACGTCCTCGACGTAGCGCTTGGCGTACTCCACGCAGTGGATGGCGCGCTCGACGCACTCGTCCTCGGTGATGCGCAGCTTGTCGCGCAGGTGGCTCGGGGACACGCCGAGGCCGGTGTGGATGCGCGGGCGCTTTGCGGTGGCCAGCGCCTCGGCCGCGCGGTCGATGTCCTTCTCGACGGCGCGCGTGAGGCCGCAGACCACGCAGTCGTCGCCCGCCAGCCGTCCGATCTCCTGAACGGAGCGGAAGTCGCCCGGGGAGGAGATGGGGAAGCCCGCCTCGATGACGTCCACGCCCAAGCGGATGAGCTGCTGGGCGATGACGAGCTTCTCCTCGGTGTTCATGGACGCGCCGGGGCTCTGCTCGCCGTCGCGCAGGGTGGTGTCAAAGATGTGAATCTTCCTGGTCATGATGTTGGCCTTTCTCGTCTGCCGGCATTCGGCGTCGTTACCTCGTCAAAGAAAAAGAAAGTGCCCCGCCCCAGGGGAGCGGCGGCACAGACGCGCGCGCAAGGGTATGCGTGAACCCTAGCGCGCGCCGGATAGCGAGAGTAGGTTCTCAGCGAGAAGGACAGGTGCACACCCGATAGCCCAAAGATCAGCCGTCCTGCGTTGCGCCATGTCCAACCCCCTTTGACTCGAGCGCCCCCGGTGGGCGCAACCACTGCGCACTATCTCACAGTTGCTGGCAATCGTACGAAAAGGTATCTGGTCGGAAACAAACTATTCTGCGGGCGGTCGCGGCGGGCACGCCAAGGGCCTGTCAGCCGCTACAATATGCCGAAAGGACCGGCTACGGGCCAGGGTCCGCCAGGATCTGCCTGGCCCAGCGAAGGGAGCCCCATGTATCGCCTCATCGCGAGCGACCTCGACGAGACGCTGCTCGACAGCAACCACCGCATCCCCGAGCGCGTCCGCGCAGCCGTCGCTGCCGCTCGCGAGCGCGGGGTCCGCTTCGTGCCCGCAACCGGCCGCCCCTTCAACTCGGTTGACGGAACCCTCAGTGACCTCGGCCTTCTCGGCGAGCCCGGCGAGTATGTACTCTCCTTCAACGGCGGCGTCATCACCGAGAACGCCAACGCGGCGCACCCGCTCACAAGCTGCGAGCTCCCTGACAAGACGGCCGAGGCGCTCTACGAGACGGGCGTCGAGCGGGGCCTCTGCGTTCACGTCTACACGCTCGAGCACGTTTACCTCTACAACTACCTCCCCGTCGAGCGAGCCTACATCGAGGGTCGCATGAACATCGTCGAGACCCATGAGCGCACGCTCGGCTTTCTGGAAAAGACGGGCGAGAAGGTCGTCAAGCTGCTCTTCATGAGCACGGACATGGACGAGCTGCGCGCGCTCGAGGCAGAGCTCGCCACCTCCGGGCTCACCCAGGGGCTCGACGTGGTCTACTCCTCCAACCGCTACCTCGAGTTCAACGCACCGGGAATCAACAAGGGCACGGGACTGCTCGAGTTGGCGCGCCTGCTGGGCATCCCGCGGGATCAGACCATGGCGATTGGTGACAACTCGAACGACATTCCCATGTTGCGCGCAGCGGGTCTCGGCGTTGCGGTGGCTAACGCGACGGACGAGGCGAAGGCCGCCGCGGGGTACGTGTGCGAGGCCGGCAACAACGCGGGCGGCGTGGCCGAGGCGATCGAGCGCTTTGTGCTCAGCGACTAGGGCAAAGTTCTGCTCTCGTAGACAGTTTCATAACAAGTCTATGCATATTTGATTTATGCGGCATGACGGACTGCCTTGGCAACACCTAAGGAACCGCTGGAGTCGAATCATCTTTTTGTCTAGTTAACATACCTTTAACTTTAACTGGTTTAACGGTTGGTATTTTCAGGTAACTGGTTCTCGGCTTCAATTTATACCCCGGGGGATATTATTGATATAACGTCCCTCATCGGAAAGGTCGCCTCATGAGACTCTCCGACCACTCGAGGACCTTCTCGCTCGCAGGAATCCCCATGGTGGGAAACCTTGCCACGGGCGGCGTCATCGGCCTCACGGACTCCGGGCGAAAGCTTTGTGAGGAGCTTACCCGGCGCGAGGTTGCCCCAAACGAGATTCCTAACGACTGCGTTGAACTCGCTCGACATCTTGAGAGGGGCGGCTACCTTGCCGGCGAAGCCCCAGATTCGCCGCGCGTGCTGAGCGCCTACCTTCACGTCACGCAGCGCTGCAACCTCGCGTGCCGGTTCTGCTACTCGGAGGATGCCGGGAGAAATGCGCTCGACGACCCCTCGCTGGAAGACCTCTGCCGGGCCATCGACCTTCTCGTCTCCCTTGGCGTCGCGCGCCTCGTCATCTCGGGCGGCGAGCCCTTCCTCCGCGACGACCTGGCACTCGTTGCCGACCATGCAAAGGACGCAGGAATCGAGAAGGTCGTGGTGCTCACCAACGGCCTCCTCGTCACGGAGGCGCGCACCGGCGAGCTTGTGGGAACGGTCAGCTGCGTGGCCGTTGCGTTTGACGGCGCCTCCGCTCAGGCGCCAGCTCACCTGAGGGGCCAGCAGCGCTTCGAGCGCCTAGTCGAGGCGGTTCGCATCGTGCGCGCATCCGGGATGGAGGCGCGCATCCTGCCCACGCTACATGCGGGGAACGTCGATGACATCGAGGCCTACGGGCGCCTCGCGCAGGAACTTGGGGCGACGCTCGGCTTTAGCCTACTCACGGGAAACGTCTGCGAGCTGGGCGAGCTCTCCCCCAGCGATGCCCAGCTCAGGGAGATGGCAGCGCGCACGCTCGGGCTTGGCCTGCCGGGCGCGGACCCGGTCGAGGACGCCGCGCCGGCCCTCTCGGCGCGACCGTCGTGCGGTGCGGGCGTGCGCACGCTCAGCGTGGCGGCAGACGGAACCGTGTACCCCTGCCACATGCTGCACGACGTGCGCCTTGCAATGGGCAGCGCGTTTCTCGACACGGCCGAGAAAATCATGGGCGGCCCGGTGGCGCAACGCATGCGCGAGCTAGACGCGGGAGCGTTTGAGACCTGCAGCACCTGCGATGCCCGCTACCTCTGCGCGGGCGGCTGTCGGGCTCGCGCCCTCATGTCCACGGGACGCCTTGATGCGTGTGACCCGTACTGCGAGCTCTCGCGCTTCCAGTACGAGTACGTGGGAAAGCGGCTAGCACAGCAGTTTGGGACGGGAGGAGGTGAATGACATGTTGTTCGAGTGCGACAGCAGAGAGATGTACTGCATTATCATTTTTGGTATCAGTATCGGAATGTAAGGGAGACGCCCATGCCGGAGGAAGTCAGGGGTAGTTATATCGCCGCGCAGCGTTCCGCTCAAATTGCGACGTTCGTGATGGCAATAATTGTGGCGCTCCAGGCTCTCATCTTCATAACCTACTTGATCACTCTTGCGGAAGCTGCAAGGAGTCTTGCTAATGTACTTCGCCTCTTCGCCATGCTCGTCACCATTGGCGCGACGGTTCTTCTCGCCAGCTTCTTCTGGTGCTTTGGACGGGACAGGTCCCCGTTTGGCCGCAGGCAATCCTTCAGGCTCGCGGGTGCCGGCGCGTTATTCTTGATGAGGATGACGCTTGACGCGCTCATCCCATCCGCAGTCGCCAACGGCACCCCAGGCCTCACCGAGCACCCTGAGGTCAACCTCCAGATCGTAACGATCATCGTGTTTCTGGGCTGCCTTGCGATGGTTATGCGCTATGGCGAGGCTCTCAAGGAGGATTCGGACAGCATCGCGTAAAATGGGGCAAGTGCACACCGCTTTCCAGGGAGGTCCAAAGTGCCCATCGTTATGCGACTCGATCGGATTATGGCAGAGAAGAAGATCTCTTCAATGGAGCTTGCCGCACGGATCGGCACTTCCACGGTCAACCTCTCCAACATCAAGAACGGCCACATTCGCGGTGTCCGGTTCTCCACGCTCGAGGCCATGTGCCAGGTGCTCAACTGCAAGCCCGGAGACCTGATCGACTACGTGACCCCCGAGGAGCTCGCCCAGGAGCGGGCCCTCGGGGAGATCAAGGAGCGCAGCTACAAGAAGCGCTCCGAGGACTAGCGCTCCCCTTCCCAGGCGGCTCGCCCATACAACCTAAAGCGCTCTATCATCTCGCCCGTCATGCTCGCGCGGTCCCCCGTGCGCTCGAGGGGAATCTCGTCTCGGCTAAACCAGCGAGCCTCCTTGAGCTCGGAGCGATCGACGCGCAGTTTCTTGGGGCCGTCCACCTCGCACCAAAAGCCAACCATAAGGGTGTCCGTGAAGCTCCACGGCTGGCTCTTGTAGAAGCGCAGATTCTTGACGCGAAGCCCCACCTCCTCCATGACCTCGCGGCGCACGGTATCCTCGAGCGGCTCGCCAATCTCGGTGAAGCCCGCGACGAGCGCCCAGAGCGCGGTGGTGCGCCCGGCGTAGCGCGTGAGCACGATCTTCTCGTCATCCCCATCGCAACTGGTCACGGCGCAGATGACGCCGGGGCAGATCTTGGGGTAGACAATCTTGGCGCACTCGGGGCACACGATCTCCCGACTCCTTGGCGCAATCTCGGTTGGGTGCCCGCAGCGACCGCAGAAGCGATTCTCCCGATACCACCGGTCAAGCTGCGAGCCCGTGGCAGCCGCAAAGAGCAGGTGCTGCGGCTCCGCGTGGCGCAACCAGTTGACGGACTCATAGGTAAAGCCGGTGGGCGTGGTCACACTGTCGTCGAGCGCAAGGAAGAAGCGCTCCGAGCCCAGCGAGAAGAGATAGATCATGCGCGCGGGGCAGCGCGGGTAGTCCGCGAGCCGCGGAAGGTCGATCAGCTCGCCGGAGTCACCCGCGTCGGCGTCCGAGCCGCCCACGTGCGTAACGCGTGTGAGGCAACCGCGGTCGCGAAAGTGCAGCACAAAGTCATCCGGCGAGGGCTCATGGGGCTCGAAGTGGTTATCGTAGGCGTGCTCGCACCCAAACTCCTGAATCATCTGCTGCCTCCAATGAACGCTCAGCGCGCATCGTGAACCCCAACGATTGTAGCAACCGGCGCGCCGCATGCCGAGAAATGCCGCCCGCTGTACCGGTCCGGCGCGGCGCGTGCCGAGTAATACGGTCCGCTGTACCGGGCCGGCGCGGCGCGTGCCGAGAAATACGGTCCGCTGTACCGGGCCGGCCGGGCGTATGTCGAGAAAAGCCGCCGAGTGTACCGGGCTTCTCGACGATACGCTGAGAAAAGCTGCCCTCTGTACCCGAATGTCGCCTCCCGTGACAAGAAATGCCGCCCTCTGTACCAACGTCAACACCCTTCGACCGTCTCCGATGGTACAGGGGACAGCCTTTCTCGGCACGTAAGCGGCTCTCCCGGTACACTCCACCGCATTTCTCGGCACGGCCAGAGACAACTTGGTACATCCCACGGGATTTCGTGACCCTACGGCATCGCGCCCGGTACAGCGGGCGGCATTTCTCGGCACGCGCCCGGCCGGCCCGGTACAGCGGGCGGCATTTCTCGGCACTCCTTCAGGGAGAGCGATGCCATGCGCGGCACTTCTCGGCGTGGCGCTACTTTCGCCTCACGCCGAGCTCGCTCACCAGCACGGCAACGAAGATCGTGGCAAAGCCGAGCGCGATTCTCGGCGTCACGAGCTCGTGATAGAAGATGACGCTCGACACCACGGCAAACACGCTCTCAAGAGAGAGGAGCAGCGAGGCCTGCGCGGGCGGGACGTTTGCCTGCCCGAGGTTCTGCACCACCATGCATACGCAGGACGAGAGGAGCACGAGGTAGGCAAGGGAGAGCCACACGTCCGCGCTCGCAAAGACCGTCAGCGCGGGCGGCGGGCCCATCACCAGCGCCGTTGCGAGGGCAACGAGCGCGCTCACGCCGAGCTGGACCACCGTGAGCGTCATGACGTCGTGGGCGGACGAGAAGCGCGCCACGAGCACGATGTGCACGGCAAAGAGCACCGCCGCCACAAGGGTGAGCCAGTCTCCCCCGCTCATGATGAGCGAGAGGTCGTCCCCAAGCGCCACCAGCCCCACGCCCACGATGGCGAGAAGCGCGGCGACGAGGTTGCCCCCGTCGGGGCGCCTTCGCGTGACGACCCAGTTGATGAAGGGGGTCATCACGCAGTAGGTTGCCGTGAGGAAGGCGTTTCTGCCCGGCGTGGTGTCATCGAGCCCGATGTTTTGCACCACGAAGGCCGCGCCCGAGGCAAGGCCGAGAATCGCGCCCATCGCCAGGTGGCTCACGTCGAGGTTGTCGCGCAGCTTCTTCCAGAAGAGCGCGCCCACGATGAGGGTGGAGACGGCAAAGCGGATGAACATGAGCCACGCCGGCGGAATCACGTCGAGCGTGTCCTTCATGACCACGAAGGAGCCGCCCCAGATGGCGGCGCACGCCGCGAGGGCGAGCTTCCACACCCACTGCGGGACCGCGCCGCGCCCGGGGCGCGCGCTCTTCTCGGCTATGTCCTTCTCGTTGTTCACGAGGCGTGATTATAGCCGAGAAGAACGCGTGAGATTAGTCCCACTTGCGCTCTTGTCACGGGACATTTTGCCGTAAACTATGACTAGGGCTGGCTCGATTCGCCAGCGCCTCTGGCTCTGACCGGTCTGAAGGGGCCGGCACAATCGCGTCGGCGCGAGGCGCCGGCAGGAGATTCACGGAGAGGAGCAATACATGCAGTATTCCGCAGAAGTCGAGAATATGTGCCCTGTTGCCAAGGGCGCATATCACGGCCCCGCGCCCATCCCCGAGGAGGGCAAGTGGGTCCAGGCCAAGGAGATCAAGGACATCTCCGGCCTCACGCACGGCGTGGGCTGGTGCGCGCCCCAGCAGGGTGCCTGCAAGCTCACCCTT
>CASEGE010000118.1 GCA_949287335.1 uncultured Olsenella sp. | reverse complement strand
TGGCGACCGTCGCCGCCGACGCGCTGCTCGTCTCGAGGAGGGATGTCGCATGATCGATCTGCTCAGGTCTGACCTCTACCGCACGCTGCGCTCCCGCTGGCCGTGGGTGGTGCTCGCCCTCGTCGCGCTTGCCACCCTGGGTAGCGCTGTCCTCACCGTCTGGTGGCCGCTCGAGCCGAGTGTCGTCTACGACGGCCTTACCGGACGTGCCGGCGCCTTGCGCCTTGCCGGGCGAGGATCCTCGATCGTGCTCGTGAGCACGATCGCCCCCTTCGTGGCGGCGCATCTCTCTTGCGTTGACTCCGATGCCGACTTTGACCGCACGCTGCTTGCTTCCCTGCACGGCCGCGTCTCCTACTTTGCCGAGAAGTACCTGCTTACGGTTCTCCTCTCCGGCACGATTCTGCTTGCCTACCTTGTGTTCAGCGGGCTTGGCGTCCTCGTGACCCTGCGCCCCGTGGAAAACGTCGAGCCGCTCTGGCAGGTCGCGGCGTGGGCGGGCGAGGGCTGGCTCGCGGCGTGCGCCTATGCGCTCGTCGTCCTGCTCGTTGGGCAGCTCACGCGGCGCCGGGCAATTGCCTTTATCGTCGCGTTCCTGCTGCTCTCGGCAGCCGTTGAGCAGGGGTTCTTCACCTTCCTCCTGCTTGTGAGCAACGTGCTCGGCCTGGGGTGGAGCCCCGCGCTCGAGGCTGCCCTCGCTTGGATGCCTTACGTCACCACAGCCGCAGTGGGCAACGGCGCCGCGGACATGCTCGCCGTGGACGCCACCGGCTTTGCCCCGGCTGTCCGCGCGCTCATCGTCTGCGTCCCGCTCTGCTTCGCGTGCGGCGGGCTCGGCATCCTCGCTGGCACGAGGCGTGACCTCGCGTGATGCACGACGCGTTTCTCGAGCAGCTCTACCGCTGGCTGGAGCCGCTCGTCGACTGGCTTCTCGCAAGCTCTAGGATGGAGTGGCTTGCCAGCGTCACGGAGAGGTTTCACATGGTCGAGGGAATCATGCTCGTGGCGATGCTCGCACTGGGCCTGGGGCTTGGGGCGGTCTTCGTCGTTGCGTGTTATGCCACTGAGCTCGGGCGTCAGGCGCGCTTCCTCGCGCGCCGCGAGCGCCTGAGCAACGCGCGGCTTACCTGCGGAAGCCGCCTTCCGGGCATGGTGGGCATGGTCGATGCTGTGAACGCCGAGATTGACGCTGCGGATGCGGAGCGCGTGGAGGCCCTGCGCGCGGCCGACGAGTTCTCGCGCGGTCTCTCCGCGCTCTCCCACGACGTG
Organism: uncultured Olsenella sp.; assembly: GCA_949287335.1. GTDB lineage: Bacteria > Actinomycetota > Coriobacteriia > Coriobacteriales > Atopobiaceae > Thermophilibacter. The sequence continues at coordinate 5,863 of CASEGE010000118.1, read as the reverse complement.
CGCACGCCGCTCACCGGCGCACGGGGCTACCTGCAGCTCGCACGCGAGGAGTCGGATCCGACGCGCAAGGACGAGCAGCTCTCAGCAGCCGACGCGCGGTTGGCGGCGATGTCCGGGCTTTTGGACGAGCTCTTCTCGTATGCTCGTGCTGCGGACCCGGATACCCCACTTGAGCTGGGACCGGTTGCCCTACGACCAGTGCTGGAGCAGGTCCTTCTCGGTCATTATCCGGAGTTTGAGGCCCGTGACTGGGAGCCCGCGCTCGATATGGTTGACTCGTCGATTGAGGTTACGGCTGATAGGGAGGCGCTCACGCGCATTGTTGAGAACCTCGTGGTCAACGCCCTGCGGCACGGCTCTGGTCCGCTTGCGGTGCGCGTGCGGCCGGCTGGCGAGAAGGACGGCGAGAAGCGCGGCGTCATCGTTGAGTTCTCCAACCCTGTGGCCGACCCCTCGGCCATCGACGCCGCACGCCTCTTTGAGCGCTTCTACCAGGCCGATGCCTCCCGTTCGACGGCGGGCTCCGGCCTTGGCCTCTCCGTTGCCGCCAAACTTGCTGCCGCTCAGGGCATGGACCTCTCGGCCCGTCTCAATGGAGAGGATCTTGTCGTTATGCTTGTTGCGCGTACCGCCTGAAGGGAGATTCCATGATCGTCACAACCACCAACTCCGTCGAGGGTTACCAGATTACGGACTACCTTGGTATTGTCACCGGCGAGGCGGTGAGCGGCATCAACATGTTCCGCGACCTCGGCGCAAGCATGCGCAACATCTTTGGCGGCCGTTCCGCCGGTTACGAGGACGAGCTCCAGAGCGCTCGCAACGAGGTGCTGGAAGAGATGCAGGCCCGTGCGGCTGCGCTTGGTGCGGACGCCATAGTGGGCGCTTCCATCGGCTACGAGACCTTTGAGGGCATGATCATGACCTGCTGCTCCGGCACCGCCGTCCGCCTCCGCCGCGCATGATTCAAAAGGGGACAGACCCCTTTTGAATCATTTGGTGAGCTCGTCCAGACGGGGCGCGAGCTGGGGCGAGATCTCCTTGGGCGTCTCTCCCAAAAGGGCGAGCGGCTCGACGAGCGTGGCGCCGGGAAGAGCGGCACTCAGGTCGGCGATCAGCGCGTGTCCGAGTCCGCCCGTGCTGTCGGCAAGCGTGATGACGGGCAGCGCCGTGATGCCCGTGAGGTCGTATGGCCCAAATTTCGTGAGCGCCTCGGCGACAATGCCTGGCAAGCGCCCGTCAAAGACGGGCGTGGCGAGCACGATGGACTCGTGATACCGGATGACGCCCCTCATGTCCGGCCATGTGTTGAGACCCTCCCGAAGCGAGCAGATCTCCGCAATCTCCAGGCGGCTCATGCAGTGCCTCCCAGGAGGAAAGAGCCTCGCGCAGAGGTGCTTCTCGGCAACCTCGGCCACGACGGAGGCAGGGGAGGGCTCGGCCTCGGCGGGCCGCCCGTCCTCTCCCATCACAAACCCCGCGCGCGAGAGCCAGATGACGCAGACGTGTCGGTCGTCCGGCGTGGGCTTGGAGTCGATGAGGTACATGGTTGTCTCCCGTCTTTGCGTCATGCCGGGTTTTTGTGACAATCTACTCTGAGCAGATTGTCACACTAAAGGAGCGCCGCGTGAGCGACAAAGTTGAGGTGCGAGAGCTTTCGCTCGGCAATCGTGAGCTGCGGTTCAACGAGATCCTTGGCCTGTATGAGGCGGCTGGCTGGACCAACTACACCGATTGCCCCGAGCGGCTGCGTGCGGGATACGCCGGCTCTCTCGCCGCCTGGGGCGCCTTTGCGGGCGAGAAGCTCGTGGGGGTCGTGCGCGTTGTGGGCGACGGGGCCACGATCGTCTTTGTGCAGGACCTGATCGTTGCGCCGTCGCATCAGCGTAGGGGCATTGGGACGCAGCTCATGCGTGCCGTCATGAATCGGTTCTCGGACGTCTACCAGATGGAGCTCCTCACGGACGACGGGTCGGGGGCCTGCGCGCTCTACGAGGGGCTTGGATTTATCCGCAGCGACGCAATGGGGTGCGTCACCTACGTCAGGGTCGCCAGCGGGCGGAGTGCGTGAAGGATCCATTCTCTGATTGACTCGCTCCTCGGTAGGGTGCAACGAGCTCGACGGCGGCCTACGCGGGGAAGCCTAGGCAGCGTCGTCTTTGGGTTCGGGGCCGCTAGCGCAAGCGCTTGCGACCCCTCGCCGTTTTACATTGCGTCTACCGACCGGATTGCACCGTCTGCCGCATGCTCTTCTCGTGATTATCGATTAACGATAATTAGTGGTACAAGAACGATAAGAACCACAGCGAGAAGAACGGAGGGGTCACAATGAAAAACGAGATGCTGACAAGGTCTCAGGCGGATGGCCGCATCCGCGGGGCCGCGCGCGTGGCGTCGGGCTTCTGCTGGGTCGCTGCCCTTGTGGCGCTCCTCTCGGCTCTCTTTGGGGCGTGGTCGACGGTCGTTCTCACAACCGCCTCGATGGAGGAGACGGGTCATGACGCGGTGACCGCATTCTTCGCCACAAGCAAGGGGAGCCAAGGGTTTCTCGTGAGCGAGACTGAGGCGCAGCCGCCCCAGATCACCTACGACGAGGACGGCAACGAGGTCGGCCGCTCGCAGGTCATGGGCAGTACGGTCTATCTCGCCGGCAGTCCCGTCTCGACCTTTGCCAACGGCGTCGTCTTTGGCGGCCTGGCGTGCGCGGGCTTTGTCGCCGCGGCGCTCATGTGCGCCAAGATACGGCGCACCGGCGCCCCGTTTGCTCCTGAGCGGGCTCGCGAGCTGGGGCGCGTTGGATGGCTGGTCCTTCTCGCTGGGTGCGCGCCCACGCTGATCCACATGCTCCTTGAGGCTGTGGCGATGATCGTGGTGAACTCGTTGCTGGAGTCCGGCGAGATCTTGAGCTACGCGCTCACGGCGAGCTTTGAGCCTCAGGACCTGATGCTCGTCTCCCTGGGAATCCTGCTCGTGCTGGTGGGTCGCGTCTTTGAGTACGGCTGCATCCTGCAGAAGCAGGATGACGAGACGCTGTGAGGCGCGGTCATGATTGTCCTTCGCCTCGACCGCGTGCTCGCGGACCGCAAGATGCGCTCAAAGGAGCTTGCCGAGAAGATCGGGCTCACCGAGGTCAACCTCTCGCGCATCAAGACCGGCAAGATCTCCGCCGTGCGCTTTTCCACGCTGGATGCCATCTGCCGCGCGCTGGACTGCCAGCCCGGCGACATCCTCGAGTACGTTCCGGACGAGGGTGTCGGGTCCGAGGGCGCGTCATGACCCCAGCGTGTTGGCTATGATCGTGGCGGCTCCGGCAAGATAGGCCTCCTTCGCCTCCTCGTCATAGCAGAGGCGGTCGTAGTGCTGCGCCTCCCCAAAGGTCATCTCATCGTCGTCCTCTTCCCAGTTGTAGGGGTTGCCGTTGGCGTCGACGCCCTCGTGGAGGACGTGGGTCTCGTCCACCCAGACGCGCTCGGGGTGCTCGGGCGCGTCCGTGGGCACGGCGGCGTACGGGTGCCAGATGAGCCCATAGACTGGCTCGGTGCCCGGCATGCCCTCGGGGTAGTCTTTCTCCTCCAGGAAGAGCAGGTACTCCTGTCCCTCGCGGTAGGGGACAGAGCAGTCACCGTAGCCAAACGTGACCATGCGCTCGTCGCCCTGCTGCCCCTTGCCGGTGGGGTTGTGGTCGAGCGTGGATATCTGCAGGTTCTCAAAGACGTCGATCGTGTCGCCTGTGGCAACGCTCGCTTCGTCGTCGCGCACCACGCCCGTTACAGTGAACGTGCATCGAAAGGCCTGGTAGACGTACTCACGCTCGCCGGAAAACGTCGCCGTAACCACCAGGGGCGCGTAGTCGGCGGGGTTCTCCACTGCCGCGCTCGTGAGATAGAGCTCGTCGGCCGCGTCCTCTGCCGGGGCGACACCCATCGCCTCGCGCTCGGCAAGGGCGGCCTCGAGGTCAGCCTCTGTTGCTAGCGCGAGCTGAAGCACGTGATCAGTGCGGACGTCGTACGGTAGCGCGTCGAGCGCGGCCGGATCCGTTGAGAAGTCCGTCACGCTTGCGCGAAACGTGAGCGCCAGCGCGCCGCACGCGGCGAGCACGAGCGCCACCGCTACGGCGAAGACGCGTCCCGTGAGCCTCGGCAGCCTCAGCGTTCTTCTCGCCATGCGAATCACCCCTCACGCACGATGCGCCCGTCCGCCATGTGGAAGCGCCGCTCGAAGAGCGCCTCGAGGTCGGGCTCGTTGTGGCAGGCCAGGAGCACCGTGGCGCCGCGCTCGCGCTCCTCGCGGATGATGCGGCAGACGAGCGCGATGCCGTCTACGTCGAGCGCGTTGGTGGGCTCGTCGAGCACGAGAAGCTCGGGCGCCTCCATCACCGCCTGCGCCACTGCGAGCCGCTGCTTCATGCCCAGGCTGTAGGCGCCGTACTCGCGCTCGTCGTCCGGGTTCAGGCCAACGCGCTCGAGCGCGGCGCGGATCTCCCGCTCGCCGATGGCTCCGCGGATGCTTGCGAGCAGGCGCAGGTTGTCGAGGCCGGTGTACTCCTCCCAAAAGCCGACGTTCTCCAGGATGAGGCCGAGCCCGGCCGGGAAGCTCGCGTCGCGCCCGATGCGCTGGCCAAATACGTCGATCGTGCCGGACGTGAGGTGGATGAGGCCGGCGATGGCGCGAAAGAGCATCGTCTTGCCAGACCCGTTGATGCCGGAAAAGCCGTAGATGCCCCCGCGTGGCAGCTCGAGCGAGACGTCGTCGAGCACCGTGCGCCGACGAATCACCTTTGTGGCATGGCTGATGACGATCTTGTCCGTGCCGGCGATTGAGATGGTTGGGTCAGTCATGGCGGTCACCTCCGAGGATGTCGAGCCGGCGCGCCTCGCGGATGACGAGCGCGCTGGCGAGAAGGACAAGCAGCAGTAGGTAGGAGAGCGAGAGGGGCGCGCTCGCGCCAATGGGCGCGGCGTGGAAGGCGGCCGTGGCGGCGGCGCTCGGCAGCCAGGGCGTGAGCGCGGCGACGGCAGACTCGGGAAGAAAGACGCAGGCCACGAGGCTCGTTGCGTGTGCCACAGCCACGATGGCCCAGGCTATGACGGCGTCCAGGCGCATCGCGAGCAGGTTGACGAGAAGGACGAGCAGCACGGAGCCGGCCACGGAGAACGGCAGGGCCTGCGCGAGCGCGGAGGCGACGTCTTCGAGGGCGTCACCGGAGCCCGGAAGGCACGCCGCCGCCGCGACCGTTGGCGCGAGGGCGCCGTACGCCCCGGAAAGAAGTACGAGCTGGCCGGTCCTTATCAGCGCCCAGCGGGTCCGCGCGTCGCAGCGTCTTGGTGCGCGCTTCCCGCAAACCTGTCCCAAAATCTCTGCACGAAATAACACGTCCCCAAATGACAGACGGGGCAGGAGGAGGGGAGCGTGGGCGAGGTCGGCGGTGAGGAAGCTGGCGAGGAGCCAGGCGAGGGCAAGCGGGGGCAGGAGGACGCCGACCGTGCCAAAGAGGTCGATGCCTAGGTCGTTGGGGAGAAAGATCTCTCCGGCGTGAAGGCGCGCGAGGGCGTAGATTGGGTTGCCGCGCGACAGGAGAAAGGCTACGAGGGCCGCGGCGCCCACGCAGGCGCAAACGCGCCCCAGGTAGTGGCGGCGCAGGGGGAGCCAGAGGACATGGCGCCTCTCGCCGCGCGGGCTCTTCTCGCCTGGCCCGCCACCGCCCTCGCCGAGCACGTCGCGCCGACGCAGGGCGAGCGACGCCACGCCTGCGAGCGCTGCGACAGCGACGGCGTACTTTGCCATGCAGGCGAGCGCATCGGCGGCGTCCGGCACGATGTGGGGCGGCATCGCGCAGAGCCATCCCCAGCGGTCGAGCAGGGTG
>CASEGE010000117.1 GCA_949287335.1 uncultured Olsenella sp. | reverse complement strand
TCTCGCTGGCAACTGCGCAGACGGCGCATCGCGAGGGCGACGTGGTGCCGCACGTGGCCCGCTGGCTTGAGCTTGCCCTTGAGTGGCTGGACGAGATTGGCGCGCGGGCGTGACGGATGAGACAGACATGACAGCTGGCCCAGAAGCCAGTGTCACAAAGGTGACAGCCGGCCCTGACGCCAGTGTCGCTGATGTGACAGCCGGCCCAGATGCCAGTGTGAAAAACGGTGTCGCGGCGGGGCGGTTTGTAGCGGCGGCTCTTTTTGCGGCGTGCCTCTACGCGCTCTCGACGCCGTGCTCAAAGGTGCTGCTTGCCAACGTGGCGCCCAACATGATGGCTGCCCTGCTCTACCTTGGAGCTGGCCTGGGGATGGCAGCGCTCACGGGCGTGAGGTCCGTCGTGCGCCGTCGTCCCGGCCACGAGGCGCCCCTCGAGTGCGCCGATGCGCCCTACGTTGTCGCGATGGTGCTGCTGGACGTCGCCGCGCCCATCCTGCTCATGGCCGGACTTGCGAGCGCGGCGCCGGAGAACGTGTCCCTGCTCAACAACTTTGAGATCGTGGCGACGGCGGTCATTGCATTTCTCGCCTTCAGCGAGCGCGTGGCACCTCGCACTTGGGCCGGCATCGCCGTCATCACGGTGTCGTGCGTGCTGCTCAGCCTGGAGGGGGCGGCGGCGCTGTCCTTCTCGTCCGGCTCTTTGCTGGTGCTGGGCGCGTGCGTGTGCTGGGGCGTGGAGAACAACTGCACGAGCCGACTTTCCGAGAAGGACCCGGCGCAGGTGGTTGTGGTGAAGGGCCTAGGCTCTGGCGCGGGGGCGCTCGCCGTGGCGCTTCTTGCCGGCGACGCGCTCCCCGCGCTTTCGGATGCGATGGCCGCGCTGGTGCTGGGCTTTGTTGCCTACGGGCTCTCGATCTTCTTCTACGTGTACGCGCAGCGCGGGCTGGGGGCGGCTCGGACGAGCGCCTACTATGCCGTGAACCCCTTCGTGGGGGCGCTCCTCTCGCTTGTGCTGTTTAGAACGGTGCCGGGGCCGGCGTTTCTTCTCGCCCTGGTGCTCATGGCGCTTGGCGCGTGGCTCGTGACCCCGCACGAGGACCAAACCTGACAATCAGCTCTGACGTCCGTGTCGTGCGGAGGCCGCATGTGACAATTAAACCTGTCACCAGTGTCACGTCTCACCAGTGTCACGTCACGCGCGGCGTCACAGGCGCGGCTCGGGCTGCGTGGTGAGGTCGCGGCCCAGTCGCTTGAGGCGCGTGACGTCGGTCTCGGCCTGGCCCTCGTTCCACCTCTGGCGCGTCTCGTGCATCGGGTCTGCCTCGTCCTTCCACAGGCGTTCGGCCACCGGGGCCCACGCCGCCGCGGCCGCCGCGGTCTTCTCGCGCAGCTGCTCGGGCGACTCCTTCTCCACGAGGTCGGTCGAGTGCGCGCCCGTCTGTGCCACCATGCGCGGCAGGTCGTCCGGGTTCTCCAGCATGGGGCAGGGGCGCAGGTGGTTGGTGTTGAACGGCTGGCCCTCGTAGTACTTCATGAAGAGCGGGGAGCGCAGCGCGTCCAGCAGGCTCACGTCATGGATGTTGGCGTTGGCGTAGTGGATGAACACGCACGGCTCCACGTCGCCCGCGGCGTTGATGTGCAGGTAGCGACGTCCGCCGGCGATGCAGCCTCCCACGAACTCGCCGTCGTTTTGGAAGTCCATCGTGAAGAGGGGCTTCTTTCCGCGCATCTCGCGCACGAAGCGGTACATCCGCTCGCGCTGCTCGGGCGTGGGCATGAGGTCGGCGGAGGCGCCGCGACCCACGGGCATGAAGTGGAAGTACCAGCAGAAGAGCGCGCCCTTCTCGATCATCCAGTCCATGTTCTCCTCGGTGGCGATGGCGTCCGCGTTGGCGCGCGTCCAGCAGGCAGAGATGCCAAAGGGCAGGCAGTGCTCGCGCAGGAGGTCCATCGCGCGCTCGATCTTGGCGTAGGTGCCACTGCCGCGGCGCGCGTCGGTGGTGTGCTCGTTGCCCTCGGCGCTGATGGCAGGCACAAAGTTGGCCACGCGAATCATGTCCTGGCAGAAGCCCTCGTCGATGAGGGTGGCGTTCGTGAAGCAGAGGAACACGCAGTCCGGGTACCTCTCGCAGATGCGGATGAGGTCGGCCTTGCGCACGAGCGGCTCGCCGCCCGTGTAGATGTATACGTGGCAGCCCAGCTCCCGGCCCTGGTCGATGATAGAGCAGATGTCCTCGTAGCTGAGGTTGAGGGCGTGGCCGTACTCCGCCGCCCAGCAGCCGGTGCAGCGCAGGTTGCAGGCGCTCGTGGGGTCCAGGAGGATCGCCCACGGGATGTTGCACTCGTACTTCTCGCGCGCCCTCTCCTGGACGGGCCAGGCGAGGATGTTGGCGTCCACGATGAGGGCCTTGAGCAGGCGGCGGCGTAC
>CASEGE010000116.1 GCA_949287335.1 uncultured Olsenella sp. | reverse complement strand
GGCCGCGCGCCACTTCACGGGCGAGCTCGCCGACGTGGTGGAGGCCATCGTGGACCGCGCGGGGCTCATCAAGGCGCTTGAGGCCGAGCACAGCGTGGAGGCCGACGGCCGCATCGAGAACATCAAGGAGTTCCTGGGCGTCGCAGCCGAGTTCGACGAGACCCACGACGCCGTGGAGACCCTTGAGAGCCTCGCGCAGCTGCGCGCGGCAGGAGCGCTTGAGCCAGACTCTGTTCCAAGCGCGGCGGCTTCCGGCGCAGGAGAGGCCGGAGCGCAGGGCCAGTCCTCGAGTTGGGAGCCTTCCGACTCCGCAGGCCTGGGCGCCACCCCGCTTGTCGCAGGCGAATCGCGCCAGCGAGCGAGCGCAGCGAGCGCTGAGCCAGCGGGAAGCGGGGCGGGGCTCAGGCCCCCCGTGGCCTCGGAGAAGCTGCCGGCGCTCATCGAGTGGCTGGCCCTGCGCTCCGACCTCGACTCCCTCGCCGGACAGACGCACGCCGTCACGATGATGACGATCCACTCGGCCAAGGGCCTCGAGTTTCCGGTCGTGTTTGTCGCGGGCATGGAGGAGGGCATCTTCCCGCATGCCTCCTACGAGAGCGACGAGGCGAGCGTGGAGGAGGAGCGCCGCCTGGCCTACGTGGCCATCACGCGCGCCCGCAAGAAGCTCTACCTCACGCACGCCACTACGAGGCGCACCTTCGGCTCCGTTGCCGCCAACGCCCCGAGCCGCTTTCTGCGCGAGATTCCCGAGACGGACGTCGAGCGCGTTGGTGTGGGCTCATCGGGCTTTGCCGGCGTGGGCTGGGAGAAGCGCGGCGACCGTCACGGCACCTTCGGCAGCGGCCGCGGCTCCTCGGTCTACGGCGGCAACGTCTTTGGCTCGCGTACGCGCTCGACCGGAGGCTCTTCTCGCCCGGTGAGCGCCCCGCGCACCGTGAGCGGTCCCAAGCCCGACGCCGCGCGCGCCGCCGCGAGCTTTGCCCCCGGCGATCACGTCTCGCACAAGACCTTTGGTCCCGGCGTGGTCCTCGCTGCGTCCGGCGACACGATCGAGGTCAAGTTCACGCGCACCGGCAAGACCAAGAAGCTTCTCAAGGGCTTTTCCCCCATCGTCAAGATCGAGGGGTGATACGAAGGGACAGTCCCTTCGTATCATTTAGGCGAACGCATAAGTTGGGGCATGTCAGCCGTTGATTTATGCGTACGCATAAACTAGCATGGCGTTAGAGGATATTTATGCGTACGCATAAAAGGGAGCAGCATGACGTACATAAGAAGCGTCAAGGGCCTGGGTGCGGTCATTCGCGGCGAGCGCCGACGCCAGGGGATGACCCAGGCGGAGCTCGCCGGCCTTGCCGACGTGGGCGTCACCTTCTTGTCGCAGCTTGAGAACGGCAAGGAGTCGGCCGAGGTCGGAAAGGTGCTGCGTGTCCTGACCATGTTGGGAATCGACGTCATTGCCGAGGTCAGGGGCTGACATGACGGGGTTTTACGTATACAGGCTCAGGTGCGGGTCTGCGGTTCTCGTAGGGCTCCTCGATGAGCGCGGGACCTCGTTTTCGTACGATGCCGAGTACCTTGGGATGCCCGGGGCCACTCCGCTGTCGCTCTCGTTGCCGCTAAGGCTCGAGGAGTTTAGCGAGGGGGAGATACGTCCCTACTTCGAGGGTCTTCTTGCCGAGGGACGCGCTCGTGCCGCCCTTGCCTCCGAGCTCGGCCTGGCCGAGGAGGACTGGCTCGGGATGCTGATTGCCTGCGGGAGGGAATGCATCGGAGACGTTTTGGTGCTCGAAAGACCCGTCGAGCGCCCCCTGGACGTTGGGAGCTACGAGTCGCTCGACGAGGACGCCCTTCGCAGGATGTTCCTCAATGACCGGGCGTGGCGCGAGAGAACGTTGCGACGCGCCTCTCGCTCGCGGGGACGCAGTCAAAGACGGCGCTTGCGTATGACTATCGTCTTGCGCAGGGCGGGGGCTGGCTACGTCCCGTTGGCCTGTCTGCGAGCACGCACGTTCTCAAGACGAGCCACCTGCGCGATCTGCCGGAGGTCGAGTTTCTCTGCATGTCCGCCGCAAGGTGGTGCGGGATGAGCGTCGCGGGCGTAGAGCTCCTGGGTCTTGGAAATCCCGTTCTCGCCGTCGAGAGGTTCGACCGTGAGGTATCTCTCGAGGACGGGGACATGGTGGTCGACAGGCTCCATCAAGAGGATATGGCACAGGCCATGGGGGTTACCGGGGGCTCGAAGTATGCCGAGCTCAAGGGTGGAAGCATCCATGGGATGGCGGAGCTCTTGAGAAGGCACGGGCGGAGGCCCGCGAGCGACGTGTCGGGTCTGGCTCAGATGGTGTGCCTCAACTACCTTGTGGGAAACTGCGATGCCCACCTCAAGAACTTCTCGATTCTTCATGGCGTGCGGGATTGCGAAGAGGGTGCGCTCGTCTCCCTTGCGCCGGCATATGACCTCGTAAGTACGACGTACTTCCCCAATCACCCAAGACGCCTTGCCATGCCTGTTGGGGATGCGCGCATGATTGACGAGGTGACCCCCGCGAGCTTCCGCGCGCTCGCGGCAGATCTGGGAATCAGGGACTCCGCGCTCAAACGCCTGATGGCTCCGCTCGCAGAGAACATCATGGAGGGAATTCGCCGTGCGGGAGAGGGCGAGTTTGGAGCCGTGCTGGAATCGACTCCCTACGTTGCCGAGGACCTTATCAATAATATGGTGCCCCGTGTGGGAATAATGAGCGAGTACTGTTCCGGGCGAAGCTGGTGACGGACGAGAGGATCGACGATGGAGCACTTTATCGGCATGGATGCGGGTGGGTGGCTTGACAAGTGCGTTGTGCTCGTCGTGACGGTGGCCGTCACGCTTGTGGTGCAGCGCGTGGTGGTGCGCCTCATGCACAAGGCGCTCGACGTCTCAGAGCTGCCGAGCGCCTCGCTCTTTATCAACATCGGCCGCGCGCTCATCTGGGTGCTTGCCCTGCTCAGCGTTCTTCGACCCGTTTTTGGCGTTGACCCTGCGGGCTTTGTCGCGGCCCTCGGCGTGGTCTCGCTTGCCATCTCGCTTGGCATGCAGGACACGATCTCAAACATCATCGGCGGTATCAGCCTCATGCTGAGCAAGTCCGTCCAGCCCGGCGACTACATCTCCGTGGGCGACGTGACCGGCGAGGTCACCGACGTTACGTGGCGCAGCACCTCCGTCATGATGCGCGGCGGAGCGGTGGAGGTCATCCCCAACTCGGTGCTCTCCAAGACCGCGCTCACGCGCATCACGCCCTGGAGCGTGGGCTACTGTGGGGTGCCCATCGCGGTGGTGCCGGGAGCCGACCTCAACGCCGTGGCACAGGAGTGCTGCAGAATCGCGGCGAGCGAGCTCGCGGACCTTCTTGACCCGGCGTTTGAGACCGACGTGATCTTCTCGGCGTTCTCCGCGTACGGCACGCAGGGCGAGGTTCGCCTGCACGTCCTGCCCGACGTTGTCTTCTCCACGGCACAGGACCGCCTGGCGCGCGCCCTCTCGGGGCGCCCCTGGCTCGCGAGCTGCGTGTAGGGGCGAGAAGGGCGCATGCGGCGGGACGCCCTTCTCGCAAAAGTGTCACCAGACGTCCGCACGGGCGGTGGCCGAGGACCGCTTGCGACGCTTTTGAGCCCCAAACTGTCGCAAAGCGTCCACGTTTCTGAGGATGGGGACCGCTTGCGACACTTTGGACGGAGAAACTGTCGCAAAGGGTCCACGCGGGTACTGCCGAGCGGCTACACTGGGTGGCGAGAAAAACCGTGAACTCGGGAGGCCCCATGGAGAAGATCGCCAGCTTCACCGTCAACCACCTCACGCTCGAGCCGGGCGTGTACGTGAGCCGC
>CASEGE010000115.1 GCA_949287335.1 uncultured Olsenella sp. | reverse complement strand
TGTCCCAAAAACTCTGAGCGAAATAACCCGTCCCCTTTTTACAGGTTGGACTACGCCTTCGGGCGCGTGACTACCAGCCGCGCCGAGAAGAACTCCGGCCGCTGTCGTGCGTCGATGAACTCGAATTGGGCGCCCGAGCTTGAGAAGGTGTGTGAGACGATGCGTGCCACGTGACTGCTGGGCACCACGTCCAGGAGCTCTGCGCTCTTCTCGCCCGCGAGCTCCATGGTAATGACGCGCTGGGCCGTGAGAATCGTGAGGCCAAGCTCGCCCTCGATGTGGGTGTACGTTCCGGCGACGGCAATCTCCGGCGTGAGCCCGGGGACCTCGGCCTCGGAGGTGAGTGTATCCTCTACGGCCACAGGTGCGCCGTCGGCCACACGGAGGCGGCGCATCCGCACAAGCGGCGTTCCCGGCGCAAAGCCGGTGCGCGCGGCAAGCTCCTCATCGGCCGTGACGTGCTCAAACTCGAGCAGTCTGGTCTCCGGCACAAGTCCGCGGGCGGCGCAGGTTTCTGGGAACGTCTCGAGCCCGCCCGTGGCGTAGCCGGCGGACTCCTCGCGCTCCTGCTGCCAGATTACCGTGACGCCGCGGCCCTGGCGCGGCTGCACGTAGCCGTCCGCGGCAAGCTCGCCGATCGCCCGGCGCACGGGGGAGTGGCCGCAGTCAAAGCGCTCACAGAGCTCTGCCTCCGTGGGCAGAAGGCTCTGAAACGGGTAGGCGCCGGAGCGAATCTCGTCGCGAAGGGCTTGGTAGATGACGGGGTAGATGGTCTTGGCCACGTTCTTCTCCTGACTTGATTTATTCGCATGAATCAGTATACTCGATTGCATAAGTAGATTTATACGTATAAATTAGCGAGAAGGACACCTATGATTCGTGCGGCATTCTTCGACATCGATGGCACGCTCGTGAGCTTTCGCACGCACGACATCCCTGAGTCCGCCGTTTGCGCGCTCGAGGAGCTGCGTCGCCGCGGCGTGCTGCTCTTTCTTGCGACAGGCCGCTCAAGCGCCGACATGCCGCGCCCGATTCGCGCGCTCAACGAGCGGCTGCCTTTTGACGGCTTCCTCACGTTCAACGGTCAGTACTGCTACGACGCGGCGGGCGAGGCCTTCCGCGACCAGTCCATCGACCCCGCGGACGTGGCCCGGATCGTCGAGCTTGCGGGGCGCGGCGTCATTGACGTCGCAGTTATGCAGCGCTCCCGCATGTTCGTGAGCCGGCACACGCCGCGCGTCGTTGCGGCGGAGGCGGCGGTGGACAACGTGACGCCGGTGGGGGACCTCGCGCTCGCGCTCGAGGAGCCCGTCTACCAGTTCTGCGCCTATGTGGAGCCCGGTGACGAGCACCTCTTCATGGATGTCTGCGAGCATGTGGAGCATACGCGCTGGAGCCCCAACTTCTGCGACGTGATCCCCGCGGGCGGCGGCAAGCCGGCCGGGATTGCGGCGGCCTGCGCGCGCTGGGGGCTGGACCCGGAAGAGTGCGTGGCGTTCGGCGATGGTGGAAACGACGTGCCGATGTTCGGGTGCGTGGGGACGAGCGTGGCCATGGGCAACGCCAGCGATGACGTCAAGGCGGCGGCTACGATGGTGGCCCCGGACATAGATGACGACGGTCTTCTTGCTGCCTGCCGCGAGCTGTAAAAGGGGACGGGTTGCCTAAAAGGGGACGGGTACATTTCTGGCAAGTTTTCTGAAAAGGGTATTTTCAGAAAACTTGCCAGAAATGTACCCGTCCCCTTTTA
>CASEGE010000114.1 GCA_949287335.1 uncultured Olsenella sp. | reverse complement strand
TGGCTGGTGCTTCAGGGTCTCGTTTGCCGACGCGCTCTACGTGGGCATCATCAGCTACGCGGCGCAGCATGTCATCTACGCCGTGGTTCACGAGATGCTGGCGCGCTGGCTCTGGCCGCAGCTCTCCCAGAGCCTCGTGGTTTACGTTGCCCTGAGCGCGCTTGCCTGCGCGGTGTGGTACAGCCTGCTCTACTGGTTCTTCTCGCGCCGCCTGAGCCTGGCGGGCGAGAAGATCTTGGAGGGCTCGCCGCGCGACGTCATCGCCATGGCCACACTTCTCGTCATCTTCCTGTGCTGCACGTTTGGCTTCCAGCACCTCTTCACCGTCTTTGAGGGAAGTCGTCCCACGGTGATCTGGATGACGCTGCTTTTGTGCCTCATGGTGCTGGGCCTGCAGTACATGAACTTCCAGGCTGCGCTCGCGGGTCGCGAGCGCGCGGCAAACGAGCAGATGCTGCGCGAGGGGGCGCGCCACTGGGACCTCTCGCGCGAGCTCATCGAGAACGTGAACCGCTCGGTCCATGACCTCAAGCACGTCCTGCGCGCGCTGGAGCAGCTGCCGGACGATCAGCGCGAGGGCTTTGTCAACGACACGTCCGAGTACATCCGGCGCTACGAGTCGCTGGTCTACTCGGACAACGAGGTCGTGAACACGCTGCTCTCCGAGAAGGCGCTTCTCTGCGAGAACCGCGGCATCTCGTTCTCCTGCGCCATCGGAAACGTTGACCTGAGCTTCATCTCGATGCCCGACCTCTACGTGCTCCTTGGCAACACCATCGACAATGCCATCGAGGCCGTGCAGCGGCTCTCCGACCCCTCGCGGCGCGCCATCACGCTGCAGGTGCAGGGGCGCGCGGGGCTTGTCCTCATCACGTGCGACAACCCCTTTGAGGGGAACCTGCGCATGCGCGGCGGGCTGCCCATGACGTCCAAGGCGGACGCCCTGCGCCACGGCTTTGGCCTCAGGAGCATGAGGCTCATTGCCGAGAAGTACGACGGGGTGCTCTCCGTGAGCACCGACGACGGCGTCTTCACGGTGCAGATCAGCATTCCCGCCCGGGCGTGACGGGCGGCCCCAAGTGCCTTTGCTCCTACACAAACGCTCAGTTTCGCGAGAAAAGCGCGCGTAAGGCTGGGACTTCTGGCAAAAGGGGCTGGCTGTTCCGGTCAGGCAAAGGGGGACGGGTTATTTCTGAGGCTTCGTGAGTTCGTGTGGGTAGGGGTCACCCCGCCGCCCTGCCCGGCAGGGACGGCTTGAGGTCCGAGCACCTGAGCATCACGAGCGCTATCAGGTTGCCGATGTTGCGGAACCCGTAGCCTTGCCTGATGGCGACCTTGATCTTGTTGTTCACCGCCTCCACGCGGGCGTTGGAGACGCCGAGCTCGATGGAGCGCAGGATCCCCTCGCGCTTCCTCCTGACCTTGCGCGACAGCTCCACGAACTCCGGTATGCGGCACCGGCACGCCCACGCCAGCCAGCGGCCCAGCTCGCCTGCGGCCTCTGCGGGAGGGGCCTTGAAGACGGCGCGCAGCCCCTCCTTGAGCAGGTAGCCGCGCCACAGCGCGGTCCCCGCCCTCTTGAGCCCGGAGAGCG
>CASEGE010000113.1 GCA_949287335.1 uncultured Olsenella sp. | reverse complement strand
GTGAGCAGCGCCATTAGGTCGCCATAGACGCGGCCGGTCTTGCCACGCGTGAGCTCGGCGAAGTCGGGGTTCTTCTTCTGCGGCATGATCGAGGAACCGGTGGAGTACTCGTCCGAGAGAGTGATGAAGCCAAACTCCGTGGAGCTCCAGAGCACGATCTCCTCGCAGAGGCGCGAGAGGTGCATCATGCTCACGGCACAGGCGTACTCGAGGTCGAGCAGGTAGTCGCGGTCGGAGACGGCGTCGAGCGAGTTGGGGATAGTGCGCGAGAAGCCCAGGAGCTCCGTGGTGCGCTGGCGATTCAGTGGGTAGGTGGTGCCGGCAAGCGCGGCGGCGCCGAGCGGGTTGGCGTCCGCGGCGTCGCGCGCGGCGACAAGTCGCGTGTAGTCACGCGCGAACATCCAGCAGTACGCGAGCAGGTGGTGGGAGAGCAGCACCGGTTGGGCGTGCTGGAGGTGCGTGTAGCCGGGCATCACGACGTCGAGGTTCTTCTCGGCCGCCTCGACGAGGACGCGACGCAGGGCAACGTTGCCTGCCATGAGCTGGTTGCAGAGCTCCTTGGCGAGCAGGCGGATGTCGGTGGCAACCTGGTCGTTTCGGCTACGGCCTGTGTGCAGGCGTCCGCCGGCCGCGCCGATGTTGCGGGTGAGCGCGCCCTCAACGGCCATGTGGACGTCCTCGTCGTTGACGTCCCAGGGGAAGGTGCCCGCCTCGATCTGCGCGGCAATGTCGGCGAGGCCCGCATCAATCGCAGCCTGATCCTCGGCGGAAATGATGCCCTGTTCGGCGAGCATGCGCGCGTGGGCGCGGCTACCCGCGATGTCCTGGGCCGCCATGTTCTTGTCGACCTCGAGGCTCGCGCCAAACTCCTGCGTGAACTGGTCGACGCCCTTCTCGAATCTGCCGCCCCACAGCGCCATCGTGGCTCCTTCCTCGTGTTTTGCCGCCGTCTAGCTTACCAAAGGAAAACTACAACGGGCGCTCTTCGGATATATCGAAACGCCTTTGATAGATGTTTTTCTACCATTTGCTTCTTAACGTATTGTATTAATTCATTTTTTCGTTTATCTATTAATTTAGGTAAACAAATAGAGGTGGTAATTGGTGCATATATGCCTTAACAGACTCTCCGCGCTTGCGCTTTTGAGGTCGTTACGGGCGAAAGGCGAGGTTACCGGTTGGGAGAGGTGCGGCATCCCGGACGCCGACCCTTGGCCACAAAAGCGCTGGAGCAGGCAGATGGTTCCGTATCTCCAGCTTGGAAGGAGCGCGCCACCGAGCAAGTCCGACCCGGTTGACGTCATCGTGCCGAGGACTGCCCCGTGGCCACGCGCATCGTTCTTTTCGGTGCGAACGTGCGACTGGAGCGTCCCACCGGGATCGTTTCTCAAGGTGACGAGCGAATACACGGTTCCCTGCCCCGAGCTTCTGTTTCTGGAGCTTGCCGAGAGCATGGACCGGGCTACGCTCGAACTTGTGGGATATGAGCTGTGCGGAAGCTTCTCGCGTAGCCCGAGCAACCCGCGAACCGGCGGAGTTGCCCACGGACTCAAGCCGCTCACAAGCGTTGAGAGGATAAAGGCGTACCTCGGCAAGTGCCAGGGACAACGTGGCTTAACTGCTGCCCACGAGGCGTTGAGGAACGTTCGGGACAACGCGTGGTCCGCGATGGAGGCGATCGTGTCCCTCTTCCTTGTGCGGGACGTGAAGGACCTTGGATATGGGATCAGGGGGATTACGCTCAACGAGCGCGAGGCGTTTGGCCAAGAACTTCGACGCAGGAGTGCGGTAGCGGGGCGGGTGCCCGACATCTCCCTCGACGACCTGCCCGTCGGGTTCAACTACGACGGTCACGGTCACCTCAACCTCAACTCCATTGACGTCTCGTCTCTCGGAGAAGACGAGCTCAGGGGCGCGCTCGCCGAGGTGAGGAATAAGTATGTCGATGACATACGTCGCAACCGGGAGCTTCTGGCACAGGGTCGCATCGTTCTGCCCATTGTTGCAGAGGACCTCGTCGACCGAGGCGGGCTTGACGCCGTCGTCCTCGAGGCGATGCTGGCCGCGGAGCGTCTCACGGGCACAAGTGGCGAAAATGGGGTGCTCGTGAGGACGGCGCTGGGAAGGGGGTACGCTGCGAGGCGCCAACAGCTCATCTGGTCGCTCTATCCCTGGCTTGGAGGGACCTCCCTGGGCGCATACTAACCGCTCGGCGCACGGAATACTCGACCTACCCGGAAATTAACGTAACTTGGTTTCCTGAAAGAAATACGCCAACAGGCATTTTGTTGGTGATATTCGCATTTTCAGGAAACCAAGTTACGTTAATTTTGACGGGACAGCACTAGGCACGCCCCAAAGACGAAAAAGACCGGCCGGGAGCCCTTCCCGGCCGGTCGTTTGTACGAAGGTGCTGTCCCTTCGCAGCTTAGTGGACGGGCTGCAGACCGGAGCCGGGGCCCTGGACCTTGGACCAGGTCTTGGACTGCAGGCCGTGAAGGACGATGAAGCCCTCGGCGGCAGTGTGATCGAAGGCGTCGCCCTCGTCATAGGTGGCCAGGTTGTAGTCGTAGAGGCTGTACGGGCTGCGCACGCCGTCAACGAACAGGCCGCCCTTGCAGAGGATGATTCGCACGTCGCCAGTCACAAACTTCTGCGTGTAGGCGTTGTAGGCGTCGATGGCGTTGCGGTTCTGGCTGAACCAGAGGCCGCGGTAGACCGTGGAGGCCCACTCGACATCCATCTTGGCCTTCTGCTTGAGTGTCTCGGCGTCGAGGCAGAGCTGCTCGAGCGTCTGGTGCGCCTGAATGAGCAGCAGCGCGGCCGGGCACTCGTAGCACTCACGGCTCTTGATGCCCACAACGCGGTCCTCGATCATGTCGATGCGGCCGTAGCCGTTGCGACCGGCAATCTCGTTGGCCTTGATGATGAGAGAGAGCAGGTCCATCTTCTCACCGTTGATGGCGGTGGGGAGGCCCTCCTCGAAGGAGATCACGACCTCCTCGGGCTCGGCCGGGCAGTCCTCGAGGTTGTTGGTCATCGTCCAGATGTCCGCGGGCGGCTTGTTCCAGGTGTCCTCGAGCACGCCGCACTCGATCGCGCGACCCCAGAGGTTGTCGTCGATGGAGTAGGGCTTCTTCTTGGTGGTGGGCACGGGCACGCCGTTGGCCTCGGCCCACTCCATCTCGGAGTCGCGCGTGGTGAGGTCCCACTCGCGCACGGGGGCGATGATCTCCAGCTCGGGGTCGAGCGCGCGGATGCAGGTCTCAAAGCGCACCTGGTCGTTGCCCTTGCCGGTGCAGCCGTGGGCGATGTACTTGGCGCCGTACTGGTGC
>CASEGE010000112.1 GCA_949287335.1 uncultured Olsenella sp. | reverse complement strand
GCCTGCTGGCGCGCCAACGCCGCGGGCCCCGCGCTTCTCGCCCGCGCCTGCGCGGAGCACGGCATCACGCTCGTGCACGTGAGCTCGGACTACGTCTTTGACGGCACCGCCGGGAGCCACGGCGAGGACGAGCCCCTCTCGCCGCTCTCCGTCTACGGTCAGTCCAAGGCCGCCGGCGACCTGGCCGTGGCCGGCTGCCCCGCGCACTACGTGGTGCGCTCGAGCTGGGTCATCGGCGACGGGAGGAACTTCGTCCGCACGATGGCCGGCCTCTCGCGCCGCTGCGCTGACCCCGCGGACTCGCTGGGGCGCGTGACCGTGGTGGACGACCAGCTGGGCCGCCTCACCTTCGCCGACCAGATGGCCGAGGGCATCCTCTGGCTGCTCGGCTACCGCGGGGGGTCGCCCCGACCCGTCTCGCCGGCCCCGTGCGGCACCTACAACCTCACCGGATCGGGCCGCGTGGCCTCCTGGGCCGAGATCGCCCGCGAGGTCTTCGAGCTCGCGTGCGGCAACGGCGACGCCGTCGCTCCCGTGACCACCGCCGAGTACTACGCGGGCGCCGCCGGCCCGGTGGCCCCGCGCCCTGGGCGCTCAGACCTCGACCTCTCCAAGATCCGCGCCGCGGGCTTCTCGCCCCGCGACTGGGAGGACGAGCTGCGGGAGTATCTTTCCGACCTAGAGGAGGCATAGCATGCCCGAGACCTTCGAGCCCAGGAACATCGTCGTCACCGGCGGCTGCGGCTTCATCGGCTCCAACTTCGTCCACCATGTCGTCAACAACCATCCGGACGTGCACGTGACCGTGCTCGACAAGCTCACCTACGCCGGCAACCCGGAGAACATCGCGGGCCTGCCCGAGGACAGGGTCGAGCTCGTGGTGGGCGACATCTGCGACGCCGACCTCCTGGAGCGGATCGTCCCCGGCCACGACGCGATCGTGCACTTTGCGGCGGAGTCCCACAATGACAACTCCATCGCCGACCCGGAGCCGTTCGTCAGGACCAACGTCGTGGGCACCTACCGCCTGCTCGAGGCATGCCGCAGGTACGACGTGCGCTACCACCACGTCTCCACCGACGAGGTCTACGGCGACCTCGCGCTCGACGACCCGGCGCGCTTCACCGAGGAGACCCCGTACCGCCCCTCCAGCCCGTACAGCTCCACCAAGGCGAGCTCCGACATGCTCGTGCGCGCCTGGGCCCGCACCTACGGCATCCGCGCCACCATCTCCAACTGCTCCAACAACTACGGCCCCTACCAGCACGTGGAGAAGTTCATCCCGCGGCAGGTAACGAACATACTCTGCGGCATCCGCCCGAAGCTCTACGGCGACGGGAGGAACGTCCGCGACTGGATCCACACCGAGGACCACAGCTCCGCCGTCTGGGAGATCCTCACGCGCGGCCGCCTCGGCGAGACCTACCTCATAGGCGCCGACGGCGAGCGCGACAACATCACGGTCCTGCGGGACATCCTGCGCCTGATGGGCAGGCCCGAGGACGACTTCGACTGGGTGCGCGACCGCCCCGGCCACGACCGCCGCTACGCGATTGACCCCACCAAGCTCCGCCGCGAGCTCGGCTGGCGCCCGCGCCACACCGACTTCGCCTCCGGCCTCGCCGAGACCATCGAGTGGTACCGCGAGCACGAGGCCTGGTGGCGCCCTGTCAAGGAGGCCACCGAGGCAAAGTACGCCGCCCAGGGGCAGTAGCCCGGCAAGGACCTAACGTATAGGCTGCAACGTTTTTCTCGGCGCCCTCCTCGCACCAACGCGGGGCGGGCGCCGCAACAATACTGAGATCGATGTACGACCTATAGGGATTCGGCGCACAGGGGGCGGGCTCGGCGCCGCTCCCTCAATCATCCTCGCATCACGTGCAATAATCTTACGGATAGCTTACGTTTGGGGGTAACCGTGGGTAATGCAGAGATGGGCGGGTTGACGTGCGCCAAGGTGGGCGTTCTCGGAAGCGGCGCGTGGGGCCTGGCGCTCGCGAGGCTGTTCTCGCGGCAGGGGCACGACGTCACCGTGTGGTCCGAGTCCGCCGAGGTCGTCGCTCGTCTGGAGGGGTCGCGCACGATCCCGCTCCCCGGCAACCCCGAGCTCCCTCGAGAGATCAAGCTCACCACCGAGGTCTCCGAGGCGTGTGCCGATAAGGACGTGGTGGTGTTCGTCACCTCGTCGCGCTTTGTCCGCTCCATGGCGGCCTGCGCCGCGGAGTGGGTGCGGCCGGACGCGGTTCTCGTCTGCGCCACCAAGGGCCTCGAGGAGGGGTCCATGGACACCATGACCGAGGTCATTGCCGACGAGATGTCCAAGGCGCGCCCGGGTTCCGCCCCCGCCGTGGTGGCGCTCTCCGGCCCCAGCCACGCCGAGGAGGTCGCCTTCGACATGCCCACCGCCATCGTGGCGGCAAGCGAGGACGAGGCCGCGGCACTTCTCGTCCAGAGGCTCTTCTCCAACGAGGTCCTTCGCGTCTACACCAGCTCAGACGTGCGCGGTGTTGAGCTCTGCGGTGCCATCAAGAACGTGATCGCGCTCGCCTGCGGTATTGCGCGCGGCCTTGGGTACGGCGACAACTCCTCCGCGGCGCTCGTCACGCGCGGCGTGGCGGAGATGCGCCGCCTGGGCACAGCGCTCGGCTGCGACCCCGAGACCTTCTTCGGCCTGGCCTGCACCGGCGACCTTGTGGTCACGGCGGGCAGCCTCCACAGCCGCAATCTCCGCTGCGGCAAGCTCATCGGCTCCGGCGTCCCCGTCGAGGAGGCGCGCGCCCAGGTTGGCGCCGTCGTCGAGGGTCTCAACGCGCTGCCGGCCGTCATCGAGCTCTCGCGGAAGCTCGGCGTCGAGATGCCCATCTGCGACATGGTGGACAGGGTCGTCTCCGGCCAGATTGGCCCCGAGGACGCCACGGAGCTCCTCATGGGTCGAGAGCTCAAGCCCGAGGGGCCGGAGGCATACGAGGAGTAGCGCGCTCTTCCCGCGTTGGCCTGAGCTTGCCGGGGGCAATGTGGACCCTTGGCGACATTCTGGAGCCCCGGACTGTCGCAAAGGGCCCACGTTCTTCTCGGCCGTGGACGGTTCGCGACACTTTGGTACTGGAGCTTCGTGGCATTGTCGTTCCTTGACCTTCTTAGCTGCAAGGCATAGTAGGATTACTGAAGCGACGAGTGCGCTGAAAGGATGTGCAGGCCAATGCCAAACGAGCAGCAGCGGACAATTGCGGTGCTGATACCGTGCTATAACGAGGCTCCGACAGTGGGGGGGTCGTCTCCGATTTTAGGAGGGTCCTTCCCGAGGCAACCATCTACGTCTACGACAACAACTCAACGGACGGGACGGCCGAGCTTGCCAGGGCTGCGGGAGCGGTCGTTCGTTTTGAGCCGCGGCAGGGCAAGGGCTACGTTGTCCGACAGATGTTCAGGGATATTGAGGCGGACTGCTACCTTATGGTGGATGGTGACGATACCTATCCGGCGGACGTCGCGCGCCAGCTCGTTGACCCGATTCTTTCCGGCGAAGCGGATATGGTGGTTGGGGACCGGCTCTCCAACGGGACGTACACCGAGGAAAACACCCGGGCGTTTCACGGCTTTGGCAACAATCTTGTGAGACGTGCGATTAAGTGGATCTACGGGTACTCGTTTCAGGATGTCATGACGGGGTATAGGTCTTTCTCGCGTCCCTTTGTTAAGACGTTTCCGGTGATCTCCACGGGTTTCCAGATTGAGACAGAGATATCGATTCACGCCGTTGACCATGGTATGAGAATTGCTAACGTGCCTGTAAACTACCGTGATCGTCCAGAGGGCTCCGTCTCTAAGCTCAACACAATTAGTGATGGGCTTAAGGTAATTGCCATGATTGGCACGCTCTGCAAGGACTATCGTCCCCTTCGCCTGTTTGGTCTCATTTCGATGCTTCTTGCCGTTGTTGGCCTTGTGCTGGGTATTCCTGTGATTACGGAGTTCTTGGCAACCGGTCTGGTGCCCAGGCTTCCCACGGCGTTGCTTGCCGTTGCCTTTGTTTTTCTCGCTGGCCTCTCTTTGGCCTGTGGCCTCATTCTTGATACGGTGGCAAAATCGGAGAGGCGCCTTTGGGAGCTGGAGGCGTACCGTCAGCGCTGGGTCCCTTTGGACTGTTGCGGGCGAGAAGAGCGATAGCAAACAGGAGCGAATTGAGAGCTATGTTTAAAGGGACTTTTGGTGCGCTGAGGCGGTCTTCGTATTCTCTGCTCTGCATTGCATTTGCTCTCGTGATCATTGCCTTTCAGGGCGTTGCGCATATTCGCTATATTGGCGCGCTGAGCATGCCCGACCCAAACATGCACGCCCTTGGCGCCTATGCCCTTGCGAGCGGCCAGT
This sequence comes from uncultured Olsenella sp., assembly GCA_949287335.1. Lineage (GTDB taxonomy): Bacteria > Actinomycetota > Coriobacteriia > Coriobacteriales > Atopobiaceae > Thermophilibacter. The sequence continues at coordinate 2,699 of CASEGE010000112.1, read as the reverse complement.
CCTTTAACGAGACGGTTCCGATACGTGACGAGTACGGTAACGAGCGCGTCGCACAGGTCCTAGAGGGCGAGGAGAGCTTCCTCGTTCTTCCGGAGTGCAGGAACGACCTCATTACCACCATCTTGTCGGGCGGCCTTGCAAACTTGTACGACGCGCAGAGGATTCCCCAGATCGAGGCTTCCGCGTCTAGTCATGACCATATCGAGATTCCCTTTGACCTTGCCGACGTTGATGGGCGTGACGAGGGATGGGGAAGGTCGACGCAGTACTTTCCCCTCGCATGGCTTCCTTCGGCGATTGGCATCAAGGCTGCGATGACGTTTGGCCTGAGCGGCTACGACGCCTTTCAGTGGGGACGCGTTTCTAACCTTATCGTGTACATGGGGCTGATGGCTACCGCCATAGCGCTGATTCCAAAGATGAAGCCCGTCCTTGCCCTTCTCGCAATCGCACCTCCCGCCGTGTTCTGCGCCAGCAGCCTGATGTGCGACGGGTTTTCTCGTTTCTCTGTGTACGCTATCCGTTGCCCTTACGTTGAGGTGCGTAAAGCGCCGCCGTGTCTCCAGCGGGGAGCTGGCTGTGCTTGTTGGGCTGGCAACGTCTCTCGTGCTTCTCAAGGCCACATATGCACCTGTCTGCATGGGATATCTGCTGATTTCCAATGAGGTTCTTCCCCTCAAGAAGAAGCTGCTCTCGTTCATTCCTCTTCTGGTTGGCGTTGTCGTCTATCTTGCTTGGAGCGGCGTATACGGCGACATGCTTGCCATCACAAACGTCGGCGAGAATATTGGTTATGCCCTGACGCATCCGCTGCAGGTTGTAATCCGCATAGCCTTTAACTTCTTGGCGGTTTTGGAGGGGGCTATCAACACCGCGCCGAACGAGTACGTTTTCTTTGCGGTTGTGGTGGGTGTGGTAGCGGCCTGCTCGCTTCTCTTGGCACGTATGGAGGTTCCCGCTGGAGTCAAAATGGACTATCGCTTTGTGATTGGCTCCTGCATCGCTGGTCTGTCCTCCTTCTTCCTGGTGATGTTGTTTCTACTGCTCACGTGGAACGACGCAAATGCCGAAGGAACGCTAACGCTCATTCAGGGGTTCCAGGGGCGCTACCTGCTTCCGCTGTTTCCGCTTGTTTGCTACGCACAGACCCTGTTCTACGGGGGAAGTGCGCATCGAGAAGATGGGGCGGGAGCGGCGGATGGTTCAGAGCTGGCGGGTGGGGCGGAGTACTCTGCCGTTCGTCTTGAGGCAGGCGCTCTGAAGCCCAAGCACTTTTAGCGCGCCGCCTCGGTTGCGACTTGCGCTTCTCTGCTGTGGCGTGGACGGTTTGCGACAGTTTGGAGGCCGAAACTGTCGCAGCGCGTCCACGTTCTTCTCGGCTGGGGACCGTTTGCGACACTTTGGGCCTCCAAACTGTCGCAACGCGTCCGCACCCGCCCCAGCTGGGGACCGCTTGCGACACTTTGCCGGTCCAAACTGTCGCAACGCGTCCCTGCACCCGCCCGCACGCCGAGAAGAGCGCGGCGCCCCGGCCTCCGCGCGCTACGATGGGACAAACAGAGGAGGCCGTCATGTCCATCGTTGCCGCGTTCGTCGTCCCTCATCCGCCGCTCATCGTGCCGGGGGTGGGGCATGGCCGCGAGGAGGGCATCGCCGTCACCGTGGCCGCCTACGAGGAGGTTGCGCGCCGCGTGGGCGAGCTCACGCCGGACACGATGGTCATCTCGAGCCCGCACACCACGTCCTACCTTGACTACCTGCACATCTCGCCCGGACGTGGCGCACATGGTGACTTCCGGGACTTTGGTGACCGTGCGGACTGCTCGGACGTCACCTATGACCAGGAGTTTGTTCACGAGCTCGAGCGCGCGGCCGCTGAGGCGGGCCTCCCCGCCGGCACGCGCGGCGAGCGCGACCCCCAGCTCGACTGGGGCGTTCTGGTGCCGTTGCACTTCATCCAGCAGTGCGCCCGCGACTACCGGGTGGTGCGCATGGGCCTCGCGGGCTTCTCGCCCCTTGAGCACTACCGACTTGGCCGTTGCGTGCAGCAGGTGGCCGAGAAGCTCGGGCGGCGCGTGGTCTACATTGCCTCCGGCGACCTCTCCCACAAGCTTGCCGCGGACGGCCCCTACGGCTTTGCCCCCGACGGGCCCGTGTTTGACGAGAAGCTCTGCGACGCCCTGGCATCTGGTGACTTTCTCGCCCTGCTCACCATGGACCCCGGCCTCTGCGAGCGCGCGGCGGAGTGCGGGCTGCGCTCGTTCCAGATCATGGCGGGCGCGCTTGACGGGACGCCCGTGAGTGCGGAACTGCTCTCGCATGAGGGTCCGTTTGGCGTGGGCTACGGCATCGCGGCGTTTGAGCCCACGGGGCCCGCTGGCTCCGATCCCGCGCGCCGCTTTGAGCGGGCCTACCTTGCGTGGCACGAGCGCGACCTCGCGGACACGCGTGCTGGTGAGGACGCCCACGTTCGTCTTGCCCGCGCCTCGCTCGAGCGCTACGTGCGCACCCGCACGCGCCTGCCCATGCCCAATGACCTGCCCTTGGAGCTTACGAATCGACGCGCCGGGGCCTTTGTCTCGCTCAAGAAGGACGGCCGCCTGCGCGGGTGCATTGGCACCATTGCGCCCGTCCGCGCGAGCCTGGCGGAGGAGATCATCGAAAACGCGATTTCCGCCGGCTGCCACGACCCGCGCTTC
>CASEGE010000111.1 GCA_949287335.1 uncultured Olsenella sp. | reverse complement strand
GAGAAGATCAGGCCGCGCGTCTTGTTGAGGTTGGCGAGCATCTGCGCCGGGTAGAGGATGAGGCCGTCCACGATGCGCGTGAGGCACTGGAACATGTGGTCGAGGGCAATGAAGCTGTCCGCCTGAGCCACGCGCTCGGCGGAGCTGTGGCTGATGTCGCGCTCGTGCCAGAGCGCCACGTTGTCAAAGGCAACCTGTGCGTTGGCCTTCACCACGCGGGAGAGGCCGCAGACCTTCTCCACGGTGATGGGGTTACGCTTGTGCGGCATGGCCGAGCTGCCCTTCTGACCCTTGCGGAACGGCTCCTCGGCCTCGAGGGTGTCGGTCTTCTGGAGGTTGCGGATCTCCGTGGCGATGCGCTCGCAGGTGGCGGCGGTAGTGGCCAGGACGCCGGCGAGGTAGGCGTGGTGGTCGCGGGAGATGACCTGCGTGGAGAGCGGGTCGTGGACCAGGCCCAGGTGCTCGCAGACGTACTCCTCGACAAACGGGTCGATGGAGGAGTAGGTGCCCACCGCGCCGGAGATCGCGCCAAAGGCCACGTTGGCACGTGCGTCCTTGAGACGGTCGTAGTCGCGCTTGAGCTCCCAGGCCCAGCTGCCGAACTTCATGCCAAAGGTCATGGGCTCGGCGTGGATGCCGTGGGTGCGGCCCACGCAGAGGGTGTCGCGCTCCTCGAAGGCGCGGCGCTTGCAGATCTCGCCGAGCTTCTTGCAGTCCTCGATGAGGATGTCGGTGGCCTGAACGAGCTGATAGCAAAGGGCCGTGTCACCGAGGTCGGAGGACGTCATGCCAAAGTGAACCCAGCGGGACGGCTTGGGCTCGCCCTCGGGGACGTCCTTGTCGATGAACTCGCCCATGTTGGTGAGGAAGGCGATGACGTCGTGGTTGGTCACGGCCTCGATGGCGTCGACCTCGTCCTTGTTGAAGTCCGCGTGCTCGCGGATCCAGGCGGCCTCCTCCTTCGTGATGCCGATCTTGCCCATCTCGGCGTGCGCCTCGCAGGCCAGGACCTCAATCTCCTGCCAGATGCGGTACTTGTTCTCCAGGGAGAAGATGTGGCCCATCTCGGGACGGGTATAGCGATCGATCATGCGGGGCCTCCTCGGCGATTGCGCGGGTATGCCGTTTGATTTTACCGCACGAAAACGCGTGATTCCCAAGAACACAAAACGGGGACGGCCCGTGGGTCGTCCCCGTTACGATTCCGAAGTGCTTACGCCGAGAGGTGGTTACGCGGTGGGAGCGGGCTCGCCCTCCTGGGCGTCCTTGTCGGCGTCAACGTCCTCGGAGCTCTGATCCTGGTCGCCAGCGGTGTCGTCGTCGACGGTGGTGTCGTCACCGGTCTGGTCGTCGCCAGGCTCCTGGTCATCAGCCGTGTCGTCGTCGACCGTGGCGTCGTCATCAACATCAATGCCGTACCAGGCGATGCCCTCGGCCTCCCAGCCGAGCTCGACGAGCGCGTCGTTCTCGTTCTCGTCGGCCGTGTAGTTGTGGGTGCCGGTCTCGGCGTAGGGGTTGTACTGGCGGTAGAGCGGCACGGCGCCCTCGGCCTTCGGGTCCGCGGAGTGCCAGGCCGCGCCCTCGTCCTCCCAGCCGAGCTCCTGGAGCTCCTCGTACTCGCTGGCGTCCAGCGTGTAGTGGTGGCCGCCGCCCTCGACGTAGGGGTTGTAGAGGCGGTAGACCTCGTCGCCCTCGGTGGGCGCCACCCAGCCGATGCCCTCGTCGGTCCAGCCGATGCCAACCAGAACCTCGAACTCGTTGTCGTCCGCCGTGTAGAAGTGCTCGCCGGTCCACTTGTTGTAGAGGCGGTGCATCTCGACACCCTCTACCGTTGTGTCCTCACCGGGGGTGGTGACATCCTCGCCCTCGCCCTCACCGGGGGTGGTGACATCCTCGCCCTCGCCGGGCTCGGTGGTCTCCTCGCCCTCACCGGGCGTGACGACCTCCTCGTCCTTGGGGTCCTCGGTGGTGGTGACATCCTCGACCGGAGCCTCCTCGGCATAGGCAACGCTCAGCATCGGAGCCGCGCCAAACGCCAGCGTGAGTGCCAGCAGGCCTGCTGCGCACATGTTCATTCGTCTGGTCAATGCCTTCTCCTTTCCTAGCGCCTTTACTCAGCGCGCACTTGGGTGCGCCATAGGACAGCCATAGCGCAACAGCCGCAAGGTGGAGACATTTTTTTCGGCAGAATGTACCGCCCGGCACTTGGGCGCCGTTCGAAGGATGCAGTCAACCAGCGGGTTAGGAGAGCTTCAGGTTGTCGGCCTCAAGGGAGGAGCGAGCCTCGTCAAGCTGCACGACAACCGCATCGTGGCCGGTGCCGCCGTAGGTCACGCGCGCGTTGGCTATGCCGGCGGGGTCCAGGTCCTGTGCGATGTCCGCCTCAAAGAGCGGGCTCGCCGCGGCAAACTCCTCGGCAGTGAGGTCCTCGAGGCCCTTGCCGTGCTTCTCGCAGTAGAGCACGAGCTCGCCCACCACGCGGTGCGCCTCGCGGAAGGGCATGCCCTTCTTGGCCAGGTAGTCGGCCACGTCCGTGGCGGCCGAGAAGCCCGTGCCCGCCTGGGCGAGCATGACGTCGGCGTTGACGGTCCAGGTCTCCACCATGCCCGCGGCGATCTCCATGCAGTCCGAGAGCGTGCGGGCGGCGTCGAGCGGGCCCTCCTTGCACTCCTGGAGATCCTTGTTGTAGGCCAGCGGGAGCGACTTCATCGTGGTCAGAAGCGCCATGAGGTCGCCG
>CASEGE010000110.1 GCA_949287335.1 uncultured Olsenella sp. | reverse complement strand
CTGCTACGACCACGGCGACTTCACTGCCAAGGGCGTGACGATGGACGAGTTCATCGAGGCCACGGCGCAGGCGGAGGCCGATGCGCTCGGCATCTCGCGCGAGGAGGCGGTGTCGCTCATGGCCACGCTGCTGCCGCACCTCAAGCGCTGGCGCGAGGTCGCCGAGAACGAGGAAGCCTATGGCGAGGAGGTTCGGGCTGTCTACGGCGACGAGGTGATGGACGCAGCCAACGAGAAGTACGTGGCGATGGGCGAGGCGGCGCACCTGCAGGCAGATGAGCTGGCACTGGCCATCAACGAGCAGCTGCGCCGCGCGATGGAGGCGGGAGACCCGGCCGGTCCGGAGGCGCGCAAGCTCGTGGCTATGCACGGCCACTGGCTGCGCATGTACTGGCCGGATGGGCTCTACACGTCCGAGGCCCACAAGGGCCTGGCCGATGGCTACGTCTCCGATGAGCGGTTCCGCGCCTATTACGAGAAGGTGGCTCCGGGTGCCGCGCAGTTCCTGCGCGACGCGATTCACGCGTGCGCGTGAGCTGCTTCTGGGGTCGGGCCTTAGTCCGCGCGAGCGCGGGCTCTTCCTGATTCGGCTATCGAACCTTGGTCACTCAAACCTAGCAAATCATCATATTTTGACTTTTGCTAGCTTTCCCTAGCAAAACGAGATATTCGATAAAATGCTAGGATATATTCAGTGCCATGAGTTGCGAAGTATGATCGGGTAAGGGGACCTTATGTACGAGCGAGCTTGCGTGGGTTTGTTGGCGGAGCGCCTCAGTGAGCCTCGCCGCTTCATCCAGATCGTGGTCGGCTCGCGACAGACAGGCAAGAGCACCGCTGTGGGCCAGGCGCTCTCTCATGTGGAGACCTCCCGCGTCGAGTTCGCTTTCGACCGTCCGCGGGATCGGCGCGCTCGCAAGCTTGAGGAGGTCTGGGAGTCCGCACGTGAGGTCGCCGAGGACGGGGGCGAGGTTGTCCTCTCCCTTGATGAGGTGCAGAAGGTTCCCGACTGGGCCTCGACGGTGAAGTACCTCTGGGACGAGGACACGAGGTGCGGTCGCAGCGTCAAGGTCGTTCTGACAGGGTCCTCTACGCTCACCCTGAAGCGAGGCATGTCCGAGTCCCTCAAGGGGCGCTACGAGCTCATTCCCTCGACGCAGTGGACCTACGGCGAGTGCCGAGAGGCCTTTGGGTGCACGCTGGAGGAGTATCTCTACTTTGGGGGCTATCCCGGTGCGGTGCAGCTCCGCGACGACGAACCCCGATGGAGCGCCTATGTACGCGACGCCATAATCGAGCCCACGCTGACGCAGGACATCCTCGAGATGGAGACGGTTCGCAAGCCCGCGCTTCTCCGTGCGCTGTTTGAGGTGGGAGCCGCATATTCTGCCCAGGAAATCTCCTATCGCAAGCTCCTCGGACAGCTCGACGACCGGGGCAACACGGACACCATCGCGCACTACCTGGAGCTTCTCTCGCACGCAGGGCTTATGAGCGGCCTCAGAAAGTACGACGAGAAGATCCTCAAGGAGCGCGGCAGCTCGCCGAGGCTGCTCGTGCACGACACCTCGCTCATGGTGGTCGCCTCCGGGGAGGACAGGGCGAGGCTGCTCGAGGACAGCGACCGGCGCGGCCACCTTGTGGAGACCGCGGTTGGCACCTACCTCCTCGCACGATCGAAGATGGAGCACTTCTCGGTCAACTGGTGGAGGGATGGGTCGGCAGAGGTGGACTTCGTGGTGACGCAGGGGAGAAAGAGAACCGCCATCGAGGTCAAGAGCGGCCGCGTCAAGAGCCTCAAGGGACTTGGCGAGTTCGTCCAGAGATACCCGGGAACTTATGCCCTCGTCATCGGCTCTGACGAGTTCCCCGTGGAGGACTTCCTCTTGGGGAGGGTTCCCCTCTTTCAGTGAGGCGCACCATGGACCTCTCGCGCATAGACGCCCGCCTGCTCTCGCGCCCCGGCGCCACCAAGGCCCTCCACGAGAAGTGGGGCCTTTGGTCTACTGGGTGGGCGGCAGGCAGTTCGCCTGCGAGCTCACCGCCTCTCCCGACGCCAAGCCACCCTACGCGGGGCGCCACCTGCTGTCGCTCAAGTGCGACCCCGACCGCATCCTGGAGCTGCGCGCCGAGCACCCGGGCGCGGTGCTGCCCGGCTACTACTCCGATGGCCGCACGTGGGTCTCCGTCGACCTGGACGCCGACCTGCCCGAGGAGCTCGCGCTCGGCCTCTGCGACATGAGCTACGACCTCGTTTTTGCCAAACTGCCGAAGCGCGTGCAGCGGGAGATTGCCGGCGGGTAGTTCTACCTCGCGAGCGCGCGCAGCGCGTCGGCAGCGGCCTGCGACGTAAGGTAGAGCTTGAGACCGATGGGGCTCACCTCGAGCCCCACGACGGGCGACCCCTCGTAGGTGGTGACCTCGAGGCCCTTGTACTCCTTGAGGTCGTCGGCGCTCTGTCCGAGCTTCTGCGTCTCCGGCTCCCACAGCTCGAAGACGTACTCCGCGTCGGCGTCCGGCTCCGTGGCGATGCCGCTCTCCTCAGAGAACGGCTCGAACGCATCCTCGATCTCCGTCTGGTCGGTCACCTCGCGAATGACCTCGCCGGTCTGGGCGTCCTTCACCACAAGGCGGCAGACCTTGCCCCAGTCGACGTTCGAGAGCGTGTTGGCGAGCTCCTGCGCCTGCGAGGCGACCTCCTCCGCCTGGTCGGCGATGTCGTCTGGCCCGGGCAGCCCGAAGCACCCCGCGAGGGGCAGCGCGACGGCTGCGGCGAGCAGGGCGGCGATGGCGGTGCGTGCTCTCATGGATCTCCCTCCTGCGAGTTTCTCGCCTATTCTAGCTTCTGCTCGAGACTTCGTTCCTTCAAACCTTGAGCGACTGCAGGTACGCCTTCTGCTCAGGCGTGATGCGGCGGCTCTCGCGAGCCTTCTGGAGCGCCTTGTTGTGCGTCCAAACGTCGAGGGCGATTGGCCGCCGCTCGAAGAGGGGAAGCGTCGCCGCAGGCTGTTTTATCAGGGCAAACGAGAAGTACCAGGCGCGTGCCATGTTGACGTAGTACTCGGGGCGGTCGATGCCGGCAACGAGCGAGAGATGCTCGGGCTCGAAGGCGTCGTCCAGAAAAAGCGTCATGAGCTGGACCACCCCAAAGCGCACCGTGTACTCCGGCTCTGCGGCGACCCAGCCACGGATGCGCCCGAGCACCGCCGGAAGGTCGCGCCTGAAGGTGGGAACGCGGATGAGGTCGCAGGTCGCCCAGTTGTCGACGTAAGGGAGGAAGGCGTCGAGCAGTTCGAACGCCTCAGCTGGCGTCTTCGTCATCCGGCCGATGAGCTCGCCGTGCAGGTTGTTCTCGTCATAGGTCTCGTGTGGGAGCGCAGCGAGGAACGCGCGGGCCTCAGCTGGCCGCTCGCTTGCGAGCCGGCGCGCGTAGTCGCGCAGCGCCGGCGTCCGCACGCCGAGGATGCGCGCAGGGTCGACGGTCGGCACGAGCTTGGCCTGGAAGTCCCGGTACGCGGGGTCGGCGAGCGCCTCGAGCTCACGACGGATGCGGTCGACGCTCTCGGAGGTCGCAGAGGTGCAGGCTCCCATGGGTCTCCTCTCGGCCGGGCTTCTCGCTCATTCTACCCTTGCTCGGGGCGCACCGACAAAACCTCACAGGTGGTGAATGTTTTTCAAATCAGATTCATTGCCAACTGGGAAAACTCGGTCAGCTCCAGATAAAAGAGACACTACCTGTGGGGTTTACAAGCTCGAAACAAAACAGGAGTCATGTCCAGAAACCAAATTAATGGGAGCCTGACCGCTCATCCTGGCCCGCTGGGTCGTTAATAGGGATAGAGGGAGGTGGCGCCGTGGGCGAGAGGAACGGGCGGACGGGCGAGGCGGAGCGCCTCGTCGGCGAGCACTACGCGGACGTGCTGAGGTACTGCCGCAGGCACGCGCCGGCGGGGCTCGCCGAGGACGCCGCCCAGGAGACGTTCCTGCGCTTCGTCCGCGCCCGCTCGCGCTACCGGGAGCGGGGCCGCGCCCGCGCCTACCTCGTCACCATCGCCCGCAACGTCTGCGCCGACATGGCGCGCAGCCGAGCCGTGGCGTGGGAGGAGCTTCCCGAGTCGCTCGCTGGCGAGGGCGAGCCGGGAGACGCTGACGATGCCCGCGACCTCGCGCACGCGCTCGCGCTCCTGCCCCGGGCCCAGCGAGAGGCGCT
>CASEGE010000109.1 GCA_949287335.1 uncultured Olsenella sp. | reverse complement strand
CCCGCGCGCAGCATGGAGGAGAAGGTCAGGCGCTGCTGCGAGCCAAAGTCCATCTCGCGCGGTGAGGTGAAGAGTCCGTCGAGCCTCACGTGGGCGGCGTTTGCCGCGGCTGCGAGGTCGACGTACTCGCGCATGCAGTCGTCAAAGAGGGCGCGCGGCTCGGCGAGAACCACAAGGGTGTCCTGGCTGAGGTGCTCAAGCGGGCTCGACGTTCGGCCGTAGAGCTGCGGCAGGTAGCGCTCGAGCGCGGGAGCGGCGGCGCGCTGGCGAATGAGCTCGAGGTCGGCGGCAGTCTTGCTGCTCTCCTGGGCCGCCTTGTAGAGCTGGCGCTCCGCCATGGCACCGGTCTCGTCGGTGAGGGCGAGCTCGCGACAGGGCGAGACGGTGACCTCGCGAAGCTCGCCGATGGTCTGGCCCGTGGAGGGAACCATGCGGCGCACCCGGTCGATCTCGTCGCCAAAGAACTCAATGCGCACGGGGCTCGTGGCCTGCGCGGGGAAGACGTCGACGGTGTCGCCGTGCACGTGGAAGGTCCCGGGCGCGTCCACCTCGCCGGCGTCCGTGTAGCCCATGCCCACGAGCAGCGCGGGCACGTCCTCGAAGGGTACCTCGTCGCCCACGGCAAAGGTGCTCGAGGCAAAGTAGCCGCTGCCCACGGGCGGCACACAGCGCAGAAGCGCGTGTGCGGACGCCACGACCACGCACTTCTCGCCAGCGGCAAGGCGTGCGACGGAGCGGCAGCGGGTGCCGATGACGGCGTCGTCCGGAGCGGTGTCCGCCCAGGGGCGATCGCGGCGCTCGGGATAGCGGGAGACCGCATCCTGGCCAAGCCACGCGGCGAGCGCGCGGGCGGTGCGGTCGGCAGCCTCCTCGCCCGAGACCACGAGCAAGCACGGGCGCGGGTTGTTGGCCCAGAGCGCGGCGAGCATGAGCGGACGCGCGGACTGGGCGAGCGAGAGGCTGGCATCGTTGCCGGCCGCGAGCTCACGCATGAGCGGGGAGAGCTCCGGGGCGGAGAGCAGCTGGCGAGAAACGCGATCGATGAGCATGGGCAACCTCGAGACAGCACAGCGCGCCGGCCCCGGATGCGAGGTCGGTGCGCGATGGTTGGTTCTTCTCGGCTATTGTAGCCGGTGAGCGGGACGCTCACAGGTTCTTCTCGCTGTGGGCGGGGCGACGGACGGGGCGTAGGGCGAGAAGAGCGCGGGGCCGAAGACGCGCACGGGAATTGGCGGCGCCGGCGCGTGGAGCTGACGGGGCGTGACCGGCGCGGGGCGGGAGCGCGGCCGGAGCGCACGTTTATTTGGAGTGTCGGCACGCGCGGCGGGTGTGGCGCACACATAATCGGGGCCTCGGCACACGGCGAGAAATGCGACCTGCGGTTCTTCTCGCTGGCGCACGCAAAACCGGGGCGTCGGCACGACGTTTATGCCGAGCTCCCGAATTTCTGCGCGCTCTTCTCGCCAGACATGCCGGCGCCCCGATTTTGTGTGCACCTTAGGCGACGCGCGTGTCGAGGCCCACTATTCCAGCGCGCCCAGCCCCATCCGCGCCAAAACCGCAAGCGCCCGTGTGCCCGCGGACGCCCGCCCCTCCCGAACCCCATCGGAAAGCAAGAACGCGACGGTCAACCGCTGGCGAAGGCGTGCGGGCCATTGGCAAACCGAACCACATATCATGGAAGCCACACGTTGGGTAAACAAGGGAGGCTGCGATGTTTTGTCCCAATTGCGGCAAGGAGATAAAAGACGGCGCGGCATTCTGCACGTGGTGCGGAGCAAAGGTTCAACGGAGAAGCGCCGAGGCACCCGCGCCCGCGCCGCAGCCCGAGGCGGCGCCCGCTCCAGCTCCGATGCCGCAGCCGGAGCCCGCGCCCACACCGGAACCGCAGCCCGCGCCAAAGAAGCGTCGCGGCGCGCTTATCGCCGTCATTGTTGTTGCGCTTCTCGTCATCGCGGGCGCTGTCGGATACGTGCTGTGGTCCATGCTGTCCTCCGCTCCCTTTGCAATCGATGACGAGAACTTCCCCAACGCCGCGGTCCGAAGCGCCGTCTCCGAGCAGCTTGACCCCGACGGGGACGGCAAGATCACGCGCGAGGAGGCCGCCGCAGCAACCCAGCTCGCGATTACCGGCACCAACGACGTGTCTGGCCTGGGTGAGTTCTTCCCCAACCTGACCACCCTCACCATCGACGCCGAGCAGGCCGTGGACGGGGGCACCATCGCCATCAACGACCTGCCCGAGCTCACGACGCTCGAGGTGGTCAACTCCACGGTTGACTCGATCGACCTGAGCGGAAACACAAAGCTCGAGACGCTCTCGGTAAGCAACGCGCCCATCTCGAGCCTCGACGTGAGCGCAAACACGCAGCTCAAGCAGCTCTCCGTGGGCGTCACCACCAACCTCGGGAGCCTTGACCTCTCAAGCAACGCGCAGCTCACAGATCTTGTGCTCGCCATGACTGGAATCGGCGAGCTCGACCTCTCCGCCAACACGTCGCTCGAGAGCCTCGAGATTGGCGGCGAGGGCGAGGGGGCGATCACGCTCCCCGCCACCGAGACCCTCACCAACGTCAACGTTTCCGATGATCGCCCGCTCAACGGCATCGAGAACACCGGCCTGCGCGAGGTCTGGGACATGACGAGCATCTACTCGATTGCCGCGTTCTTTGGCGACGCATCCGAGCGCGCGGACATCGAGCGCGACGAGCAGGGCAGAATCGCCTCCATCGTTGCGAACAACAACCGCGGAACGGACACCTACGAGTTCTCCTATGACGAGGACGGCAACATCGTCGGCTACTCCCTCTCCGCGCTCGACTCCGATGAGGTCACGATCACCTATAACGAGGACGGCAGCATCGCACAAGCCGAGGGGGACTTGAGCTCGCGCCGCTACACCTACGATGACCAGGGGCGCGTTGCAACTATGGAGCTCGTTGACGAGTACGGTTCGAGCACCACCACCTTTACCTACGATGATGCGGGCCACCTCGTCAGAGAGTTCATCCCCGACGACGGCACGACCAACTACACCGAGGTCGAATACACCTACGACGAGGCCGGCAACCTCACGAGGCGCGTCGAGCGCGAGGGGTGGGGCGAGGGCGTGGCAGGCACCAGCGGCCCGGGCTCGGCCGAGCGCAGGTTCGAGTACGAATACGACGAGGCGGGCAACTGCGCCAGGACCACGATCTCCTCGGGCGGCGTCGAGGACGGCGAGAAGAGCAACGACGTGGAGGTGGCCGTATTTGAGGCCACCTACGATGAGAGCGGCAACATCACGGAGTTTGTCGCCAGCATAAAGGGGGACAACGAGCCCGTCGTCGAGACCTACGTCTACGACGATCGCGGCGTCCTGACAAGGATCGAGGGCAGCGAGCACTGGGGCTACAACTACGAGTTTGAGTACGAGCGCCGCCTCGTGGCAAAGGATGAGGCCGAGGAGACAACGTATGGCTTTGTCTCCGATCCCATGTCAGCCGTCGGCCTCGGCCAGAACATCTACTACGACTACTGCGCGTACTCCCTCATGGCTCCCGATTACGTTGGCAGCAACGCTACGACTCGTCTCAGCATGGTAATCTGCGACATCTAGCGAGAAGGACGCAGGGCCGTGCGGGTGCTGGGGCCCACACGAATCCGGGGCGCCGGCATGCGCGGCGCACGAGGCGCGCACAATTCGTGTGCGCCCCCCGTGCGCGTGCCGTCGCCCCCAATTCGCGTGCGGGCAAACCACTCTCACGCATTCTCGAGAGCCACATAGCCCCGCCATTGAATGGCACGCGGATCAGCCTAGCTCCTCCCCATTGGTTGCGATAACGCGCTGGTACCAATAGAAGCTGTCCTTGCGAGAACGTGCAAGCGTCCCCGTGCCATCGTCATGCTTGTCAACATAGACAAAGCCGTAGCGTTTGCGCATCTCGCCAGTTGAGGCAGAAACCAAATCGATGGGAGCCCATGGCGTAAAGCCTCGCAGGTCAACGCCATCCTCGATGGCCCCCGCCATCGCCTCAATGTGAGCCCGCAGATACTCAATGCGATACGCGTCATGAATTGAGCCATCGGGCTCCACCTTGTCCACGGCTCCGAGCCCGTTCTCGACCACCCAAATTGGAATCTGATAACGACCCCAGATTTCGTTGAGAGCATAGCGGAGGCCATCCGGATCAATCTGCCAACCCCACTCGCTCGTTTTCAGGTAGGGGTTCACAGCACCCACGGCAAAGTTCCCCTTTGCTCGAGCGGCACCGGTATCTGCAGTCACGCAGAACGACATGTAGTACGAAAGCGAGAAGAAATCCACGGTGCCAGCACGCAGGGCCTCCTCGTCACCGGGCTCCAACACAAGCTCCACGCCCCTTTCGGCAAAAAGGGACCGAGCGTAGCTGGGGTATGTGCCGCGCACCTGAACGTCTGAGCAGAACCAGCTCGAGTTACGCGTGCGTCTCTGGGCGAGAAGTACGTCGGCTGGATTGCAGGTCAACGGATACATGACCGCCATCGACACCATGTTGCCAAACTGGAGTCCGGGATAGTGCTCGTGCCCGTACGCCACCACGCGCGCACTCGCAACAAACTGGTGGTGCAGCGCTTGAAAGCGCTCTTGCGGACGGTCGGGCACCTCATTGATGGGTCCCTCGTACCCCTTTGCGCACCCAACCTGCATGACGCATCCGAGGCGATTGACGGCAGTGTTTATCTCGTTAAATGTAAGCCAATACCGTACGCTCTCGTGATAACGGTCCAGCAGACAGGTGGCGTAGCGAAAGAAGAGGTCGATGAGCTCGCGGCCAGCCCATCCGTTGTACTTCTCGACCAGGTGATAGGGCATCTCATAGTGGGAGAGCGTCACCATGGGCTCGATGTTATGCGCCCGACAGCACGCGAAGACGCGATCATAGAACTCAAGGCCCGACTCCATCGGCACCTCCTCCTCACCGGTGGGAAAGAGGCGTGTCCAGTTGATGGACATGCGATAGACCTTGAAGCCCATCTCGGCAAAGAGCGCTATGTCCTCCTCGAAGCGATGATAGTAGTCTATCGCCTCATGCGTGGGATAGAGCGTTTCCGGCTCGATAGAGGTTGTGATGCGCTTGGGATGCTCCTTGGTTCCGTCCGTGCACATGTCGGGAACGCTCGGGCCCTTTCCGCCCACATCCCACGCACCCTCTATCTGATTTGCGGACGTAGCACCACCCCAGAGAAAACCCTCGGGAAACCGTGACATTGATGCTCCTATCGATCGTCGTGCGGGACGCGACCTCAGCCGCGTCCCGCTCCCTCAACGTTAGACGTTGCTTGAAGGCGCTACTCCTCAGAAGCGGCCTTGGCGGCAGCCTCCTGCTCGCACAGCTGGCGATCGTAGACCTTGACGAAGGGGAGATAGGTAAAGAGGCCCACGACAAAGGCAACGGGTGCCATGAAGAGATTCTGCCATGCCATGGAGGGCATGAAGCTCTGCATGATGATGGGGAGCTGCGTCATGATGAGAATGTAGCCTGGCTGATAGAAGCCGACCGCATAGAGCAGATAGGTGATAAGCATCGTGATGAGAACGTTAAGGATGAACGGAATCGCGATGATGGGGTTGTAGATGATTGGCGTGCCAAAGGTCATGGGCTCCGAGATGTTAAAGAGCGCGGGCACGATGCCGGCCTTGCCAACCGCACGAAGCTGCTCGGACTTGCTCCTAATGCAAAGCACCGCAAGCGGCAGGGTGTTGCCGGTGCCGCCGCAGCAGCTCATGACACCGTAAAGGGCAATCGGGGCGAAGACCGCGGGCTGGCCGGACGAGACGAGCTCGGCGTTCTGCGTGTAGAACTGAATCATCGGAGCCATAATGACCGGCGAGAGAACCATCGAGCCGTGAATGCCAAGACTCCACAGGAGCATGCACACAAGGCCAAGCACGAACATGCCGGGCAGGCTCATGAGCGGCGTCAGCGGGATGGAGATGATGCCGGCAATGGCGCCGGGAAGCACCACCGTGAACACCTGAACGCACAGGGTGTTGAGGCCATGCCAGAGAACAATGCATACGACAAGCGGAACAAGCGTAGCAAAGGCGTCCGAGAGGAACTGCGGAACGGAGTCGGGCATCCTGATCATCACGTGGTGCTTCTCGCAGAACTGAATAATCTTGACCGAGATGAGCGGAATGATAAGCGCCGTGAAAAGGCCAGTACCGCCAAGGTAGGTGGTATCGAGAACGTTCATGGTTGATCCGTCGGCAAGCTCGACCGCCTTGACCGGGGCGGCAACGAGCAGGAACAGGATCATCGTAACCACGCCGTTGGCAAAAGCGCCCTTAAGCTCAAGGTTCTTGGAGTAGATGTAGCCCACGGCAAAAGAGACCACCACGCCAAGGATGCCCATCGTCATGCTGTAAGGGGTGCTCAGCCACGTGTAAAGAGGGTCGGTTGTCTGGATGATGCCCACAAGGTTGAGGATACTGGCAAGAATCGTGAAGATGGCTCCGGCCAGAATGACAGACATCGCCGACATCATTCCACCGCTGATGGCGGAGAGGGCGCGGTTCGTCTGCATCTTACCGCCCCACTCCTGGAGCTTGAGGAGCGCCTTTGACTGATAGAGGGATTCGAGACTCATTTCGCCGCCCCCTATTTCCCGGCGACAAGCCCATTGATGAGCTTGAAGATGTTCTCGCAGTTCCCCACGCCGTAATCGGCGGGTGCAATCACGGCAACAGGCATGCCGCTCTCGGCCGCGACCTTGTCCTTCTGATACGAGACCTGCGGTCCCATAAGGATGCAGTCGTAGTTGTGACAAACGTTCTTGTAATCGTTGAGGCTCGTCGCAGCAATCTCAAAGTCGATTCCCTTGTCGGCTGCGTACTTCTCGAGCTTCTTCATGAGGATGCTCGTAGACATTCCCATGGCACACGCAAGCAAAACCTTCATGCTTAGTTCTCCTTATCCTGCTTGATCTTGTAGAGCGTGATGAGCTCCTCGATGAGCTCCTGAGCGAGCATCGCCGTCATGAGGTGGTCCTGCGCGTGAACGAGCAGCACGTCAAGCTGCATATGGTTGCCTCGGGCCTCCTGTGTGAGCAACTCGGTCTGCTGATGGTGCGCCGCGAGCGACGCCTCCTTAGACTGAACAAGGAGCTCGTCGGCAGCATCGAAGTCACCGCTCTTGGCGGACGCCAGTGCCTGGAAGGCGAGGCTACGAGCCTGTCCGGCATTTGCGATGAGTCCAAACGAGATCTCCTCCCCACTGAGGTTCTGGTCATTCTCCTCCATACGTTTCACCTCCTTCAAAGTTCAGATATCTCTGACGGGCCATTGACCCGATGGATTGACAGTTGGGCTAGTGGGATGCGCAGACGTCAAAGCTCTCGAGGAGGGAGACGAGTGTCTCCCACCGCTGGTCGCAGATAAGCTCCTCGACGGCTTTCTTACTCATGAGCAGCTCCGCCATCGATCCGTAGAAGTCAATCGAGGCGTTGCCCGTCACGGAGATTAGGAAGACAAGCTGAACGGTGCGGCCAAATTCATCCCACACAACCGGCTCGTCAAGGACACACACCGCGACGAAGTTCTCGTCACTTACTGCCTCGAGCGGGTGAGGCATGGCAACGTTGTTACCGAACGAGGTAGACACCGCCTCCTCGCGCCTCAGCACAAGGTCGAGAAGGTCACCTGAGGTTTCATGGACCTCGCCGACGCGCTCACACAGAAACCGGAGAATCTCGCGCTTCTCGGATAGGCGGGCGTGAGGGAAGAAGAGGCGCTCGTCAAAGTAGCCAACGACTTCCCCGTCATCCTGACGCGCAAGCATGCGGCGGACACTGCCCACCTCGCCAGAGTCAAGAAAGTAAGTAATCTCGCGAACCGGAACGGGCAGCTTCCTCGATAGCGGCACCGTAGTGAATACGTAGTCAACCTGGCCGTAGTCAATAGAATCAAGCTCACGAACGTTGCACACCCTAATATCGTCGATGTAGTCGCCAAACTCCCTGAGATAGCGATACTCAAGGAGCTTGGCACTGCCCGCTCCCGAAGCGCACACGATGAGCACGCGCTTCTTGGGGAGCGACGTCTTAAGGCGCTCAAGCGCCAGGGCAAAGGAAAGGGCAATGTAGCCGACTTCGTCCTCACTAAGCGGAGACCCGCATTTTTCCGCCAGCACCGAGGAGGCGTCAAGCGCCATCGAGTAGGCAAGCGCGAACTGGGCTTTTGTGTCGTCGAGCAGGGGATTGCGAATCTTCATGTGGTACTTGAGACGCACCTCAAGCGGAACGAGATGACGCGCGAGGTTCATGCGAAGCTCGAGGTCGTTCCTGAAGTCAAAGCGATAGGCGTGCCACACGACATCGATCATTTCAGAGACCGTGTCCCAAACCTCATCGGAGATGATGAGGCCGCCGTCTCCCTCGTCATCTGGCCCCGCCGGCAAGGTACGCTTTCCCGCAAGGTGAACCGCCACATATGCTTTTTCCTCAGCGGGCAGGGCAATCCCCATCCGCTGCTCAATGAGCTCCGCGAGCCTCGAGGCAACGGCATACTCCCTCGTCTGGAGAATTGCCTCGAGCTGGCTTGCCGCCATGGGCATGACGGAACCCCCTCGCACGCGGGCGAGCATGACTGCCACATGCGCGAGAAGATTCTCATAGGCGTCTGGGTTGACCTCGTATTTTTCGTTCCTAATTGCCTCATTCACACAAGCTGATATGCAGTCAGCCCACGCCTCGCCCGCGATTCGCTCAACGAAGCAGGAGGGGCGCCCCCCGTCGTCCTTCTCGGAAAGGTGCTCCGCTAGACAACGACGACGCGACATCTCGGACCCCTGGACTCTGATGCCGTAGCGAGGCCTCCTCTCCAGCGTGAGACCAAAGGGAGTTAGGACCGCTTCAACGCCCTTGAGATCGCCCGAGATGCTCGCACGAGAAACATGGAGCTGTTCGGAGAGCTCGTCGAGCGTCACCCAATCGTCACCAAGAAGCAGGCGGTCTATGAGGTAGCTGACCCGCTCCGCAGGGGTGGCGGGAAGCCTCTTCACGCTCACCTCGGCCGCCCGCGCGAGAAGGATGCCGAGCGCCTGCTCGTCCGAGATTATGAGGTCGTACACAAGCCTGCCCCGGTCGTTGCGGGACCGAGCAATGCGAGCGGAGCCTCTCATGAGCCGGTTTGCCTCCTGGACATCCGTTCTCACGGTACGCTCGCTCACGTCAAAGCGCTTTGCAAGCTCGGCGGGACTCTTTGGTCCCCCTTGGCGAAGATGGCGAATCAGATCGTAGCTTCTCTGGCTCATGGCAACCTCCCCTCTAGTTCAATCATCCGAGAGAGGGCTCTCCCGCTCCATCCCCAATATTTCCATGTAGGACGGAAGGAGCCTGAACGAAAGCGATTGATCGCAGTGAGGACATGTGGAGCTAACGGGTGCGCGACCGCGCAGCGGAAGGGCGTCGGCATGGCAGCGAGAAGGACGCACAGGAATCCGGGGGCCGGCATGCGCACGGCCGGGGGCGCGCATGCCGGCCTCGGCACAGGCTGCATCCGACACCCCGAATACGTGCGCGCCGCCGGGCGAGAAACCCGACGGCGCGCTGAGCACCACGTAACCGATGCGCGTCCGCGCGCCTATCCCAGGATGCGCCCGCTCTTCTCAGCAAGGTCAGCCAGGCGCTCGGCGGATGCGGCAACGAGGTCGTCCGGCGCGTACCAGCGCCAGCCACCCGCCACGCCCGGAACGTTCATGCGGGCCTCGTCACCCAGCTGGATCACGTCCTGCAGCGGCATGATGGCCACGTCCGCGTCGGACGCGAGGGCGCGCCGCGCAATGGCGTCGGCCTCCTCGATGGCCTCCTCGCGCTCAAGTCCGTAGCGGCTCTCGCAGAAGCCCACCAGCGTCTGGTTGTCGTGCGTGCCGGTGTAGACGATCGTCTCCGGGCGAGGCTCGTAACCGTCGCGCACGTCGTTGTCGGCAAACTGGACGATGTCCATGCCGGGAATTCCCGTTGCCGCAACGAGCTCGCGCACGGCGGGCGTGATGACGCCAAGGTCCTCCGCAATGAAGGGCAGCGGGCCAAACTGACGGTAGGCCGCCTCGAAGAGCTCCATGCCCGGACCAAACGCATAGGCACCGTCAGCGGCACCCTTGCCGGCCGGTGCGGCAAAGTACGACGAGAACCCAATGAAGTGGTCGAGCCTCACCACGTCATAGAGCCTGAGCGCGCGGCTGAAGCGGCGCAGCCACCAACCGTAGTTCTGCTCGCGCAGAATGTCCCAGCGATACGTGGGGTTGCCCCAGAGCTGGCCCTCCGGCGCAAAGGCGTCGGGCGGAGCGCCGGCCTGGCGGCGCGGGTAGCCCTTCTCGTCCAGGTCGAAGATGTCCGGCTCACTCCACACGTCGGCAGAGTCAACAGAGACGTACATCGGCATGTCGCCGATGACCTTGATTCCGCGCTCGTGGGCATAGTCGAGAAGCGCGTCCCACTCGCACTGGAACTTGTACTGCAGGCGACGGTGGCCCTCGATGGCCTGCCGCAGCTTGGCGTCCTGCGCAAGGCGCGGCGAGTAGGTGCGGTACGGCTCGGGCCACTCCTGCCACGGCGTGCCGCCGAGGAGCTCCTTGCAGGCCCGGAAGGTGGCATACGGCGTGAGCCAGTAGTCATTCTCGTCACAGAACTGCAGGTAGTCTGGGTTGTTGCCAATCTTCTCGAGCGAGGCGAGCGCCGCGGGCGCGGGCAGCTCGAGCAGCCCCACGTTGCCCGCGAAGGCGGAGAGGCCGGCATAGGGCGAGCCGTAGCGGTCCGGCGGGTTCACCGGGAGCACCTGCCAGTACTTCTGGCCACCTGCGGCAAGCCAGTCAACGAAGCGACGGGCGGGCGCCCCGAGCGTGCCCACGCGCCCGTGGTTGGGCAGCGAGGTGATGTGGCAGAGCACGCCCATGCCACGCTCGAGCGGCTGCTGGAGGCGCTCCTGCTTGTGGAAGTGCAGAACCGACGTGCCAAGCGGCCAGAGGAAGACCTCGGCCTGGCCGTGGCTCACGCGCGGGACCTTGCCGGACACCACGTCCGAGACCAGCATCGGGCCCACGGGAACCTTGACCGTGTGGGCCTTGTCCAGGCTCGCGTTGACGATGACGCACACGCTCTCGCCCTTCCCGCGGCGCCAGAAGCCAAAGACGTCCTCGCCGGACGAGAAGGGCTCAAACTCGCCGTCCACAAAGAGGCCCGGGAGCGTCTTTCGCACCGCGATGGCGTTGCGGTAGATGGTGGTGCAGTCCGCCTGGCCGCCATCCCACGGGAAGCTCGCGCGATTGTAGGGGTCGCGGAAGCCCTCGACCCCGCGCTCGTCTCCGTAGTAGATGCACGGGACGCCGGGAAGCGTCATCTGAAGGAGCGCCATGACCCACAGGCGTGCCTTTGCAAGCCCCACCTGGCCATCGTCAAGCCGGAAGCTTGCGCGCTCCTCCTCGGAGAGCGTATCCGGGTCAGGGGCGCCGCCCAGTACGGTGAAGAGGCGCTCGCGGTCGTGACTGCCAATGAGGTTGAGCGCGGCATAGAAGTTGTCGCGCGGGTAGTTCTCGCGCAGCTGCTCCAGGCGCGCGGCAAGCTCGCTCGCGCCGATGTCCCCGCGAATGTAGGCGAGAAGCCCCGTGCGCACGGGGTAGTTCATCGTGGCGTCGAGCTCCTTGCCCTGGAAGTACTGGCGAAGCTTGCCGTAGGCGAGCTTGTTGGAGGCATCCTCCCAGACCTCGCCAATCAGCACGCCGTCGGGCTTCTCGGCGAGAAGCGCGCGCTTGATCTGCGCGATGAACTCGTCCGTGAGCTCGTCGGCCACGTCGAGGCGCCAGCCGCGCGCGCCGGAGCGGAGCCAACGGCGGATGACGCCCGCGCGCCCGCAGATGAGCTCGTGGAACTCCTCGCAGTCCGAACGGACAGCGGGGAGGTTCTGGTCGCCCCACCAGCCGGCATAGGTGCCGTCCTCGTTAAAGGTGAACCAGTCACGATACTTCGAGCGCTCTCCCTGCCACGCGCCCGGCTCGGGATAGGTGCCAAAGCGGTTGAAGTAGCGGGAGTCCGCCCCCACGTGGTTGAAGACGCCGTCGAGAATGACCGAGATGCCGTGCTCCTCGGCGTCCACGCAGAGGGCCCGGAAGCTCTCCTCGTCGCCGAGCATCGGGTCGATGCGCAGGAAGTCGGCCGTGTCGTAGCGGTGGTTGCTCGCCGCCTCGAAGATGGGGTTGAGATAGATCGTCGTGACGCCCAGGTCCTCGAGGTAGCTGAGCTTCTCGCGAATGCCCTCGAGCGTGCCGCCGTAGAAGTCCCAGTGGGCGATGCCGCCCTCCTCGGTGCGCGCGTAGGCGGGAGGCGTGTCCCAGTCCTCCACCATCTCGCGGCCCGGGCCACCCTTGCGGCGTATGGCCAGCGAGTCCGCGGCACGCTCGCGCCAGTCCTCGCCGCGCGCAAAGCGATCCGGGAAGATCTGGTAGACAATGCCCTCGCGATACCACCGGGGCTGGTTGGCGCGCGGCGTGTAGACCGTGATCTGGAACGACGGCGGGTCACCGTAGGCGAAGGTGCCCTCGCCGGTGGTCCAGCCATCGCGCGCGCCATAGCGCCACACCGAGCCGTCGCGCGCCTCGATGTCAAAGCTGTACCACACCACGCCGGTCTCGGCGGGCTTGTAGGTTGCCGTGAAGCGCAGCGCGTCGCCGTTTCGCGTGCCGCGCATGTCGATGAATTCCTCGCCGTGCGCGTCGGTCCAGACGCGCAGCGTGCAGAAGACGACGTCGTCTCCCCACACGTCTATGCTCAGCGAAACGGTGCCGCCCAACTGGACGGCACCGAATGGGTTTCTGTACTCCGACTCGGAGGTTACGTGACGAGCCCTCAAGCGCTACCTGTCTCTTCTCTTGTTGTACCGAATGATCTCCGGGTGGAGGTCGTGGTACATGTCCATGTAGTCGTTCGCGGCCCGGCGCCAGCTGAAGTCGGCGTCCATGGCCTGAAGCATCAGCTTATTCCAAGCGTTCGGCTCAGTCCAGAAGATCTCGCAGGCGCCCAGGAGCGTGTCGGCCATCTCGTCGGCGTTCATGTTGGCAAACGAGAAGCCCGTGCCCTCGCCGGTGAACTTGTTGTACGGCATGACCGAGTCGCGCAGGCCGCCGGTCTCGCGCACCACGGGCAGCGTGCCGTAGCGCATGGCGATCATCTGAGAGAGGCCGCAGGGCTCAAACTCGGACGGCATGAGCAGCAGGTCGCCGCCGGCGTACATGCGGTGGGAGAGCGCGTTGTCAAAGGCGATGCGCGCGCACATCATGTCGCCGTACTTGGCGTCGAAGTAGCGGAAGGCGTCCTCGTGGTCCTTGTCGCCCGTGCCGAGGATGGCAACCTGGACGCCGCGCTCCATGAGGCGCTCCATGGAGTAGCGGACGAGGCCGAGGCCCTTCTGGTCCGTCAGGCGGCCGATGGAGACCACGAGCGGGCGCTCGGGATCCTGGCGAAGGCCCAGCTCCTCCTGGAGCGCGCGCTTGCACTCGGCCTTGTTGGCGAGGTCCTGCGGCGTGTAGTTCGCCGGGATCATCGGGTCGGTGGCGGGGTTCCAGATGGTCTGGTCGATGCCGTTGAGGATGCCGTGGAGCACGCTCTGGCGGCGACGGAAGATGTCGTCGAGACCCTCGCCGTAGAACGGCATCTGGAGCTCATAGGCGTAGCTCGGGCTCACGGTGGTGAGCACGTCCGCGTAGCACAGGGCGCCCTTCATGAAGTTGATGGAGGTGGCGTCGCAGCGGAGCTGGTCGCGGGCGGCGGGGATGTGGGCGAGGCCCAGCACCTCCTCGAGCATCTTGTCGCTGTACTGGCCCTGGAACTTCACGTTGTGGATGGTGAAGATCGTCTTGACGTTGGCGCACTGAGGAATCTGCTGGTAGAACTCGCGCAGGAAGACGCAGCACAGCGCCGTCTGCCAGTCGTTGCAGTGCAGAACGTCGCACTCGAGCTCGGGGACCCTTGCGATGGCCTCGCAGATGGCCTTGGAGAAGAAGGCAAAGCGCTCGCCGTCGTCAAAGTAGCCGTAGAGCCCGTCGCGCTTGAAGTAGGCCTCGTTGTCCACGAAGTAGAAGTCGAGGTCCTGCAGGGTGAGCTTCTCGATGCCGCAGTACTCGTTGCGCCAGGAGAGCGGAACGTAGAAGTCCGCCACGTGCTTCATCTGGTCCTTGTACTCCTGCGGGATGGAGGCGTACTTGGGCAGGATGACGGCGGCGCGGGCACCAGCGTGCTTGAGGGCGCGGGGGAGCGAGCCGGCAACGTCACCCAGGCCACCCGTCTTGGCAAACGGGACGGCCTCGGAGGACGCGAAGAGCACCCTCAGCTTCCTGCGCTTGGCGTTCGTTGACATTGCTCTCCCCCGCCTACTCGTGAGACTTTTCCTTGATCAGCACGTCCTCGGGGGTGCCCCTGAGCTCGGTGCCGGCAGGAACCACGTTGGCGCGGTCGACGATCGCGTTCTCGACGCGAGCGCCGCTCTTGACGACGCAGCCCTGCATGACGATGGAGTTGCGGACCGTGGCGCCGGCCTCGATGATGACGTTGCGGCCGAGGATGGAGTCGCTCACGCTGCCGTAGATGCGGTCGCCGGAGGCGACGGCGGAGTTGAGCACGCGGGAGCCGACCTCAAACTTGGCGGGCGGGGTGTCATGCGTCTTGGTCTTGATGGTGCGGTCATCGGGGAAGAGCTCGGCGGTGATGCGCGGGTCGAGCAGGTCCATGTTGGCGCGGAAGTAGGTGCGCTTGTTGAAGATCGGGGCCACATAGCCGTCAAAGTCGTAGGTGCGCACGTTCACGCGGCCAAAGTCGCCGGTCATGGCCTCGAAGAGGTCGAGGTAGTCGGTGGGCGCGTACCAGTCGAACATGTCGAGCAGCAGCTGGCGGTTGATGATGAAGCAGTCAAGGAACATCGTCTCGCCGAAGGTACAGCCGTGGTGGACGCCCTGGACGCGACCGTCGATGACGTCAAAGGCGGTGACGTCGGGGTCCTTCTCGGTGGCCGTCTTGGTGAGGACGGTGATGTCCGCGCCGGACTCCTTGTGCGCGTCGTAGACCTTGTCGAGGTCGACGTTGTACACAAAGTTGGCCGTCGAGAAGATCACGGCGTTGGAGGTGCTGCGAGTGAAGTAGACCTTGTTGTGGATGAGGTCGCGCAGCAGGAAGCGGGCGCCGGTGCGGGAGGTGCCGAAGGCGGAGCCGGGCAGGATGAACAGGCCGCCGTTCTTACGGTCGAGGTCCCAGTCCTTGCCGGAGCCCACGTGGTCGATGATGGAGCGGTAGTTGTACGGCATGACCATGCCCACGGTGCGGATGCCGCAGTTCACGAGGTTGGACAGGGCAAAGTCGACCATGCGATAGCGGCCGAAGTAGGGCAGCGAGGCAACCGGGCGGTTCTCGGTGAGGCCGCTCGTCTCCTTAGCGGAGTAGTTGCAGGTAATGAGGCCAATGACCTTTTCCATGACTAGTTCTCCCCCTTCCCAACGACAACGTCGTTGCCGATGACGGCGGTGTCCTTGGTCTGATCGACGCTACCGACGCTGACGTTCTCCTCGACGACGGAGTTCTCGCCGAGAATCGCGCGGACGACGTGAGCGCCGTCCTTGACCCTGGCGCCCGGCAGGAGGACGGAGTCGATAACGGTGGCGCGCTCGCCGACGTAGGCGTCGGTCGAGAGGATCGAGTGCTTGGCGGTACCGTAGATCTGGCAGCCGTTGGCAACGAGGCAGTCGTCAACGGTGCCGTCCTTGCCCACGAACGCGGGCGGACGCGTGGACGCGTTGCTCATGATCGGGAACGTGGTGCTGAAGATGTCGAAGGCGGGGTTGGGGCCGAGAAGGTCCATGCTCGTCTCGTGGTAGCTGGAGATGGTGCCGACGTCACGCCAGAAGCCCTCGAACTTGTAGGTGTAGAGGCGCTTGCCGTCCGCCAGGAGCTTGGGGATGATGTTGCCGCCGAAGTCGTGGTCGGAGGTCTGGTCGAGCGCGTCCTCCTTGAGGGCCTGGATGAGCAGGTCGGCAGTGAAGATGTAGATGCCCATGGAGGCGAGGTTTGAATCGGGCTTCTTGGGCTTCTCGGTGAACTTGCTGATGCGGCCGTCCTCGTCGGCGGTCAGGATGCCAAAGCGGGAGGCCTCCTCCCAGGGCACCGGCATGACGGCGATGGTGAGGTCGGCGTTGTTCTTCTTGTGGCACTCGAGCATGTCGTCATAGTCCATGCGATAGAGCTGGTCGCCCGAGAGGATGAGCACGTACTCGGGGTCGTTCTGCTCGATGTAGCCGAGGTTTTGGGTCACGGCGTCGGCCGTGCCCTCGTACCACGCGCCACCCGTCTGGGTTGCGTAGGGCGGGAGGATGGAGACGCCGCCGCCGCGCTCGTCGAGGTTCCACGCCTCGCCCGAGCCGATGTAGCTGTGAAGCAGGTACGGACGGTACTGGGTGAGGACACCCACCGTGTTGATCCCCGAATTCGCGCAGTTGGAAAGCGCGAAGTCGATGATCCTGAACTTGCCGCCGAACGAGACGGCCGGCTTGGCGACGTTGCTCGTCAGCGCACCGAGACGGCTGCCCTGGCCACCTGCCAGGAGCATTGCGATGCACTCTTTCTTGCTCATACCCCCACTCCTTTCGACTACCACACACGGGGGCAGCAACACCCCCAACACATACGACTAAATGTGCCAGATATCCGTCATGTACTCACGGATCGTTCGGTCAGAAGAGAAATATCCGGCCTTGGCGGTATTGTGGAGCGCCGCCTTGTTCCAAGCGGAGCGGTCACCGTAGAAGCCGGTCAGCTCGTCCCACGCCTGGAGATAGGCGTGGAAGTCGCGCAGAACGAGATCCGGGTCGTTGTCGACCATGAGGTAGTCGTGGATGCTCTCGAAGTTGCCCGAGAGGCGCGCGAGCGTGCCGTCGGTGAGCATGTCCACGATGCGGCCGAGGCCCTCGCGGTCGGAGTTGTACATGTCCCAGGCGTAGTAGCGACCCGAGGCGCGCAGGGCGTCGACCTCATCTGCGTGCAGGCCGAAGATCTTGATGTTCTCGGGACCCACGAGCTCGGAGATCTCGATGTTGGCGCCGTCGAGGGTGCCCAGGGTGATGGCGGCGTTCATCATGAGCTTCATGTTGGAGGTGCCGGAGGCCTCGGCGCCCGCCACGCTGATCTGCTCGGAGATCTCGGCAGCGGAGTAGATGAGCTGCGCGTTGGAGACGGCGAAGTTGGGCACAAAGGCCACCTTGATCTTGTCGTTTGCGCGCTCGTCGTTGTTGATGACGTCCGCCACGGAGTTGATGAGGCGGATGACCTCCTTGGCAAAGGTGTAGCTCTGGGCGGCCTTGCCGGAGAAGATGAAGGACGTGGGACGCGGGCTGTAGCTCGGGTCCTTGAGGATGCGGTTGTAGATCGCGAGGATCTTGAAGACGTTGAGCAGCTGGCGCTTGTAGGCGTGGAAGCGCTTGACCTGCACGTCAAAGACCGTGTTGGTGTCAAGCTCAACGCCCGAGGTCTCCTTGACGAAGGCGGCGAGGCGCTCCTTGTCGGCCTTCTTGGCGGCCTCCATGCCCTCCAGGAAGCTGGCGTCCTGCTCGAAGGGCACGAGC
Organism: uncultured Olsenella sp.; assembly: GCA_949287335.1. Taxonomy (GTDB): domain Bacteria; phylum Actinomycetota; class Coriobacteriia; order Coriobacteriales; family Atopobiaceae; genus Thermophilibacter. The sequence continues at coordinate 3,958 of CASEGE010000109.1, read as the reverse complement.
TTCTCGAGCTCCATGGCGTCGTCCATCCAGCCGTCGCCGATGGCCTCGGTGATGAGCTTGGCGTAGGACGGGTTGGCTTCGCAGAGGAAGCGACGGTGCGTGACGCCGTTGGTCTTGTTGTTGAAGCGGTGCGGCATCATCTCGTAGAACTCGTGGAACACGGTGTCCTTGAGGATCTGGGTGTGCAGTGCCGAGACGCCGTTGATCGAGTGCGAGAAGATGATCGAGAGGTTGGCCATGCGAACCTGGCCGTCCCAGAGGATCGCGGTGTTCTGCAGCACGTTGGTCCAGTTGCCCTCGTTGGGAGAGAGGTGGTTGGCCAGGCTGTCGCGGTAGCGGCGGTCGACCTCCTCGATGAACATGTAGAGGCGCGGCAGGAGGTTGCGGAACGTGTTGATGGGCCACTTCTCCAGGGCCTCGGGCATGACCGTGTGGTTGGTGAAGGAGATGGTCTCCTTGCAGATCTTGTAGGCAAGATCGAAGTCCACGCCCTTCTCGTCAACGAGGATGCGCATGAGCTCGGGGCCGCACATGGCGGGGTGCGTGTCGTTGGTGTGGACGCACACGTGCTCGCCGAGGTGCTCCCAGTCCGGGCCAAACTCGCGCTCGTAGGTGCGCAGGATCGTCTGCAGGCCCGCGGAGACGAAGAGGTACTCCTGCTTGAGGCGCAGCATCCGGCCGTGCTCGCCGGCGTCGTTGGGATAGAGGATCGTGGAGATAGCCTCGACGTCGGAGCGGAACTTGTTGGCGCGCGCGTAGTCGCCGGCGTTGAAGGCATCGAGGTCAAAGTCCTCGGTGTAGGGCTCGGCCGACCACAGGCGCAGCTTGTTCACGACCTTGCCGCCGTAGCCGATGATGGGCACGTCGTAGGGGACGGCGCGGACGACCTCGCCACCCTCCTGGGTGAACCAGAACTTGCCGTTCTCCTCGTGGCGCACGACCTGCCCGCCAAAGCGCACGAGCACGGAGCTGCCGTCCTTGCGGGTCTCCCAGGGGAAGCCGTTGGCGAGCCAGTTGTCCGTGCGCTCGACCTGACGGCCGCCCTCGATGTACTGGCGGAAGAGGCCGTAGCGGTAGCGCATGCCGTTGCCGTAGCCGGCAATGCCCTCGTGGGCCATGGAGTCGAGGAAGCACGCGGCAAGGCGGCCGAGGCCACCGTTGCCGAGGCCGGGGTCGACCTCCTGGCGGCAGAGGTCCTCGAGGGAGGAGCCCATCTCCTTGACACCGTTGGCGACGAGGTCACGGATGCCAAAGTTGATGAGGTAGTTGTCAAGAAGGGGACCGATGAGGAACTCGAGGGAGAAGTAGTAGACCTTCTTCGCGCACTTCTCGTGAGACTGCGGGAAGATGGCGCGGCCCTTGTTGGCGATGAGCTCGGCCAGCGCGTAGTAGCGCTCCTGCTCGGGCAGCTCCTCGAAGGGGGTGCCAAAGCGGGAGAGGCACGCCTCGCGGTACTGCTCGATGAAGTCCTGCTCGTTCTCGAAAATCTTCTCTGTAGTCAAAACTGCTCCTTGCTTCGGGCGACAAGTACATGGGGACACGCGAAGGCGCGCGGCGAGGCCAGTGTCGCTGGCCAACCTCTGTCGGGGCCGCCCGAAAGCGGCCCCGCCTGAAAGATTACTTTACTCCGTCGCGGACTTCTTCTTGGCGGCAGTCTTCTTTGCTGACGCGCTCTTTGCAGTCGACGTCTTCTTTGCCGTCGTCTTCTTCTCCGCGCTAGCCGTCTTTGTGGCGGCCTTCTTGGTGGCAGCGGCCTTTGTCGTGGTGGCCTTCTTGACTGCCGGCTTCTTCTCGGCGGCCGTGGTCTTGGCGGCCGTGGTCTTGGCGGCGGTCTTCTTGGCCGGGCGACGCAGCGCGCCGGTCTTCTTGAGGACCATGCCGGCAAGCGGCGGCACGCGCACGACGATGGACTGCTCGCGGCCGTTCCACGGCTCGTCCTGGCACTTGAGCTTGCCCACGTTCACGACGCCAGAGCCGCCGTAGCGCTCGTCGTCGGAGTTGAAGAGCTCCTCGTAGACGCCCCACTCGGGCACGCCCATGCGGAAGTCCTCGCGCGCGTTGACGTCGAAGTTGATGAGGATCACGAGCTCGTCGCCGGGCTTGTCGCCGCGACGGATGAAGGTAACGATGGACTGGTCGGCGTTGTCCGCGTCGATCCACTCAAAGCCCTCGGAGGCGAAGGCGCGCTGCCACAGCGCCGGGTGGTCGTTGTAGAAGCGGTTGAGGTCCTTCACAAAGAGCTGCTGGTGACGGTGGGTCTCGTACTGCTCCGCGAGGAAGTACTGGATGCCCTCGTAGTAGCGCCACTCGATGAACTGGGCGATCTCGTTGCCCATGAAGTTGAGCTTGCCGCCGGAGTGCGTCATCTGGTAGAAGGCGAGCGCCCTCATGCCGGCGAACTGGCGCCAGTAGTCGCCGGGCATGCGCGTGATGAGCGAGCACTTGCCGTTGACGACCTCATCGTGGCTGAGCGGCAGGATGAAGTTCTCGTTGAACTGGTACATCGTGGAGAACGTGAGCATGCGGTGGTTGCCGGGGCGCCACGGGAAGTCGGTCTGCATGTAGTGCAGGGTGTCGTTCATCCAGCCCATGTCCCACTTGAAGTGGAAGCCGAGGCCACCGTCCTCGGGCGGGTAGGTCACGAGCGGCCAGGCGGTGGACTCCTCGGCGATCATCATGACGTCGGGGTGCTCCTGGCCCATGACCGTGTTGGTCTGGCGGATGAACGCGGAGGCGTCGAGGTCCTCCTCGGTGCCCTTCTCGTTAAAGCGCTTCTGACCGGGGTCGTCGATGCCGAAGTTCATGTAGAGCATCGAGGAGACGCCGTCCATGCGGATGCCGTCGGCATGGAAGAGGCCAGCCCAGAAGAGCGCGTTGGAGACGAGGAAGCTGCGGACCTCGCCGCGGCCGTAGTGGAACTGGTGGGTGTTCCAGTTGGGGTGGATCTTGTGCTCGTAGAGCATCTCGCCGTTGAAGTTGGCGAGGCCCTCGGAGTTGGCGCAAAAGCCGCCGCAGACCCAGTCGAAGATCACGCCGATGCCGGCCTTGTGGCAGGCGTCGATGAAATGCATGAACTGCTTGGGGTCGCCGTAGCGGGAGGTGGCGGCGTAGTAGCCCGTGGGCTGGTAGCCCCAGGAGCCGTCGAAGGGGTGCTCGTTGACGGGCATGATCTCAACGTGCGAGTAGCCCATGTCCTTTACGTAGGCAACTAGCTCGTCGGCAAGGTCGTCATAGCTGTAGACCACGCCGCGCTGCGCGGGGAACGGATCGCCGGGGCCGGGGTAGGTGCCGTCGGGACGAGGCTCTCCCTGGGGCTCGTCGCCGTGTCGGCGCCAGCTGCCCAGGTGCACCTCGAAGATGTTGAGCGGCTCCTTGAACATGTCGCGCTTGGCGCGGTTCTTCATGTAGGTGCCGTCGCCCCATTTGTAGCCGTTGAGGTCGAAGGTGCGAGACGCGGTGCCGGGGACCTTCTCGGCGTAGAAGCCGTAGGGGTCGGCCTTGTAGAGCTTGTCGCCCTTTGCGGTGACGATGAGGTACTTGTAGAGGGCGCCGTCCTCCATGCCGGGGACAAAGCCCTCCCAGACGCCGCCGGTCTCGGTCTGAGTGAGCGGGTTGGCGTTCTCGTCCCAGCCGTTGAAGTCACCGATCACGTGGACGCTCTGGACGTTGGGCGCCCAGACGGCAAAGTGGTAGCCACGCGTGCCGTCATCCGTGACGGCGGGGTGGGCGCCCATCTTCTCGTAGCTGCGATACCACTCGCCGCGTGCGAAGAGGAAGAGGTCGTCGTTGCTCAGGTAGAGAGTGCTGTCGAGAGTTTCCATGTCTCACTCCTCGATGGTCTTGCGCCACGCCCTCCGCGTGCGCATTCCGGTGCGCGGGATTTCGCACGCAGAACAACACCCATTGTGAACGTTTCGTCAACTGCATGTCCACGAAAAACCCGCGAGCGCATACGGTG
>CASEGE010000108.1 GCA_949287335.1 uncultured Olsenella sp. | reverse complement strand
CGTTGACCTGGGGATGGGCGACGCTGCCACGCGCGTCTGGACCTGCGACCTCACCCACGACTACGTCACGATCAACGGCGACTACCGCACGTAGACCGGACGACCCCACGTTCTTCTCGCCAGATTGGAGTAGAGATGAAGCAGCGCGACAAGCAGGAGCGCGAGCGCGCCTCCTCGAAGGTCGACGTCCTGAACGAGGCCCTGCCGTGGATCCACCGCATGGCCGGCAAGACCTTCGTCATCAAGTACGGCGGCTCCGCCATGGAGAACCCCGAGCTCTGCCGTCAGGTGGTGGCGGACATCGAGATGCTCAAGCTGCTGGGCATCCGCATCGTGCTCGTCCACGGCGGCGGCAAGGCCATCAGCGCGCACGTCAAGGCCCTGGGGCTGCCGGTCGCCTTCAAGGGCGGCCTTCGCGTGACCGACGACGCCACGATGGAGGCCGTGCGCGAGGTGCTGGTGGGCAAGGTCAACCAGGACCTGGTGTGGGCGCTCAACGAGTACGGCCACAATGCCGTGGGCCTCTCGGGCGCGGACGGCAAGACCCTCAAGGCCGAGCAGATCGACCCGGAGCTCGGGCGCGTGGGCCGCATCCGCGAGGTGGACCCGAGCCTCATCGAGACCATCCTCGAGGACGGCTACATCCCCGTGGTGGCCACCGTGGGATGCGCGCCCGACGGCTTCTTCAACATCAACGCCGACGTGGCCGCCGGCAAGATCGCCGAGGCCATGGGCGCCGACAAGCTCATCTACCTCACGGACGTGGACGGCCTCTACGGCGACGTCAACGACGAGGACACCCTCATCCAGAGCCTCACGCGCTCCGAGACGCACGAGCTCCTCGAGTCCGGCGAGCTGGACGGCGGCATGATTCCCAAGATTCGCTCCATCGCCGAGGCCCTCGACGCGGGCGTCTCCGAGGTCGTCATCCTAAACGGAACCTTCCCGCATTCGCTGCTTCTGGAGATCTTTACCGACGCCGGCTGCGGTACCATGTTCATGCAGGACTAACCCGACGAAGGGAGTCACATGTCCGCTGACGAGATGAACCAGGCGTTTTCCACGGTGCCCGAGGACGCGCGCGCCCTCGACGAGAGGTTCGTGATGCCCACGTACGGCCGTCTGCCCGTCGAGTTTGTCTCGGGCCACGGCGCCACGCTCGTGGACTCCGAGGGCAACGAGTACATCGACCTTCTCGGCGGCATTGGCTGCGCCAGCCTTGGCCACGCCCACCCGGCCGCGGTGAGCGCGCTGCGCGAGCAGGCCGAGAAGATCTGGCAGGTTGGCAACTACTTCTATGTGGAGAACCGCGGCGAGCTCGCGGCGGCGCTCTCCGCCCTGCTCTCCACGGCAACCGACGAGGGCGGCCACGAGGTTGGCTCTACGGGAACGCACTGGAAGACGTTCTTCTCCAACTCCGGCGCGGAGGCCAACGAGGGCGCCATCAAGCTCGCGCGCCGCTGGGGCGAGAAGAACCTCGACGGTGCGCACGTGATCGTGACCGCGCGCAAGAGCTTCCACGGTCGCACGCTCGCGACGCTTGCGGCAACTGGCCAGGACAAGTTCCACCAGAGCTTCCGGCCGCTGCCCGAGGGCTTTGTCTCCGTGCCGCTCAATGACATCTACACCCTGCGCGACCGCGTCGAGCGCGGCGGGGTGTGCGCCGTCATGCTCGAGTGCGTGCAGGGCGAGGGCGGCGTGTGGAACGCCAACTACGACTACCTGCGCGACGTGCGCGAGCTCTGCAACGAGAAGGGCATCCTCCTCATCTGCGACGAGGTCCAGACGGGATTCTTCCGCTGCGGATCCCCCTTCTGCTACCAGCGCTCCGGCATAGAGCCGGACATCGTTGCCATGGCAAAGGGCATTGCCGACGGCTTCCCGATGGGCGCCGTCGCCGCCCGCGCCGAAGTGGCCGACCTCTTTGTGCCGGGCGACCACGGCTCGACCTTTGGCGGCAACGCGCTCGCCTGTGCCGTGGGTCGCGCGACCGTGCGCGCGCTCGTGGACGAGGAGATGGGCGAGCACGTGCTCTCCGTCGGCCGTCACCTGCGCCACCGCCTTGCCGCGATGCACCACGTGACGGAGGTTCGCGGCCACGGTCTCATGCGCGGTGCCCAGCTTGACGTCCCGATCGCCACGCGCGCGGTGGAGGAGGGCCTGGCCGACGGGCTGGTTCTCAACCACATCGGCGACTCCATCCTGCGCTTCCTCCCGCCGCTCGTGATCACGCTCGCCGAGGTCGACGAGGCGTGCGACCGCCTCGAGGCGCTTCTCGACCGCCTGGCGTAGGTCCTTGCTCGCACGTTTTGCGCGGGTCCCGTACGGTCTGCGGTGGCAGGCCGGCGGGGCCCGCGTTTTTGCGAGAAGCGCGGCTATCCCGGGGCGGCGCGTGAGCCTCTGCCGAGAAACGCCCTCATGACCTGGCCATCCTCGGACGAGCGGCATGGATGTGCCCCCGAGCGGACGTCAAGACCGCCCGTGCAACACGGATGTCCGCTCGTGTTGGGACCCCTTCTTCCGCTTGTCCCACTGTCCTTGAATCTTTTCAGGGAAAGAGGGCGCCCAGGCGCGCCCAGGGACAAGGGAAGGAAAGCTCATGGCAAAGACGCTTACGAGAAGAGGCCTCATTGGCGGGACGGTGGCCACGGCCGGCCTGCTGGGCATTACCGCCGCGGCAAATGTTGCGGCCAACACGTTTGGTGCCGCAATCGACTCCAAGCTCGGACGCGGTGAGGTTACCGTGACCAAGATGGAGGGCACGGAGGACTGGGACGCGCAGTACTACAAGCCTGAGTTCTCCTCGCTCGCCGAGGCAAAGGTCGCCTCGGACGTGGTCTCCGAGCAGGTGACCGACGAGGGAATCGTCCTGCTCAAGAACAACGGCATCCTGCCGCTTGCCGCCGGCTCCACCGTCACGCCCTTTGGCTGGGCGTACCGCAACGCCGCCTACTCGGGCACCGGTGCGGCGGCCTCCGCGGACACCACGATGGTCACGTGCGAGGATGCCATTGCGGGGAAGTTTGCGGTGAACACCGCCGCGCTCGACGCAACAGAAGGGGAGGACCCCACCTATCCGGACGCCGCGCCCGGCACCAACCCGCTGAACTTTGACACCAACTCGCTCCAAGCTCAGCAGGACGGCGGCGAGTCGGCAAAGATCTACGAGTACGACCCCGCACTCTATGCGGGCGTCTCTGGTGCCGACGGCACGACGGGCATCGTGGTGATCAAGCGCTCGGGCTCCGAGGGCGTTGACAAGCGCTACGAGGGCTACGAGGACGGAACCCCACATTACCTCGCGCTCACGGAAAACGAGAAGGGCACCGTTCGTGCAGCGAAGGCGGCCTGCGGGAGCCTTATCGTGGTGCTCAATGCTGCCAACCCCATGGAGCTCGGCCCGCTCATGGCGGGCGAGTGCGAGGCGGACGCCATTCTTTGGGTGGGTACCGCCGGCTCGCGCGGCTTTGCGTCCCTGGCCAAGATTCTCGCCGGTGAGGTCAACCCGTCGGGGCGCCTCACGGACATCTACGCCGCCGACTTCACGGCAGACCCCACCTACAAGAACTTCGGTCGCTTCAACTACACAAACTCAGAGGTGAGTGCCCCGGACCTCACGAACCTCTTCTCGGGCGGCGCCATTGGCGAGAGCGTGCAGCCGCGTCACTTCGTTGAGTATCAGGAAGGCGTCTACGAGGGCTATCGCTACTACGAGACGGCGGCGGCCGAGGACCCCTCCTTCACCTACGGTGAGCTTGACGGGCAGGGTGCGGCCGCCACGCCCGGTGCCGTGTGCTACCCCTTTGGCTACGGCCTCTCTTATACGGCCTTTGACCAGCAGATCTCCAGCTTTGATGCCACGGGAGATGACATCGTCATGACGGTGCGCGTAACCAACTCCGGTGACGTGGCCGGCAAGGAGGTCGTGCAGGCGTACTTCTCGGCCCCCTATACGGACTACGACCGCGAGAAGGGCGTCGAGAAGCCCGCGTGCGTGCTCGCCGCGTTTGCCAAGACCGGCCTGCTCGAGCCGGGCGCATCCGAGGACGTGACCCTCACGTTTGCCCGCGAGGACATGGCCTCCTACGACTACCATCACGAGAACGCCGACGGAACCACGGGCTGCTACCTCCTCGAGGCCGGGGAGTACACGGTGAGCCTGCGTGCCAACAGCCATGACGTCATTGACTCTCGCACCGTGAGCGTAGCCTCCGACGTGGTCTTTGATGCCTCCAACCCGCGTCGTTCCGAGGTGGACGGCCAGTCCACGCACGACCTCGAGGGCAATCCCACGGGGGCCACGTTTGACGGCAGCCCCATCGTTGCGGCCACCAACCAGCTCGACACGCTCAACGCCTACATGGACGGCGATGACGTGACCAAGCTCTCGCGTACCGACTGGGCGGGCACGCAGCCCACGGGCTACCCGGAGCGCGAGAAGGAGGCTCCGGAGGTGGCGCTCGAGGAGTTCGACTGGTTTGACTCCTTCGACCCCGAGACCGACGAGCGCATGGGCAACGTGGAGGGCAGCCTCGTCTATGCCGCCGAGGCCCCCGTCTCGGGTGCCCAGAACGGTCTCTCCCTCATTGACCTGCGCGGCGTTGAGTATGACGACGAGCGCTGGAACCAGCTGCTCGACCAGGTTGACTGGGATGGTGAGCGCGAGAACATCTGCACGCTGCTCTACGGGGCGGCCTATCAGACCAAGGACATTGCCTTGGTGGGCAAGCCGGCCACCACGGATGCGGACGGTGCCATGGGCTGGAGCTCCGAGGGCGCCTCGAGCTGGGCTGCGGCCAACCTCCAGGCGGCTACCTGGAACGTCGAGCTCATGCACGAGATGGGCACCTGCATTGGCGAGGAGGCCCTGCAGCTGGGGCTCACCGGCTGGTACGCCCCGGCGGTGAACATCCATCGCAGCCCCTTCTCCGGGCGTGTCTACGAGTACTACTCCGAGGACCCGCTTGTCTCGGGCAAGATTGCCGCGGGAGCCATCTCGGGTGCGGCCGACAAGGGCTGCATCAGCTACCTCAAGCACTATGTCCTGAACGACCAGGAGACCGATCGAGCCAACTACATCGCCACCTGGGCAACGGAGCAGACGGTGCGCGAGATCTACCTCAGGGCCTTTGAGGTTGCCATCAAGAGCGCAAAGACCACGCTCCGCTACATCTCCGACGATCAAGGAACCATCTCCGAGCGCACCATGCGCGCCGCGACGGGCCTCATGTCCTCGCAGAACAGCATCGGCGGCACCATGGGCTTTTGCCACTATGGGACGCAGGCTAAGATTCTGCGCGGCGAGTGGGGCTTCTCGGGCGCCGTCATCACGGACCTCTTCTTTGGCGCCCCGTCCAAGGACCGCGACCTCATGATTCGCGCGGGCGGCAACATGTACATGTCCATGATGGATGCCGCCCTCGACTACGATTCCCCAACCGCGCGCAGCGCCATGAGGGAGTCCATGCACGGCATCCTCTTTGCCACGGCCAACTCCAACGCCATGAACAACGTGGCTCCCGGCACCTCCATCTCCTATGGCATGAGCCCCTGGCGGATGGGTCTCACCGCCGCCTCCGTGGTTGCGGTTCTCGGCGCCGCCGGCATCGTCGCCAACATGGTGCGCAAGAAGCGCGCTGGCGAGAAGGACGACGCCACCGCCTCATCGGATAGGTAACCGAGCGAAGGTGCTCCTCCCTCCCGGGACGGCGCGGCAGCACGAGCCGCGCCGTCCTTCTCGGGTATGCTTGTTCTTGGTCTCATGCGGTGAGGAGGTGTGTTGCGTGCTCAGGGTTGCGGTGGTCGACGATGACGAGCGCGACGCCGGTCGCGTCGAGGAGCTTCTCGCGCGCTACTTCGAGGGTGATGCCGAGCGCTTTCTCCTCACCCGCCTCGCGGACGGCGAGGACCTGCTCCGTGACTACAAGTCTTCCTACGACCTGGTGTTTCTCGATATTGAGATGGAGCGCATGGACGGCCTTACCTGCGCGCGTCGCCTGCGCAGGATTGACCGGGAGGTGCCGCTGGTCTTCACCACCAACATGGCGCAGTACGCCGCGAGCGGCTATGACGTGGGTGCCCTCGGCTATCTTGTGAAGCCGCTGCGCTACTACAGCTTTGCGCTCGCCATGCGTCGAGCCGAGGAGGTGCTCGAGAGCCGCCGCGGCGTGGTGCTGTGGCTCTCGAAGGGGGAGGAGAAGGTGGCGGTGGCCTCGCGCGACGTTAGCTACGTCGAGGTGCGCAAGCACGAGATCACCTTCCACGTTAGGGATGACGCCTATACCTCGTGGGGCACGCTCAAGACGTTTGCGGAGCTTCTCGAGCCCGCGCACTTTGTTGCCTGCAACCGCTACTACCTGGTGAACCTTGAACACGTCAAGGCGCTGAGGGAGGGAGTGGTCGTCCTGGACACGGGCGTTGAGCTTGAGGTCTCTCGGCGACTCAGGCGTCCTCTCATGCAGAGCCTGACCGATTACTACGGAATGGGGTGAGCCCATGTTCTCGCTTCTCATGGGGTCGATCGTTCTCGAGATCTTTGTGTGCTCGCTCGCGTTCTGCCGACATGCGGGGAGGGTGCGCACGGCTCGGCTCTGGGTTGTCATTGCGGGATTTCTCGCGTGCTCGCTTGCGACGCCCGTGCTGGGCGCGGTCCCGGCGGAGGGGGGCGAGATGCTGGGCTCACTTATCTCGATAGGCTTCTACCTGCTCGCCTTCGCGCTCTGCGTTGTGGCGCTGGCGCGGGTGTTTGACCTTGAGCCGCTCATCGCCCTGGTCATTGGCGCCCTGGGCTATTGCGTGCAGCACCTGGGAAGCGATATCTCCTATCTGTTTCTCCCCGAGGCCGACCTTATCACGCTCTCGGAGGCAATCTCCTTCTATGTCCCCCACATCATGACGATCCTCGCAACCGCGGCACTGGTCTACCTTGTTGTGGGGCGGGGTTTTCGAATCGACGCCGACGTGGTCTCTCGGCGTGCGGCCTGGGTTGCGGCGTGCGTGGCGGCGGTCTTTTTTGTCATCGTCTTCAGCATGGCGTTCGCAAACGACCAGAGCGGTACGGTGCGTCGCATCTGTTTCACGTATGATGCGCTGGCCACCGCGTTTGTCATGACGATTCTGGTCTTGCTCTCCCGCGTGGACGCGCTTCGCGCAAACCTCGCCGCCAACGAGGCCATCTGGCAGCGTCGAGGCGAGCAGTATCAGCTCACGCGCGAGAGCATCGACCTCATCAACGAGAAGTGCCATGACATTCGCAAGCGTGTGGCGGATTTGCGCGGACCCGCGCTCTCGGACGAGTCCATCGAGCGCATCCAGGACAGCATTCGGGTCTACGACGCGTCCGTTCGCACCGGCAACGATGCGCTTGACGTGGTGCTCACGTCAAAGAGCCTTGTCTGCGCGCAGAACGGCATAGAGCTCACGTGCCTGGCAGACGGCGGCGCGCTGGAGTTTATGGCGGGTGACGAGCTTTACTTTCTTATGGAAAATATCCTCGACAACGCCATTGAGGCCGTGATGCGGCTCCCCGAGCCCGAGCAGCGCTCGATTAGCCTGACCGTGCGGCGCGAGGGGGACTTCGTCTCCATTCGCGAGGACAACTTCTTTGCCGGCGAGCTCGAGCTGGTGGACGGCCTTCCCCGCACGTCAAAGGGTGACGAGAGGAACCACGGCTTCGGCCTGAGGAGCATCCGCCGCTGCGTGGGGGAGCACGGCGGGGAGATGACGCTGCGAGCGGATGGCGGGATCTTCTCGCTGTCGATTCTGCTACCGGTGCCGGACGGTTCCTCTCGGTAGCTCGCGCGGTGTCAGGGCTGCTCTTCTCGGCAAAACAACCGGAACCCGCACGTGCGAGAAGAACGTGCGGGTTCCGGTTGATTCTGTGGGGACAGGTTTTTCTCGCCAGGCCTATGACGTGCGCTCGGGGACGCGCAGCATGGTCACAAAGCCCACGACGAAGAGCACCGCAATCGAGAGCACGCCGAGGCTGGAGTTGCCGGTGAGCGCGGTGAACGTGCCCACCAAAAACGTGCCCAGAATGGCGGCGTACTTGCCAAAGATGTCGAAGAAGCCAAAGTACTCGTTGGCGCGCTCCTTAGGGGCCAGCTTGCCAAATTCGCTGCGCGAGAGCGCCTGGATGCCGCCCTGGAACATGCCCACCAGGATGGCCAGGAACCAGAACTCGGCGGCCGAGCGCAGGAAGAACGCCGCAAAGAGCGTGATGCCAAAGTAGGCAGCGATTGCGATCAGGAGCATGCGGCGCGTGCCGTACTTGGACGAGAGGCGCCCGTAGATGATGGCGCTCGGGAAGGCCACGAACTGCGTGACGAGAAGCGCCAGCACGAGCTGCGTGGAGTCGATCCCGAGCTCGGTGCCGTAGCTCGTTGAGAGCTTGATGATGGTGTGCACGCCGTCGATGTAGAAGAAGTAGGCGATCATGTAGTAGCGGATGGCGCGGTTGGCCCAGATCTCGCGCAGCGTGGCGGTGAGGCCGCTCACGGCGCGGCTCACGGCGTGCGGCTCGCGCGGCTTGAAGTGCAGCTGCTGGACGTTCTTGAGCAGGGGTACGGTGAAGATGGCCCACCAGGCGCCGGTGATGATGAAGGCGATCTGCATGGCGGTCTGCATCGTGATCCCCAGCGCCTCGTAGCCTAGGACCACGCCCAGGCAGGCGATGAACGGCACGCAGCTGCCAATGTAGCCCCAGGCGTAGCCCTGGCTGGAGATTTCGTCCATGCGGTCATCGGTGGTGGTGTCCACAAGAAGCGCGTCGTAGAAGACCATCGAGGAGTTCAGCGCCACCGAGGAGACCACGTAGATGATCAGAAACGCCAACGCCGTGGTCACAAAGCCCAGGGCCACCGTGGCCACCACACCCGTGCCCACGCAGCCCACAATGAACTTCTTCTTCATGCCCTGCATGTCGGCGATGGAGCCAAGAACGGGCATGAGCAGCGCGATGATGAGCGACGCCACCGTCTCGGCGTAGCTCCATGCCACCACGACCTCGCCATCGGGCGAGAGCGACGAGAAGTAGATGGGAATGACGCTGGTGGCGAGAAGGACGAGGGCGGAGTTGCCCACGTCGTAGACGATCCAGCTCTTCTCGGCCTTTGTCATTTTCTGTGCGGCCATAGGCTTCCTCTCCTTGGGTTTGCAACGTTTCCATGTTAGGTGAGTTGCCTAAAAGGGGACGGGTACGTTTTAGGCAAGTTTTTGTAAATCTTTTTTGCCATGGGGCCGAGGGCCTTGGCCGGCGGGAGGGTGGGGGCGAGAAGTGCGCGCGATTTTGGAGTGTCGGCACGTCCGGCCCCTGGGCGCACACAAAATGGCGGCGTCGGCACGGTCGCGGCGGAGGGCGCACGCAAAATGGCGTCCTCGGCACAAGGCGAGAAGCGCGACCTGCGGTTCTTCTCGCCGGCGCACACAAAATGGCGGTCTCGGCACGCCGTCTGTGCCGACGGCCCGGATTTGCGTGCGCTTTTCGCTTCAGACGTGCCGAAGCTCCGGATTCGCGTGCGTCCCGTCCACCGCGCGCCCCCGCCCGCGCTCGGTATCGTCGTCAACTCTTCGCATGGCGTTGGGGCATAATCGAGAGAGGCTACGACGAAAGGTCTACCATGCCAGCGATTCTCACCCATGACCTCTTTGGTCGCGGCGTCCTCGAGGACGTCGCCGATCTTGTCGGCATGCCCACCGTGGCCGAGCGCGACGCATTCCTGCTCGGCAACCAGGGTCCTGACCCGCTCTTCTATCTCAGGATCGATCCGCTGATGCACAAGTGGAGCCCGCTGGGGAACGCCATGCATGACACGGCTCCCTCGCAGCTTCTCCTTGCCATGCGCGAGGCGGCTGAGCGCCTGGAGGGTCACGAGCGCCAGATTGCGCGCGCCTACGTTGCGGGATTCGCGTGCCATTGGCTTCTTGACTCCACGGTGCACCCCTTCGTCTATTTCTGGCAGAACGGCATCACGTCGGCGGGCGTGCCCGGGCTCGACAAGTCCGCCGGTTCGCGCGTCCACGCAGAGATTGAGCGCGACCTCGACGAGATGGTGCTCTTCTCGCTCACCGGCAAGACCGTCGAGCGCTGGCGCCCGCACGAGCGCGCGCTCTCTGCCACGCGCGCCACGCTCGCGGCCGTTGACAAGGTCTACTTCTACGTCTCGCTCTGGGTCTTTGGACATGCCATCGACCCGCGGACCTTCTCCACGTCGGTCCATGAGTTTCGCCTGGTCCAGCGCGTGTTTGACTCCCCGAGAGGCCACAAGCGCGCTGCCCTCTCCTCCGTCGAGCGCCTGGCGTGCCGCACGCCCTTCTCGCTGGTGAACTCGATGTCTCACCGCAACCGTGCGCAGGACACGTCCGACTTTGACAATCGCGATCACCGCGCGTGGGAGAACCCCTTCACACACGAGGTCTCGCACGAGAGCTTCTGGGACCTCTTCGACGGCGCCCGCGCCCGCGTGCTGCCGGTTGTCGACGAGCTCTTCTCGCCGGACTTTGACCTCGCCGCCGCTCGCGAGCTCACGCATGACCTCAACTTTGAGGGCTCGCCGCGCGTTCCCGTCGAGAAGTGCAAGGGTGCCGCGTGGTAGCTCGCTCGCGCGTCCCGGAGGCGTCGTCTGTGGCCACGCGCCACGTCATGCAGGCCAACCGAAGCAAGAACACCAAGCCCGAGCTGCGTGTTCGCGCCGCGCTGCGCGAGGCGGGGCTCACGGGCTATCGGCTCCATTGGAAGAAGGCGCCGGGACACCCCGACATCTGCTTCCCCGGCAGGCGCATAGCGATCTTTGTTCACGGGTGCTTCTGGCATAGGTGCCCGTATTGCTCCCCCTCGCGGCCCAAGACCCACCCGGAGTTTTGGGAGGAGAAGTTCGACCGAAACCGCGCGCGCGACGCCCGCGACAACGCCCTGCTCGTCTCGGAGGGGTGGACCGTGATGGTGGTGTGGGAGTGCCGCCTCAAGAAGGATTGCTTCGAGAAGAGCATGGAAGAGATCGTGGGCGAGGTTCGTCGCGCGGGCAACGAGGCTCGGCCGGGTCGCGTGGTGGAAATCGGCGCCTCCCCGGCGTGGCGCCTGCGCCGGCTGCGCGCGCGGCACCGTTGCCGCTGACAACTTCGTGACCCCGGTGACAGGTTCATTTGTCACACCCGCGCGACAGGTCCCAGACTAACGCTCGGTTTTTCTCTCAAAACGAGCGCAAACGTGAGTTAGCAACGCAGCGTGACAAATGAGCCTGTCCCCAGTGTCACATGTGTCACGCGACGGTCACACGCAGGCCGCGCGCAACCGCTCGCCCACGAGAGGGGAGCGCACCCGGTCCGAAGATGCTAGGCTAGCGAGATGCAAACGCGGTACGTCGACTTGATTTGGGGGTCCGCGACATGTCCACATACGTCTTCTCGGACGTGCACGGCCACAGGGCGCCGCTTGAGCGGGTGCTCGAGCGCATCTCGCCCTCGGAGGAAGATTGCTTCTTCTGCCTTGGCGACATGATCGACCGCGGCCCCGACCCGGTTGGCGTCCTGCGCATCGTGCGCGCCCTGCCAAACGTTCGCGTGCTGATGGGCAACCACGAGGACCTCATGGTCTCGTGCATAGATCACCCGCACGACCCGCTCGCCACGATGAACTGGGGCATCAACGGCGGCTCCACTACCTCTGACGGGCTGGCGGAGATCTCTGCCGAGGAGGCAGAGGAGCTGGTCGCATGGGTGCGCGGTCTTCCACGATGGGATCAGACCGTGGTTGGCTCGCGCCGCTACCTGCTCGTTCATGCCGGGGTTGACCTTGACGCCCCAACCCCGAGCGTCTGGGACGACGAGGCTGCCGAGAAGTACCTCTCATCGCAGGACGGCGAGGACCTCACATGGATTCGCGAGGACTTCTGGGGGGCGGCGCACGGGCTCTCCGGGGCCGACGGCTCCGGGCCGATTGTGATAGCCGGCCACACCCCCACGCCGTATCTCGAGCGCATGAGCTCGGACTGTGACCGGTCCGCCCTCGACTCCGAGGGGCTGGCGCGCATGGTGCGCGTGGGCCGTGACCGCTGGGACATAGACTGCTGCGCGGCGGGCGGGCATGGCGTGGGCCAGGTGCTCGTGCTGCGCCTCGATGATGGCGAGGAGTTCTACGAGCCCGTCGGCGAGGGCGAGTAATCCCGCCGGCCCTGCCCCTCCCGTCACCTGTTCGGCCTCACGCGCTGCCATGTGGCACAATGGTGGGCGCCAGAATCGAACCTTAACCGCACGAGGTATCACATGGACCTCTCCACTGGCGTCCGTGCCGCCGATCTTCTGCACGGAGCGCTCGACACCCAAACCGAGAGGGGCGGCTGGGTCCGCCCGATTCGCTTCGCCCCCGCCCAGCTGCGCGCGCTCGGGAGCGTTCGCGCATGGCACCCGGGCCTCTACCGGCAGCTCGCCGCCTGCACGGCGGGCGTGACGCTTGAGTTTGAGACCGACGCCACGCGCGTCATGATCGAGATTCGCATGGACGAGCCCCCGCGCGGCTCCGCGTCGGTTCTCGCCGACGTGCGCGCACACGGCGAGCTCGCGCACGAGCCCCTCGACGGGGTGTCGGCAGACGTTGACGGACGCCACCTCCCGCTCTGCCTTCCTGACGAGAACAACATCGTGGAGCTCTATCTCGAGGATCCGGACGCCGCGCCCGAGCGCGGGCTCGTGCGCCTGCCCGGGATGGGGGAGCCCCATGTCGTTCGCGTGTGGCTTCCGTGCCTCTCGTCGTGCTGCGTGCGCGAGATCGTCTCCGACGGCACCTATCTCAACCCCGTGACTCAAAAAGACCAGCTCCTAGTGCTCGGCGACTCAATTGCGCAGGGGTTTGTCGCCGGTGACCCCGGGCGCTCCTGGACCGCCCTTCTCGCCGCTCACCTTGGGCTTGACCTCATGAACCAGGGCGTGGGCGGCCAGGTCTTCCAGCCGGGCTCGCTCGCCGGGCTCGCGCGGCACGTGCGGCCCGCCGCCATCGTTGTTGAGTTTGGCGAGAACTACCGCTACGAGCCCTGCTCTTCGTCGCGTACCGAGCGCGAGGTCAGAGCCTATCTCTACGAGGTTTCCGAGACGTGGCCGGAGGTTCCCACGTGGGTGCTCACGTGTCCGCCGCACCTCGAGGACGTCTACCCAACGCATCCGCGAAGCTGCTTTGCCGAGGTTGACGGCATGATTCGCGCCGCCGCATCGCGCCACCCCCAGATGCATGTGGTCGAGGCGCGCTCGCTTCTTGAGGAGGGGGACCTCTCCCGCCTGCTTGCCGACGGCTCCGACCATC
This sequence comes from uncultured Olsenella sp., assembly GCA_949287335.1. Taxonomy (GTDB): domain Bacteria; phylum Actinomycetota; class Coriobacteriia; order Coriobacteriales; family Atopobiaceae; genus Thermophilibacter. Next base: position 5,066 of record CASEGE010000108.1, on the reverse strand, counting down.
CCGGCCCCGAGGGCCAGAGGATGTGGGCGGAGCGCCTCTCGCTTGTGGTCGACGCCACGCGAGAGGGCCCCGAGACGCGTCGTGCCCGTGCGCTCAGAATTGCCGAGAAGGGCGGCGAGGTCGCGTTCCCCGTTGCCGAGTGCCTGAGAAGGGGTCTGGGCGAGGTACTTCTCGCCAACGAGGGCGCCGTTGTGGTCGAGCTCCCGACCGGGGCGCGCCTTGTGATGGGCCCCAGCCGGCGTGAGCTTCGCCGTGCTCTCGCGTGCTTTGGCACGGGGGAGCGCGTCGTTCTCGTCTGCGGTGGTCGCACGCTCGCGCGCGAGGTGGCTCGCGTGACCGAGGGGCATGCCCGCTCCTGCCACGTGGTGGTGTGGAGGGGCGAGGCGCCCGCCGGGGACTCCTCGCGAGACATCCGCGTGCTTACGCCCGCCTACGCCGGCCTCATCAGGGAGCACTACTCGCACGTCGAGTACCTTGCCCCGGGAGAGCTGGAGGCGGCGCTGGCGTCCGGTGCGTTTCTCGGCGGCTTTGACCAGGGCAGGCTCGTCGGGTTTGTGGGCGAGCATGCCGAGGGCGCCATGGGCGTGCTCGAGGTGCTCGAGGACCATCGTCGCCAGGGGTGGGGAAGCGCGCTCGCGGCGGCAAAGGTGGCCCGGACGCTGGAGCTCGGCCAGACGCCGTGGGCGGAGGTCTGGCCCGACAACACCGCGTCGCTTGCCCTCGAGAAGCGCATGGGCTTCGAGGTCTTCCCGGCAAGCCAGTTCTGGGTGGTTGCCTAACCAGCTTGGGTCAGACGGGCGGAGGCACGAGCGGGCGAACGCGAATCGGGGGCTCGGCACGCCCAGCGAGAAGGGCACGCAAAATGGTGGCTTCGGCACGGGCGACGAGTGGGGCGCACACGAATCGGCGGCTTCGGCACGCCCGTGACGTAAGGCGCACACGAATTGGTGGGCTCGGCACAAATGACGTGCCGAGCCCCCGTTTTTCTGTGCGCCGGCGAGAAGAACCGCAGGTCGCACTTCTCGCCTTCTGCCGAAGGCGCCGATTCGTGTGCGCCCCGCTCGCCACGCGTGCCGAAGCCGCCAATTTGCGTGCACCCTTCTCGCCGCGTCCGGGCCCCAAGCCCCCTAGATTGACAGGAGCTGAGGGTCGTTCATCAAAGGTTCATAAATACGGCGCCGCCGAGCATTCAGTTTTGCGAAATTCCCCGCTAACACCTACAATGCGCTGCGCATGCTGGTCAAATTGGGTCGCCCCGCGGGGCGCAGTTGATTTGGAGTTAGTATGAGCAATCTTCGTGGCCGTGCCCTCGAGGACGAGTACTGCGGGCTCGTGAGCGAGCTCGAGGGCGATGCAGAGGGCCGCGCTCAGGCTGGTGCCTACCTTGCCTCCTCTCATGAGATCGTCAACCTTGATGGTTCTTCTACCTGGGCCCTCACGCCCAAGGTTCTTGGTTCCTCCGAGCTCGAGATCCTCTCCGACGCAGCCGAGACGTTCGGCCGCATCCTCGAGAAGGTTACCGAGCGCTACCTTAAGGACGCCGACTTCCGCGCCCTCTTCAGGCTCTCTCCCGAAATCGAGGAGCTCACGCTCATGCCCACGGGCTATGAGCAGCTCATTCCCTTTGCTCGTCTCGACGTCCTCTTCAACGAGGAGACGGGCGACTTCACCTTTGCCGGCGTCGCCACCGACAGCTCGGTGGGCATGACCGCCTCCGTTGACGTGACGCGCGCGATTCAGCTCACCGAGTCCTATCGTCGCTTTGCCGATCGCCACCACGACATCGAGACCTTTGACCTCTCCGACAGCGTCGTAGCCGCCCTGCGCGAGACCTATTACTCCTGGGTCAACTCCGCCGAGGGCACGCGCAGCCCGGACCGCCCGCCCGTGGGCATCGTCGACTACCCCGAGAGCGCCACGCCCGGCGAGTTTGCCGACCTCATCGAGCGCCTCGCCGACGAGGGCGTCTACGCGCGCTTTGTGGACATCCGCGACCTGCGCATCGAGGAGGCGGGCGGCGTGCGTCGCCTCGTCGACTCCGAGGGCCCCGTCACCTGCGTCTATCGTCGCGCGCTCGTGAGCGAGATGCTCGAGAAGCCCTGCGACGGCGTCAACGCCCTCGTCGAGGCCGCCCGCCGCGGCCTTGCCTGCGTCATCGGCGGCTTCCGCACCTGGCCCGTCTCGACCAACGCCATCTTCCCCGTGCTCAACTCCGAGGTCATCGAGTCCGTCCTCGACCCGCACGAGCTCGCGTTCGTGCGCGCCCACGTTCCCGAGGCCCACTTCCTCGAGCGCGGCAGCGACGTCAACCGCTACCTTGCCGAGCAGGACAAGTGGCTGGTCCGCCCGGCTGGTGCCTACCGCGCCTCCGAGGCCGTCGCGGGCGTTGACCGCATGGACCGCGACGAGTGGTGGCGTGTCCTTCTCGCCTGCTGCGAGGAGGGCGGCATCGTCGAGGAGTGCAGACCCGCCTACCAGACGCCCGTCGTCGCCGGCAACGCGGACGGCCCCTCCGAGCCCGTCATGGCCAACAACCTCCTCGGCCTCTTCCTCTTCCGCGGCAAGTTCGGCGGCATCTACGCCCGCTGCGGATACGAGGGCGTCATGGGCCAGTGGGGCCACCGTCTTGACATGGGATGCCTCGTCGTCCGTGACTAGCGAGGGGTGCGGCGCATGGCAGACATGGTGAACAGGCTCGCGCCTGGGCTCTCCGGGCAACTCTCCGAGCACGCCGAGCGCCTCGTGTCGGAGCGCCTGGCCTCGGGCGCGCTCTCGCCCTTTGCCTGCCATGACGCCTCTGCCATCCGCCGCGACCCATGCGACCGCGACCGGGACACCTTCCTGCGCCCCGCCTTCGTCCGCGATGCCGAGAAGATCGTGCACCTGCCCGCCTACAACCGCCTGGCGGGCAAGACGCAGGTCTTCTCGTTCCGCGCGAACGACGACCTCTCCAGGCGCGGCCTTCACGTGCAGCTCGTGGCCCGGGTGGCGCGCGACATCGGGCGTGCCCTCGGGCTCAACCTCGACCTCATCGAGGCCATCGCCCTTGGTCACGACCTTGGTCACACGCCCTTCGGCCACGCCGGCGAGCGCTTCCTGAACGACGTCTTCCACGCGCGCACCGGCCGCTGGTTCTTTCACAACGTGCAGAGCGCCCGCGTGATGGACGAGCTCTCCGGCAGAAACGTGAGCCTCCAGACCCTCGACGGGGCCCTCTGTCACAACGGCGAGTTCGAGCAGCAGGTCTTCGAGACGAGCGGTCTTGCGGAGTTTGACACCTTCGAGCGCGTGGTGGGCTCCTGCTGGGCGTCGGGGGCGGAGACGATCTCCCATCTGCGCCCGATGACGCTCGAGGGCTGCGTGGTGCGCGTCTCCGACATCATCGCCTACGTGGGCAAGGACCGACAGGACGCCATCTGCGCGGGCCTCTGCTCCGAGGACACCTTCGACGACGGCCTCGGCGGCGCTTACAACGCCTGGGCCCTCTCGGCCTTTGTCGCGGACGTTGTCGAGCACAGCGTGGGCCGCGACCGCATTGAGATGAGCGAGGAGGCGTTCCTCGAGATGAGGCGCGCCAAGCGCGAGAACTACGAGAAGATCTATGGTGCGGGGGAGGTCAACGGCGATTTCTCCGCCGAGGTGGCCTCGCTCTTTGGCGAGCTCTACGAGCACGAGCTTGACGCCCTGGCCGCAGGCGACGAGTCCGCGGCGATCTTTGCGCATCACATCGTCCCGCTCGAGCGGCGCCTTGCCTACTACGGTCGCACCTACGACTGGGAGAGCGACCCCGACCAGACCGTCGTGGACTTCATCTCCTCGATGACCGACGATTACTTCATCGCCACGTGCGAGGCGGCGTTTCCTCAGGTCTCCGGCATCTTCCCTCACCGCGGGCACTTCTCGGACGGCGTGCGCGCCTAAGTGCGGGGGCCTCTGAGTCCCCACGTGAGCTGCGCCCGAGCCGCCCTCCGAGGCCGCGCGTGAGCTGCCCGCCTCATCCGCTTGTTGACGCTAGGGTGGCATTCTGTACAATTGCCCAGCGGAAACGCGAGTAAGGATGAGTATGACGAGAAGAACAAAGAGGGTCATTGTCGTTTTTGTCGTTGCGATGGTCGCGCTCGTGGTCGTCGCGCTGGGCTTTGTGGGCAACTTCCTCGTGGACTTTGCGCTGAACCCGCATGCCGAGGTCTCGATGGCAAGCACGATTCGCTCGGGCGAGGCAAGCGGGCTCGAGGGACACCAGGAGCCCCAGCTTGACGCCGCCTACGCCGAGGAGGCCGCGGACTGGTTTGAGGCCGAGAAGAGAAGCGTCTCGCACACGGCTGACGACGGCACCGTCCTTCTCGGCTGGGAGCTCGAGGGGGCGGGTGACGGCCCCTATGCGGACGGTCACACCTGGGCCGTGGTGTGCCACGGATACATCGGCCAGCCCTCTGACATGGCAAAGTATGGCTACCACTTCCACGAGCTGGGCATGAGCGTCCTCATGCCGGCCGCGCGCGGCCACGAGCGCAACGTCGACACCGGCCTCATCCAGATGGGCGGGACCGACGCACAGGACCTCGTGGGCTGGATCGGCGAGATCGTGGCGCGCGACCCTGAGGCGCGCGTCATGCTCTTTGGCGTCTCGATGGGCGGGGCCGAGGTCATGATGGCATCCGGCTTGAGCGACCTTCCGGAGAACGTGGCTCTCATCGTGGAGGACTGCGGCTACACGAGCGTGTGGGACGAGTTCTCGCTTCAGCTTGACAACGTCTTCCACCTGCCGAGCTTCCCGATTCTAAACGTTGCCGACGCGGCGAGCCTGCTGCGCGCGGGCTACACCTTTGAGGGCGTCTCCTCGATCGAGAGCCTGCGCTCGGCGAGCGTCCCCATGCTCTTCATCCACGGTGACGAGGACACCTTCGTGCCCTTCTCGATGCTCGATGAGTGCTACGAGGCCTGCGCGAGCGAGGAGAAGGAGAAGCTCGTGGTGGAGGGCGCCGGACACGGCCTCTCCGCGAGCACCAACCCCGAGCTCTACTGGTCCACCGTCGACGATTTTCTCGCCCGTCACCTCTAACTGG
>CASEGE010000107.1 GCA_949287335.1 uncultured Olsenella sp. | reverse complement strand
GTCGAGGACGCCAAGAAGAACATGTTCCACGTGCCCGTCACCGAGCACGGCACCATTCCGCACGCCGTCGAGGGTCACTACGGCGCCGGCCACGTTCTCATCAAGCCGGCCATCGAGGGTACCGGCGTCATCGCCGGCGGCCCCGTCCGCCCGCTCTTCGAGCTTGCCGGCATCACCAACGTGCTCTCCAAGTCTCTCGGCACCAGCAACGCGATGAACATCATCAAGGCCGCCGCCGAGGGCCTGAAGGAGCTCTCCAGCCCCGCTGAGACCGCCGAGCGTCGTGGCCTCACCGTCGGCGAGATGTTCGTCGGGAAGGAGAACTAGTCATGGCTCAGTCCCTCAAGATTAAGCTCGTGCGCAGTGCCGTGGCCTCCGTCAAGAAGGACCAGACCGCCACGTGCCGCGCCCTCGGCCTCCGCAAGATCGGCGATGTCGTCGAGCAGCCGGACAACCCGAGCATCCGTGGAATGATCTTCAAGGTCAAGCACCTTGTTGTCGTGGAAGAGAACTAGGAGTCACTCATGCAGCTCAACGATCTGCGTCCCGCTGAGGGCTCGCGCAAGAACCGCAAGCGCATCGGGCGCGGCAACTCGTCCGGTCACGGCACCACCGCCGGCCGCGGCACCAAGGGCCAGCTCTCCCGCTCCGGCGGCGGCAAGGGCAGGGGCTTCGAGGGTGGCCAGCAGCCGCTCGCGATGCGTCTCCCCAAGCTCCCGGGCTTCATCAACCACAACCGCGTCGAGTACGCCCCGGTGAACGTTGCCCGTCTCGACGCGCTGTTCGCCGACGGTGAGACCGTCGACGCCGAAACCCTGGTTGCCAAGGGCGTCATCAAGCACAACTATGTTCCTGTGAAGGTCCTCGGCGACGGCGAGCTCACCAAGAAGCTCACCGTCAAGGTGGACAAGGTCTCCGCCTCTGCCAAGGCCAAGATCGAGGCGGCCGGAGGAAAGGTCGAGCAGGCGTGCTAAAGGGAATCGCCAACGCATTTCGCGTTCCGGAGCTGAGGCAGAAGCTTCTTCTTACCGCAGGTATCCTCCTGCTGTACCGTTTTGGTGCGTATCTGCCCGTTCCGGGCGCGCCGTTCCAGGACCTTCTCGGTGCGTATCAGTCGGGTCTGTCCTCGAGCGGTGCCATGGCCGTGCTCAACCTGTTCTCGGGTGGCGCGCTTTCCCGCATGTCTGTTTTCAGCCTGGGAATTATGCCCTATATCACGGCGCAGATCATTCTGCAGCTGCTGCAGGCCGTGATTCCCTCGCTCGGCGAGCTTGCAAAGGAGGGCGAGGCCGGTCAGCGTAAGATCACGCAGTACACGCGCTATCTCACGATCGGCCTTGCCCTGCTCAATGCCATTGGCTACCTGTTCCTGTTCAGGAGCTACGGCGTGAGCCTCTCCAACATTGGGGCACCCGAGCTTCTCGTCGACATCATCGTCGTCTTTACGATGGTCGTTGGTGCCATGATCATCATGTGGCTTGGCGAGATCATCACGCAGCGTGGCGTGGGCAACGGCATGTCGCTCATCATCTTCGCGAACATCATGTCGGGCCTTCCCACCTCGCTCATCTCCTCCATCACGGGGACGGGCAACGTGATCCTCACCGTGATCACGCTCATCGTGATCGTTGCCATCGTGCCGATCATTGTGTTCGTGGAGCGCGGCCAGCGCCGCATCCCCATCCAGTACGCCAAGCGCGTTGTGGGTCGTCGCATGATGGGTGGCCAGTCGACCTACCTTCCCATCAAGGTGAACACCGCCGGCGTGGTGCCCATCATCTTCGCGTCCGCGATCCTGTACCTCCCGGCGCAGCTCGCCGTCTTCTTCCCCACGGTCGAGTGGGTCCAGGCCTTTGCCAACGCCCTCTCCACCGGCTGGATCAACTGGGTGCTTTCCGTTGCCCTTATCGTCGCCTTTGCGTACTTCTACTCCTCGATGGTGTTCAACCCCACCGAGACGGCGGACCAGCTGCGCAAGCAGGGCGGCTTCATCCCGGGCGTTCGTCCGGGCGCGGCCACGGCGGCCTATATCAAGAGCGCCATCGATCACATTACGCTCCCTGGCGCTCTCTTCATGGCCGTTCTTGCCGTCGTCCCCACGATCATCTTCTACTTCACCAACAACCCGCTCATTCAGGCCTTTGGCGGCACCTCGGTGCTGATCATGGTCAGCGTTGCCATGGACACGCTCTCATCCATCGAGAGCCAGCTCAAGATGCACAACTACGACGGCTTCTTCAAGTAGGGACGCCGTCGGGTAAGGTCGGATAGGATTCACGGAAAGGCGGTTGGCACCATGAACATCGTTCTTCTCGGCGCTCCTGGATCGGGCAAGGGCACTCAGGCGCAGAAGCTCGTGGCTGAGTACGGCTTTGCTCACATCTCCACCGGAGACCTGCTCCGCGCTGCCATCAAGGCGGGCACCAAGCTCGGCAAGAAGGCCAAGGGCTACATGGATGCCGGCCAGCTCGTTCCCGACGAGCTCGTTGTGGATCTGGTGAAGGAGCGTCTCGAGGCCGACGACGCCCAGAAGGGCTTCATCCTCGACGGCTTCCCGCGCAACACCGCCCAGGCCGTGACGCTTGACTCCGAGCTTGCCGCCATGGGCCGCACGCTTGATGCCGCGCTGCTCATTGCCGTTGAGCCCGAGGTTATCGTCGAGCGCCTGAGCTCCCGTCGCACCTGCCGCAGCTGCGGCTACACCGCTCCGGCCGGCGTTGACGTCTGCCCGCGCTGCGGTGGCGAGATGTATCAGCGTGACGACGACAAGCCCGAGACCATCCAGCACCGCCTTGACGTCTACCAGACCCAGACGTCTCCGCTCATCGAGTACTACAGGGGTCACTCCATTCTCAAGGAGGTTGACGGAGATCGCCCCGTCGACGAGGTTTACGTCGACGTCAAGAGTCTCCTCGCTCTATGATCAACATCAAGTCACCAGTTGAAATTGAGCAGATGAAGGCCGCCGGGGCGCTGTCCAAGGCGGCCCTTCGTCGTGCAGGGGCGCTCGTTCGCCCCGGCGCCACCACCAAGGAGATCGACCAGGTGGTGGAGGGCTTCATCCGCCTGCACGGCGGCGTGCCCACCTTCAAGGGCTACGGCGGGTTCCCCGCGAGCATCTGCTCGTCCGTGAACGAGCAGATCGTGCACGGCATCCCCTCTTCGATGACCATCCTCCAGGAGGGTGACATCATCTCCATCGACACCGGTGCCACCTACCAGGGCTGGGTCGGTGACAACGCCTGGACGTTCTATGTCGGCGAGCCCTCCGAGGAGTGGCGCGCACTCTGCGAGTGCACCCGTGACTGCCTCAAGGCGGGCATCGAGCAGGCCGTTCCCGGCAATCACCTCGGCGACATCGGAGCTGCGGTGCAGGAGCTTGCCGAGAGCAACGGCTTTGGCGTCGTGCGCGACTACGTGGGCCACGGCGTGGGCCGTGTGATGCACGAGGATCCTGAGGTCAGAAACTACGGGAAGCGCGGCCGCGGCGTGAAGCTCCAGGCGGGCATGGTCATTGCCATCGAGCCCATGATCACGCTCGGCACGTATCGGTGCCATACGCTCGCCAACGGCTGGACCGTCGTCACCGATGACGGCAAGCCCGCGGCGCACTATGAGAACACCGTCGCCATCACCGAGGACGGCCCGGTCATTCTCACCGAGGACGAGCAGGGTCCGTGGTGCGAGATGTACGGAGGCAAGGAGTAGTAGGGCATCTTGCCATCCGTGCGAGAACGAAACAGCGAATTGAGTCCATGTTGTGTTTGTCTAATGCAGCATGGACTCTTTTCTGGATTTTCGGTATGATGTTTGGTCGCTGTCAGCGTGTTGAGAGGGAACCATAGTGAGCAAGCAAGACGCCATCGAGCTTGAGGGCAAGGTCATCGAGCCGCTGCCCAACGCCATGTTCAACGTTGAGCTCGAGAACGGCAAGACCATTCTCTGCACCATCTCCGGCAAGATCAGGATGAACTACATCCGCATCCTGCCGGGCGACCGCGTCGTGGTGGAGATTTCTCCCTACGACCTCACGAGGGGGCGCATCACCTACCGTTACAAGTAGGGCCCCATACAGCCGGGATATTCACGCCAGCGGCTGGGCGAGGAGATAGTTCGTATCAGCACTACCGGAAGGAAGACGCATGAAGGTACGTCCTTCGGTCAAGAAGATGTGCGACAAGTGCAAGGTCATTCGTCGCCACGGCAAGGTTTACGTAATTTGCGAGAACCCGCGCCACAAGCAGCGTCAGGGCTAAGGAAGGAGCTCCAGTGCCCCGTATTAACGGCGTCGATCTGCCGCGCGAGAAGCGCGTTGAGATCGGACTCACTTACATCTACGGCATCGGTCAGACCCGCGCCACCAAGATCTGCGCGGAGACCGGCGTTGACCCCAACACCCGCGTCAAGGATCTGACCGAGGACGAGGTCACCAAGATCCGCGACTTCATCGATGCCAACTACACCACCGAGGGCGACCTTCGCCGCGAGGTGCGTCAGAACACCGCCCGCCTGATGGAGATCGGCTGCTACCGCGGCCTCCGTCACCGCAAGGGCCTTCCTGTCCACGGTCAGCGCACCCACACCAACGCTCGTACCCGCAAGGGTAAGAAGCGTCAGATCGGTGCCAAGAAGAGGGGCTAGGGAGTAAACAATGCCGCAGAAGAAGAACGTTCGCACGACGCGCGTCCGTCGCTCCGAGCGCAAGAACATCGCTGTGGGTCAGGCCCACATCAAGAGCACGTTCAACAACACGATCGTCTCGATCACCGACCCCCAGGGCAACGTGATCTCCTGGCAGTCCGGCGGCACCGTCGGCTTCAAGGGCTCCCGCAAGTCCACGCCGTTCGCCGCTCAGCTCGCCGCCGAGGCCGCTGCCAAGGCGGCCATGGAGCACGGCCTGCACAAGGTCGCCGTCTTCGTGAAGGGTCCCGGCTCCGGCCGCGAGACCGCCATCCGTTCCCTCCAGGCCGCCGGCCTCGAGGTTTCGGGCATCCAGGACAAGACCCCCATCGCGCACAACGGTTGCCGTCTGAGCAAGCGTCGCCGCGTGTAGCTAGGAGGAAAGTAAATGGCTATCGATAGGACCCCGGTCCTCAAGAGGTGCCGTCAGCTCGGCATCGACCCCGTCGTGATGGGCATCAACAAGACCTCTAACCGCGAGCCCAAGCGTCGTCGTCGCCAGGAGAGCGAGTACGGCATGCAGCTTCGCGAGAAGCAGAAGGCCAAGTTCATCTACGGCGTTCTCGAGAAGCAGTTCCGTCACTACTACGTCCTCGCCATGAAGCGCGAGGGCATCACCGGCGACAACCTGATGAGCATCCTCGAGTGCCGTCTTGACAACGTCGTCTTCCGTCTCGGCTTTGCCCGCACCCGCAAGGAGGCGCGTCAGACCGTCCGTCACGGCCACATCACCGTGAACGGCAAGCGCGTCGACATCCCCTCCTATCAGGTGAAGACCGGCGACGTCATCGCCGTGGCCGACAAGGCCAAGGACCTTCTCCCCATCAAGGAGGCCCTCATCTCCTCCGAGCACATGGCCGTCCCGGCGTGGCTCGAGGTTGACATCGAGAAGCTCAAGGGCACCGTCCTCCAGCTCCCCACGCGCGACCAGATCGACCTTGACATTGACGCGCAGCTGATCGTCGAGCTCTACTCCAAGTAAGCCCGGCCAGATTTGGAGGTAGCAATGTCCGAATTCATTCGACCCCAGGTTTCGGTCGAGGAGATCAGCGAGAACCTCGCCCGCGTGAGCGCCGAGCCGCTCGAGCGCGGCTATGGTGACACGCTGGGCAACTCCCTGCGCCGCGTCCTGCTGTCCTCTCTCTCGGGCGCTGCGGTCGAGGCCATCCAGATCGATGGCGTTCAGCACGAGTTCACCACCGTCGAGGGCGTCTACGAGGACGTCACCGACATCGTGCTCAACGTCAAGGGCCTCGTGTTCCGCTCCATGGGCACCGGCGACGAGGCGGAGGCGTCCATCTCCATCGATGGTCCCGCCACCGTGACCGGCGGCGACTTTGACGTTCCCGCCGAGTTCGAGCTCGTGAACCCCGAGCACGTCATCTGCACCCTTGGTGCGGGCGCCCACCTCACCATGAGGATGCGCATCGGCGTGGGCCGCGGTTACGTCTCCGGCGAGGACAACGAGCGCGAGAACGACCCGATTGGCGTCATTCACGTCGACTCGCTCTACTCGCCCGTGCGCCGCTGCGCCAAGGCCGTCGAGGCTTGCCGCGTTGGCCGCCACACCGACTACGACCGTCTCGTTCTCGAGGTTGAGACCAACGGCTCGATTTCCCCGCGCGACGCCGTCGTCGAGGCCGCCAACATCATCAACCAGCACATGACCGCGTTCATGAGCCTCACTGACGAGGACGAGCCGGTTGAGGATGCCTCTATCTTTGCCGCGGGCACTGTGGAGGACAACATCGAGCTCGACAAGCAGATTGAGGACCTGGACCTCTCCGTCCGCTCCTACAACTGCCTCAAGCGCGCCGGTATCCACTCCGTGCGCCAGCTCGTCGAGTTCTCCGAGAACGACCTTCTCAACATTAGAAACTTTGGCGTCAAGTCCATCGAGGAAGTCAAGGACAAGCTCGAGTCCATGGGCCTGTCCCTCAAGGCCTAGGCGCGCTGCCGGATTTAGGAGAAGCAAGAAATGCGACACAACAAGAAGAGGGGCATGAAGCTCGGCACTGACGCCAGCCACACCAAGGCCATGAAGAAGAGCCTTGTTCGCGCCCTGTTTGAGAACGACCGCATCAAGACCATCGACGTTCGCGCCAAGGCCATCCGCGGCGACGTTGACCGCGTCATCACCTGGGCCAAGAAGGGCGACATCGCCAGCCGTCGTCTCGCCATTGCCGCCGTGGGCGACAAGGACCTCGTCCGCGAGGTCTTCGAGAAGGCCGCTCAGGGCATGTGGGCCGACCGCAACGGCGGTTACACCCGCATCATGAAGCTTGGTCCCCGCAAGGGCGACGCTGCCGAGATCGTGGTGCTCGAGCTCGTGACCGAGCCCGTTCAGCCCAAGGTCAAGAAGGCTGCCCCCGCTGCCAAGGTGACCAAGGTCGTCGAGGAGCCCAAGGCCGAGGAGGCTCCCGCCGAGGAGGCTGCCGCTGAGGAGGCTCCCGCCGAGGAGACCGCTGAGGCCGAGAAGGACGCCGAGTAGCGACTCTCGCACATGCGATGCCGAAGGGCCCCGGACTTGTGCCGGGGCCCTTCTCGTGAAGGAGGTGAGACGTTTGATCGAGGTCGACCACGTGAGCTTTGCCTACTCCGGTGGGGGGCGTGTCCTCGACGACGTCTCCCTTCATGTTGCGCCGGGGGAGCGCGTGGTGCTTCTTGGCGCCAACGGGTCGGGCAAGTCGACGCTCGCGAGGCTTGTGAACGGAGGGCTTGTGCCCGCGTCGGGCACGGTGCGCGTGGACGGAGTGGTGTCCGGTCTTGCCCGTCTGGTGGGCTACGTCCGGCAGGACCCGCGCAACCAGCTCGTGAGCGCGCTGGTATCCGATGAGGTTGCCTTTGGGCCTCGAAACCTTGGGGTCTCGAGGGCCGAGGTGCTCGGGTGCGTCGACGAGGCACTGGGGATCTGCGGCATCTCTCAGCTTCGCGACCGTTTGACCTCCGAGCTCTCTGGTGGGCAGCAGCAGCTCGTTGCCCTTGCGGGCGTTCTTGCCATGCGGCCGCGCTATATCGTGCTCGACGAGGTGGGCTCCCATTTGGACGAGGCGGCTCGAAAGCTCGTGTCCGAGCTCGTTGCGCATCTTGTGAGCGCTGGTGTGGGGGTGCTCGAGATTGCCCACGACCCGCTCTCCCTCTTTGGCGCGACGCGCGCCGTGGTGATGGACGCGGGACGCGTCGCGTGGCAGGGACGGCCCCAGGGGCTTCTCGCGAGCGACGAGGCCTGCGCTCTTGCCGGACTTGACGCGGATCCCATTGCGCGGGTTCTCGGCACTGCCGTGCGGCGCGGGTTTTCCCTGGATTCGCGGCCGAACCCGCGTGCCCTGGTGCCCTTTTTGACCCACGAGGACGTCTGCTACATTGGCCAATACCTCATAACCCCTCATTTTCGATCCTTTTCGACCTCAAAAGTGGCACTTGTGAGGTGTTCGCAGTTTTGCCTCAAGGGCATCTCCCTTGATCTGGGCGGCCTCACGCTCGTCTTGGGCCCCTCCGGTGCCGGAAAGACCACGCTCGCACGCATCCTGGCGGGTGTCATGGTCCCAGATGCCGGGGAGGTCCTGCTCGACGGGCGGCCCGTGCGCGCGGGGCGCGTGGGCCTCTCCTTCCAGCGTCCCGGTGACCAGCTCTTCTGCGATACGGTCTATGACGACATCGCCTACGGGCCACGGGTAAGGGGCATGTCGGAGAATGAGGTCGCCTCCGCGGCACGCTCGGCGGCATCGCGGCTTGGTGTGGGCGAGGAGCTCTTCGACCGCTCCCCGTTTGGCCTCTCTGGTGGTCAGATGCGACGCGTGGCGCTTGCTGGCGTTATCGCGGGGAAGCCGGAGGCATACATGTTCGACGAGCCGACGGCGGGTCTTGACGCGGCCTCTCGCGCCGAGCTCCACCGTCTGGTGCGGGGCCTGGCGGGAGAGGGCCATCCCGTGGTGCTCATAACCCACGACGCGGGCGAGTGGCTGGACGAGGCGACAAGCGTCGCGTTTCTGCGCGAGGGGCGCCTCGTCGCGCACGTTGGCGCCGACGAGGCCGGCGCGCGCCCCGAGCTCTTTGCCGCCGCGGGTCTTGAGGCGCCGTTCATGGTGCGTCTGCGCGCCGAGCTCGGGGGAGGTGTGCGGCATGGTTAGGCCTCCCGTCCCCGGCGCGTTTGTGCCCGGCGACACCATGCCCCATCGCATGGACCCTCGCGTCAAGCTCGTGGTCCTGCTCGTCTCCACGCTGGCCTCGTTTTGCGCATCGGCGCCGTGGGGCATGCTCGTTGTGTGCGCCGGGCTTGCCGCGGCGCTCGTGGCAAGCAGGACCTCCCCGGCAACGGTGCTCCTTGGGCTTCGTCCCGCCGCCGTGGTGCTTGCGATCTCTGTGCTCTCCAACGCAATCGTTTTGGTTGGTCAGCCGGGCGTTTCCCTCGAGGGTCTGACCAGAAGCGCCGTGGTGGTGGCACGCATCGCGCTCGTGGTTGGCTTTGCACTGGTCTTCTCGTCCACGACCGCCCCGCCGGCAATCGCGGACGGCATCGCCGCCCTCATGGCGCCGCTCAGGCGAGTTGGCGTGCCGGTGGGCGCCCTGGCAATGTCTGCCTCGGTGGCACTGCGGTTCATCCCGCTCACCGTCGAGGAGGCGGACCGCATCCGGTGCGCCCAGCGCGCCCGAGGCGCGCGGCTTGACGAGGGCGGCCCCGTACGGCGTCTCAAAGGCTGGGCGCAGGTGCTGGTTCCACTGATCGTCGGCCTCTTCAGACGCGCGGACGAGCTTGCGCAGGCCATGACGGACCGCTGCTACACGGGCGAGCAGACGGACATGATGGGGAGCCTCTCGCCGCGCGACGTGATTGTGCTTCTCGGCTGCGTGGCGTGGGCCGTGACGGCGATCTTGCTCTAAAGGGGGGCACGGGGCGGGCTGTGGCAAGAAGTCAGCCCATGCACTACGCTTAGACCTACGAAAGGGGGCGCTCATGTCAGACGACGCAACGCTTGTCATACAGCTTGGCTATCGTGGCGCGGACTTTGCCGGCTTTGCCGAGCAGCCGGGCGGGGTTCGAACCGTTTCCGGCGAGCTGCGCCGCGCGCTTGAGACCGTCTTGCGCCGCCCCTGTGAGCTCACCTGCGCCGGCCGTACCGACGCGGGCGTCCATGCGCTCGCCCAGTACGTGAGCGTTCCCGTGGACGGGTCCGAGCTCAATCTGCCGGCGGCGCGCCTCACGCGCTCATTGGTGGCGCTTACGCCCGATGACATCTCAATCCGAGGCCTTTATCGCGCGCCTCTGGGCTTCTCGGCACGCTTTGACGCGCTGAGCCGCAGCTATCGGTACAGGATCGCCACCTCCGAGGCCAGGCCGGTCCTTGCGTGGGACCACAGCTGGTGGTATCGCGGCGCGCTTGACGTGGAGGCCATGAGCGAGGCGGCGCGCGCTCTGGTGGGCGAGCATGACTTCAAGAGCTTCTGCAAGGCGATCTCGGCCGAGGGCAAGCCCACCTGTCGCTATGTGGGCAGGCTCGAGGTGAGCCGCGTCGAGGAGGCTGGCGAGAAGCTCGTGGCGCTGGACATCACGGGCAACGCGTTTCTGCACAACATGGTGCGCACCATTGCCGGAACGCTGGTGGAGGTGGGACGGCACCATCGATCGCCGGCTTGGGTGGCCGACGTGCTTGCCGCGCGGGATCGTGCGGCGGCGGGGCCGTGTGCCCCGGCGAAAGGCCTGACCTTCGTCGGGGTAGAATACCCCGAGAACCTTTTGACGCCTTGGGAGTGAGTGCCGAGGCGCCGCATCCCTGGAGGCACTACCTTGGAATTTGTTCTTCATGTGCTCGAACACAGCCTGTTTGACACGCTCGAGCTCGTACCGTTTCTCCTCTTGACGTACCTCGCCATGGAGGCCATCGAGCACTCTGCCGGCACGCGCGTCCAGGCGGCGATCGAGCGCTCCGGAAAGGCGGGCCCGGTCGTGGGGTCTCTTCTCGGTGCGCTGCCGCAATGCGGCTTCTCGGCCATGGCGGCGACGCTCTACGCGGGGCGGGTGGTCACGGCGGGCACACTCGTGGCCGTCATCCTCTCCACCTCGGACGAGATGGTCCCCGTGTTTCTTGCGCACCAGGAGCCCATGGGGCGCCTCCTGGCCATCATGGGCCTCAAGGTTGCGGTGGGCGTGGTGGTTGGCCTTGCCGTTGACGTGGCCCTGAGGGCATGGCACCGTGCGGGCGACGGTCATCTGCACATCCACGAGCTCTGCGAGCGCGAGCACTGCCACTGTGACGACGAGGGTGAGGGGCACGATCACGGCCATGGCCACGGGCACGGGCATGCGCGCTGGGCCATCGTGCGCTCGGCGCTTGTCCACACCGTGCAGGTGACGTTTTTCATCTTCGTGGTCACGTTTGCGTTTGGCCTGCTCATCGAGTATGTGGGGCAGGATGCGCTTGGGGCGCTTCTTGCCAACCACCCGGTGCGCGCCACGTTTGTCTCCGCTCTGGTGGGACTGATCCCCAACTGCGGCGCGAGCGTGGCCATCACGGAGCTCTACCTCGATGGCGTGCTCGCCGCGGGTCCCATGATCGCGGGACTTCTCGCCTCGGGCGGTGTGGGCCTGCTCGTGCTCTGGCGCACCAACGCGAGCGCGGGCCAAAACGCGATTATCACCGTCTTCGTGTACGTTGTCGCCGTGATTGCCGGTCTTGCCCTGGCCGTGCTGGGGATTTCGTTCTAGGGGTCCGCACGGGTACGGGCCTGCGGGCGAGCGCGCGGCGTGGCTGCTGCGCGCTAATTGGCGGCCTCGGCGCGGACGGCGAGAAGGGCGCACTCAAAATGGCGGCTTCGGCACGGCGTTCTTCTCGGTATCTGGTCTTTTGTCAAGCGGCGCCCACAAATAGGGCCCCTCGTGCATGCCTGTGTGCGGGCCCGCCCCTGGTTATGGCGCCCATCGACCCCCCCGGGCCGAAGTCCCCGATTAG
>CASEGE010000106.1 GCA_949287335.1 uncultured Olsenella sp. | reverse complement strand
GCCGCCCTCAAGCTGCTCATCGTCTCCCCCGAAGCCCGTGGCCTCGGCGTGGGCAAGCGGCTCTTCAACGCCGTGCGAGAGCGCGTGAGGGAGAGCGGGGCCGCAGGATACTACCTGCTCACCGATGACAACTGCGACGTCTCGTTCTACGACCACATGGGGCTCAAGCAGGAGCTGAGGCGCACCTCAGAGGTGACGTGGCCCGGCGAGGAGCCCGGCTGCGACTTTGGAATCTACGTCTACTCCGAGCGGCTCTAGGCGCGCGTGAGGGCGCCGGCGTTTTCCGCGCGCCCGCATCCGGATTTCTGGAAACTCATGTTCAGAGTGGGTAACGATGTCTTTTGAGAACAAGGCTGTCCGCGGGCGGTTTGCGCCCACGCCATCGGGGAGGATGCATCTGGGCAACGCGTTCTCCGCGCTCGTTGCCTGGCTCTCCGCCCGAGCCGCCGGCGGCAGCATGATGCTGCGCATCGAGGACCTTGACCCGCGCGCCCAGAGCCGCGAGCAGGCCGAGCTTCTCATGGACGACCTGCGTTGGCTCGGGCTCGACTGGGACGAGGGCCCCTACTTTCAGAGCGACCGCTCTGAGATCTACCGCGAGGCGCTCGATGAGCTGCGCGAGAAGGGCCTCACCTACCCCTGCTTCTGCTCTCGGGCAGAGCTCCACGCCGCCACGGCCCCGCACGCGTCGGACGGTACGCCCGTCTACGCCGGCACCTGCCGGGGACTCTCCGACGCAGAGGTTGCCCGGCGCGCCACTCTGCGACCCCCGGCAACGCGGCTGCGCGTTCCGGACGAGGAAGACCCGTCGGGCACCATCACGTTCGTGGACCTCGCCTATGGGGCGCACCAAGAGGTGCTCGCGCGCGAGTGCGGAGACTTTCTCGTGCGTCGCAGCGACGGCGTGGTGGCCTATCAGCTTGCCGTGGTGGTCGACGACGCCCTCATGGGCGTGACCCAGGTGGTGCGTGGTCGCGACCTCCTCGGCTCGTGCGCGCGGCAGATCTACCTGGGCGGACTTCTCGGCTATCCGGCACCGGAGTACGGCCATGTCCCGCTGCTCGTGGCCCCGGACAAACGACGCCTCTCAAAGCGCGACAAGGATCTCGACCTCGGCGTTCTTCGCGAGCGCGGGGTTTGCGCCGCCCGCATCGTGGGCACGCTCGCCGCGGCCGCGGGGCTCTGCGAGCGCGGCGAGAACGTTATGCCCAGGGAGCTCGTGGGGTCCTTCGCGTGGGACGCCATCGCCAGACACCAAGAGGACATCGTTGTTGACGGCGACTTTCTCGCAGGACTTGCCTAGAGCTGGCGGGAGACTGCGACCCAGCGTTTTGCGAGTTTTCTCGTTGGCGAGAAAGACGGGCGTTGTGAGTTGGGGCGTTGTGGGGTATCATGCTCTAGCACAACCTCTGGAGAGCTGACCGAGAGGCCGAAGGTGCTCGCCTGCTAAGCGAGTATAGGATGCAAATCCTATCTGGGGTTCGAATCCCCAGCTCTCCGCCAGACTGTTCGGGCCCGTTTCGCCGCGCGCGAAACGGGCCTTTTCCGTGCGAATCACCACATCTTCGACATTTTTCCAACTTACGCTTGACGGGCAGTGGGACGCGTGGCAATATATCCAACTGCACGCGGCGTTACCTCAGCTGGATAGAGGACCTGACTACGAATCAGGGCGTCATAGGTTCGAATCCTATACGCCGCACCACGCAAGTTACGGGAGGCTCCTTCGGGAGCCTCCCGTTTTATGTATCGACCCCGCCGCGCTGGCGGGCGCCAGGGCGTAACGCACCCCCTACACGAGCCCAAAGTCTCGCAGGCAGAGGTCCAGATCCTCCTCGAACGTTCCCAGCTCGATACCGGCAGCCCGAATCTTGTCCGAGGCAAGGCGAAAGTCTCGCGGGCGCTCGGCGTAGGTGTCCCCATCGGGAAGGATGAGGCGGTCGACCTCGGCATCGGGACACCCCAGCCGTGCCGCAACCAGACGGGCGGTCTCGTACGTGGTAAGACCGTTTTGGCTCGCAAAGTGGTACGCCCCGCTCGGGAGGGCGAGAATCGCGGGAAGCTGCCCGGCAAAGCGCTGGGCGTAGGTCATGTTGCGACGCTCGTGCACCCTAAACGCCGTGGGCCTGCCGGAGCGCAGGGCGCCCATCACGTTGGTGAGGATGTTGGAAGAGGGCCGCACGCCCGGCATGGCAAGCCCAAACATCCACGAGAAGCGCAGGATGAGATAGTCGTCAACGTTTTCCCTCATCCAGGCGTCCGCCTCCATCTTCTGCTGCCCGTAGCGCGTGGTGGAGACCTGCTCGTCCTCCTCGGAGAAGGGCGCGGCGCCAGGGGAGGCATTGAAGCACTGCTCCGTTGAGATGAACACGACGCGCCTTCCGCGCTCGTGGCACGCACGCGCAATGGCGATGGCAGACTCGGTGTTCACACGATGGGTTCCCTCGGGATCCTGCTCGCAATGGGCCGTCGTTGCATCCGCCGCCATGTGCAGGCACACGTCAAACTCGGCATCGCGCACGTACGCCTCAACGCCGGAGGGGTCTCGAAAGTCGACATCGGAGTGCGAGACGCGGAGAAACTCGTAGCGCCCCGCGTTGTAGAGCTGGGCAAGGCTTGCCAGATAGCCGTTTGCCCCCGTAATGAGAATGCGCTGCATCTGCCAGCCCCTCTCTAGACAATCTCCCCGGGACGCGTGGCGAAGCTCCTGAGCACGCGACACGTCCCCTCAATGACATAGCCGCCCGCGCTTGCGGGCACAAGCGCCGAGCGGGTGAACGGCAGCTCAACCACCCCGCCCTGGGTGCGAATGCGGGCGCTTCCCGCCACGCAGGACAAGACCTCGTAGCGACCATCCGTCTCGCACTCCCACGTCCCGCGCACGTCAATCACGTCGGAGACAAACAGCCGATACGTGATGCCCCTCCGCGTTTGCGCCGGCGCCGCGGGGTCAAAGGCGCCCAGATGGTTTGGCTCGGGACGACTCTGCGTTCTCAGGACGTCAAAGCCCTGCTTTACGTGAAGCTCCCTGCCGCGCCCCCAGTCGCATATGCGATAGGTCTTGAAGCCAAGGCTCCCCACCTCAAGGGCAAAGACCCCTTTGCCGAGCGCGTGAAGCGTGCCCGCGGGAACGAGGACGAAGTCCCCCTCGGAAACGGGGACCTTGCGACAATAGCGCTCCCCTATGGAGTCATCCTCGGCGGCACGGCGCAGGGCATCAACGTCATCGGTCGTCGTCCCGCAGTAGATGAATGCCCCGGGCTCCGCGGCGAGAATGTACCAGGACTCGGTCTTCTCGTGGTCGCCCTCGTGCGCCTGGGCATAGGCCTCGTCGGGGTGAACCTGCACGGAGAGGTTGTCCGCGGCGTCCATGACAAGCACCTGCACGATACCGTCGTCCTCGAGGTCCCCCATAATCTGGGCGCGATGCTCTCGCACGAGCTCGTCGAGCGGGACCCCGTCATACGGCCCGCCCTCGACCACGTTGACGAGCCCCTCGTGAACCGAGACGTCAAAGGACTCCCCGTAGCTGGCATCGCCTTCTATCCCACGCGCCTCGTTGATGCGCGAGCCCGACCAAACAGGCGATATGTAGTTGGGGCGCAGAAGCAGCGGCTCCATCCCACCTCCTAGAGCTCGAGCGTGGAGACGCCATCGGCCGCCATGCGCGCGCCGATCTCCTCGATGATGGGAACGCCGGCACTGCAGCCAATGCGCTCTGCGCCGGCTCGCACCATGTCGAGAAATGCGTCGGCCGTGCGAATGCCGCCCGCCGCCTTGACCTTCACGCGCGGGTCAACGTGCTCGCGCATGAGGCGAACGTCCTCAATGGTGGCGCCACCCGTCGAGAAGCCTGTCGAGGTCTTCACGAAGGTGGGCAGGACCTCGCTCGCGATCTCGCAGAGCCTGAGCTTCTCGTCTTGCGTGAGCAGGCAGTTCTCGAAGATGACCTTGGAGGGCACCTCAGCCTCGCGGCACACCTCCACAATCTGCGCCATCTCGTCGGTTACATACGCCCAGTTTCCAGCCTTGACCTCGGTGAGGTTGACCACGTAGTCGATCTCGTTGGCGCCGTTGGCGAGCGCGTCCTTTGTCTCGAAGACCTTGCAGGCGATGGAGGTCTGACCGAGGGGAAAGCCAATTGCCGCGCCCGTGTGAACGTCCGTCCCCACAAGCAGTTGCGAGCAGAGCGCGGACTGGACCGAGTTCACCGCCACCATCCTAAAGTGATAGCGCCTGGCCTCGTCACAGAGCTTCTCCATGTCCTCACGCGTGACGTCAGGACGCAAATTGGTATGGTCGACCAGCTGAGCCAGGTCATCGAGCGTGTAGCATCTCATAAAGACATCCTCCCGCTTCCCTTGGGACTGATATGTTGCTAACATAATAGCTAGTTCTTCTCAATATGTCATGTATATGTCAGTACACACATTTGACACATCCCGGAGCCACGATGACCCTCTATGACAAGGTCCGAGAGGACCTCCTCTCAAAAATCAAGGACGGGACCTACCCCGAGGGACAGACCATACCCTCCGAGCTCGAACTGGCCCAAATCTACGGAGTGAGCAGGCCAACGGTGCGTCAGGCCCTTCAGCTTCTTGCGGACGAGGGCTATCTCGAGAAGCGTCGTCGGCGCGGCACCGTGGTCACAAGGCCAAAGATCAGCCAGTCCTTCACCATGAGCATCTCCAGCTTTGAGGATGCCATGCGCCTCGAGGGACGCCTTCCCAAGACCAACGTCCTGGTATTCAGGCGCGAGCGAGCGAGTGCCTCCGTGGCCAGACGCCTCTCCCTCAAGGAGGGCGAAGAGGTTTACCGACTCGTAAGGCTCCGCTACGCAGACGACCTCCCCAACGTCTTTGTCGAGAGCTTTATCCCCTGCAGCCTCTACCCCGGACTCGAGGCGTTTGACCTCAACGAGACGAGCCTCTACGCAGCAATGGAGCACTGCGGCAGCCCCGTCACGAGCGCCCATAGGCGCCTCGAGGCCATCAAGGCAGACAGCGCTGCCGCAGCTCTTCTCGACGTCGAGCCCGGAGACCCCCTCCTGCTCTTTCACACCGTTGCCCGCAACGCCGACAACCTGCCCGTCGAATACTCCGTGGCGACCTATCGCGGAGAGTCCAACAGCTTTGAGATTGACGTGCGGCGCGCCTAGCTCACCTCCGCCGGTCTGAACTGACAGTCTCCCCCCGAGCCACTCGAGCTGAACTCATAGGGTATCCCGCGCCGGTCGCAGAGGTCCATCAGGTCAACGATGTCATACCGCTCGCTTGACAGGAAGCTCCAGAGCGAGTCCTCCGACCTCGAGAAGCCGATGCATGCGAGCAGCGCCGAGACGGCGTCTGCCCCAAGAGCCACGCGCAGCGCCTTGCGCTCCTCTCCGTAGGCAACCAACACGGACGGCCCAGAAAGCTCCTCGCGCACCACGATCTTCTCGCCCTCCTCCCCGACGAGCATGCGCCTCACGTCTCCCGCCCTCTCAAACCGTGCGACCTCGATCATTTCCATGTGCTCTCCCTTCTCGCCTCTTCTTTTCTGCAGTATAGCAGAACATCTGTTCTTGAGAACTGACGTTCTTAATTTTGTCAAAAAAGAGGCCGCCCGCAGGTGCGAGCGGCCAAGCCATCGTTTTTCCGAGCCCTATGCCTCGGGACGGATGACCTCCACCCCGCCCATGTAGGGGCGCAGGGCCTCGGGCACCGTGATGGAGCCGTCGGCGTTCTGGTAGTTCTCCATGATGGCGGCCATGGTGCGGCCCACGGCAAGACCGGAGCCGTTGAGCGTGTGCACGAAGCGCGTGCCCTTGAACTCCGCCGGGTCCTTGTAGCGGATGTTGGCGCGACGGGCCTGGAAGTCCCAGCAGTTGGAGCAGGAGGAGATCTCCTTGTAGGCGTTGTAGCTGGGCAGCCACACCTCGA
This sequence comes from uncultured Olsenella sp., assembly GCA_949287335.1. Classification (GTDB taxonomy): domain Bacteria; phylum Actinomycetota; class Coriobacteriia; order Coriobacteriales; family Atopobiaceae; genus Thermophilibacter. The sequence continues at coordinate 2,072 of CASEGE010000106.1, read as the reverse complement.
GGTCGTAGCACTTGCACGCGGAGAAGCCAATGTCGCCGGTGCAGAGCGTGACCACGTGGTAGGGCAGCTCCAGCGCCTGGAGGACGGCCTCGGCCTCGGCGACCATGCTCTCGAGCTGGTTCATCGAATCCTCGGGCTTGGCAAACTTGACCATCTCGACCTTGTCGAACTGGTGCACGCGGATGATGCCGCGCGTGTCGCGGCCGGCAGAGCCCGCCTCCTCGCGGAAGCACGGGGTGAAGGCGGTGTACCACAGCGGCAGCTGGGAGGCGTCGAGCACCTCGCCGCGATGCAGGTTGGTGAGCATGACCTCGGCCGTGGGGATGAGGTAGAGGTCGGGGTTCACGTGATAGAGGTCGTCCTCAAACTTGGGCAGCTGACCGGTGCCGAAGAGGGTCTCGCGGTTGGTGATGACGGGCATCCACCACTCCTTGAAACCGGCCTTGACGTGCATGTCCACCATGAAGCTGATGAGCGCGCGCTCCATGCGGGCGCCCATGCCGCCGAGCACGTAGAAGCGCGTTCCGGCGACCTTGACGCCGCGGTCGAAGTCGATCATGCCCGTGGCAGGGCCGAGGTCCCAGTGCGCCTTGGGCTCAAAGCCGTCAGCGGAGAAGTCGCGCGGGGTGCCCCAGCGGCGCACCTCGGGGTTGTCGGAGTCGTCCTTACCGTAGGGAACGCTCTCGTGAGGGATGTTGGGGATGCGGGAGACCAGGTCAAAGAGGGCGTCCTCGACCTCGGTGCGACGGGTGTCGAGCTCGGCGATGCGGTCCTTGTTGGCAGCCACGCGCTGCTTGGCGGCCTCGGCCTCGTCGCGCTTGCCCTCGCGCATGAGCAGGCCGATCTCTTTGGAGACGGAGTTGCGCTCGGCCTGGAGCTTCTCGACCTCAGCAATGACGGAGCGGCGCTCCTCGTCGAGCTCAAAGAACTTCTCGCGGTCCCAATGGGCGTTCTGCCGGGACTCGCAAGCCTTGTCGACGATGTCGGGGTTCTCGCGGACGAACTTGATGTCGAGCATGTTGGCTCCCTGCTTTCTGACGTGTCGTTGTCGTCGTTCGGGACGACGGCCCTCCAAGTATATACTTGTGCGCGTGAATCTAAGGACGTGCTTGGGAGGCGGCATGCAGGCAATCAGCGACTTCTTTACGTGGCTCTTCAGCGACAAGGTGGGCGTCATCTGCCTGATCCTTGGCGGAATCGTGCTGTGCCTGATCATTGCCCTGCTCATGGAGCGCAAGACCAAGAAGCGCTACTTCAATCACGAGAAGGGCGAGAACGACTGGAGCTTCTTCGACGAGGAGGACGACGAGTAGGCGCCCGTCATCGCGGCGGCCAGGGGCACCGCCGGCGGGAGGCGCACGCGTTTTGGCGGCCTCGGCACAAGGCGAGAAGCGCGACCTGCGGTTTTTCTCGGCAACGCACGCGTTTTCGGGGTCTCGGCACGCCATTTGTGCCGAGGCCCCGATTTTTAGCGCGCCCGCCCTCGCGCCCGTGCCGACGCCGGGAAATCGTGTGCACCCGCCCACGCGCCCGTGCCGACGCCGGGAAATCGCGTGCGCCCTACGCGCTCGCGCCCGCGCGGAGCCGCCCCGCATACCCGGGATACGAAAAGGGCCCCGGCAAAGCCGAGGCCCCGTGCGTTCATGGTGCGGGCGAAAGGACTTGAACCTTCATGGAGTTGCCCCCATACGGACCTGAACCGTACGCGTCTGCCAATTCCGCCACGCCCGCGTGCTGGAATATAGTAACGCAACACGCGGGTGCTGCCAAGGTCTTTCTCGGCGGCGATTTGGGAACGCGGTTTTTCTCGACGCCATGCCGCTACGGGCGAGAAGTGCGCGCGGCGGGGTAAAATGGACGTCGCACGGCAACGACGCAAACGCAGCTTAATCGAGGAGGTGCCGTGAGCGAGGTCTCGCACAACAGCGTTGCGCAGGCGCACGAGGAACTTCTCCTCGGGCGCTACCGCATTTTGGAGCGCCGGGGGACCGGCGGCTTTGGCACCGTCTGCACCTGCTGGGACACCCGCCTTCAGCGGCGCGTGGCCATCAAGCGCATGCCGCTTGCCACAG
>CASEGE010000105.1 GCA_949287335.1 uncultured Olsenella sp. | reverse complement strand
GTGGAGGTGCAGCTGCGCGACCGCGCCGCTGCCGCGCCCACCTCGGGGACGCTGCGCTTTGGCCGTTGGGAGCTCGACCCCGCCTCGCACATGTTTTCCGTGGACGGCGAGCCCGTGCGCCTCACGCGCACGGAGTTTGACATCCTCGCCGCCCTCATGCGCGAGCCGAGCCGCGTCTTCACCAAGCAGGCCCTCTTCGAGCTCGCCCGCAACGAGGAGGCGCTCACGGAGGAGCGCACCATCTCCACGCACGTGAGCAACCTGCGCGTCAAGCTGCGCCCGTCCGGCACGGATGCCTACATCCAAACCGTCTGGGGCATCGGCTTCAAACTCCAGTGATTCAAAAGGGGACAGACCCCTTTTGAATCACTTCATCATTCGTGCGGTGTATACATGTATTCGAACCTGTATTGGCCCAATTGGGTATACTGTAGCCAACGGCACAGCCCGCTGTGGTGGCAGGGCCGCGCCCGTTAGAGATGGGGATGGGCCGCTAGCTCGCTAGGCTAGCGGCCCTTCTCATCCCGGTTGCGGAACTCGCTCGCTGCGGACAGGATCCGGACGATACCTGCAGTCAAGCTGGCCAGCGCGCCAGCAAGCTTGAGGAACACAATCAACTGATCCATGGGGCTCACCTCCTTTCGGAGGCGCGGCCCAGCGAACGAGACTTACGTGTCGTTGACCAAGTTTAGTATACGAGTATACAACATCAGTCTCACCAGCTTCTCCAATGAGTCAAGGATTCAGAAGGGGACAGACCCCTTTTGAATCGCTTCTTGTCAAAGTCTTGTAGGTCTCTGGAGGGTTTCCCTACGCCTCCCGGGTACTCTTTGGATAACCCGAGGATGGGAGGAACCATGGCCACATACGCGCTGGAAACGAGCAGCCTCTCCAAGTCCTTCTCGCACGGCAGCGTGCGCGCGGTGCGAGACGTGAGTCTCGCCGTGCCCGCCGGCTCCGTCTTTGGCATCGTGGGAAAGAACGGCGCGGGCAAGTCTACCCTGCTCAAGCTCGTCGCGGGCTTCATGCGGCAGGACGCGGGAGCCGTGAGCGTCCTCGGCCGGCAGCTGCGCCCCGGCGAGTCCGACCCGCGCGTCGGCGCGCTCGTGGAGGCGCCCGCGGTCTACGGCCGGCTCGACGCCTTCGAGAACCTCATGAACCGCGCCCTCGTGCTCGGCCTGCCCGACCCAAAGAAGGCGTGCCGAGAAGTACTTGAGCTCGTGGGTCTTGACGCGCGCACTGCCGGCGACGGACGCGGCCGCGTCCTCTGGCCGCGCGGCACCTACATGGACGACCTCTCAACCGGCCAGCGCCAGCGGCTTGGCGTCGCCCTCGCCCTCATTGGCAACCCTGAGCTGCTGCTTCTTGACGAGCCGCTGAGCGGCATCGACCCCACGGGCGTCTCTCTCCTGCGCAACCTGCTCGTCCGCCTCAACCGCGAGCGCGGCGTCACCGTCGTGGTGAGCTCACACGTCCTTGCGGACCTCGAGCGCATGTGCACGCACTACGGCATCATGCGTGACGGCGCCTTCGTGCGCCAGCTCACCTCCGAGGAGCTCGCCGACGCCTGTGCCACCTACCTCACGCTGCGCGTTGACGCCCCGGAGCGCGCGGTGGCCGTGCTCGCCGAGGAGCTTCCGGGCCTCACGGTGCGCGTGCTGCCGGACGGCGCCCTGCGCGTGACGG
>CASEGE010000104.1 GCA_949287335.1 uncultured Olsenella sp. | reverse complement strand
GACGTGCCGCTGCACTACAACCTCTATCGTGCGAGCTGCTCGAACGGTGACGTGGACCTCTCCAAGATCTTCTCGGGCACGCTCGTGGAGCGCGACCCTATGCACGCCGTGACCTTTGCCGAGAACCATGACACGCAGCCCGGCCAGGCGCTGCAGTCCTTTGTCCAGACGTGGTTCAAGCCCGCCGCCTACGCGCTGATCCTCCTGCGCGAGGCGGGCTACCCGTGCGTCTTCTACGGCGACCTCTACGGCATGCCCAACGACGGCAACATTCCCGCCGTGCGCGAGCTGCCGCTGCTGATGGAGATCCGCCGCCGCTTTGCCTACGGCGCGCAGCACGACTTCCTGGACGCTCCGGACGTGATCGGCTGGACGCGCGAGGGCGACGCCGGGCACGAGGGGAGTGGCGTGGCCGTGGTCCTCACCGGCCGCGACGGAGGCGAAAAGCGCATGTTCGTGGGCGAGAGGCACGCGGGCGAGACCTGGAGCTGCGTCATCGGCGAGCAGGACGACGCGGTGGTGGACGCCGAGGGTTGGGCCACGTTCCGCACGCTCGGCGGCCGTCTCTCCGTCTATCTGCCGGAGAAGACGGTAGACGCGCTGGAGAACGATCGCCAGCTCCACCGCATCGCGCGCGAGATTGCCGAGGACACCGAGGAGATGCGCGCGTAGACCAGGCGCTTTCATGTTGGGGGACGGGTTCGTCTTCTCAGGGAATGGGGTTGCCCCGCATGTTTGGGCTTCCCGGACTCGGAGAAGACGAACCCGTCCTTTATTGGTTCTTCTGATTCTGTCGTATTACTCTAGTGTTGTAGGTGGGGCGAAGCAGCTCCAGACCTCTCGAATAACTACGTCGAATAGAGGGCATGAGACCAGCTATTGACGCTTTCCAACCACTTGAAGATTATCCATAAAATATCTTCCTGTACTGGTTGACGGTTGTCCGGCACACTATTATGATTCAAAACAAGAAATAACAATAAGAAATAAGCACTAATCAAGAAGAGGTTGGGGAAAGGAAGGGGAGGGGCTATGCTCACCAAGAGAACCCAGGCGATAAGGGACTCGCTCTTCGCGGAGAAGCGCAGGGTCTCGCTCGAGAGGGCGACGCTCTACATGGAGAGCTACCGCGAGACAGAAGGGGAGGATCCCCTCATTCGGCGCGCCAAGGCACTGCGCCACCTGCTCGAGAACCACAAGATCGTAATTGACGATAACGACCTCTTGGTGGGCAACCGCACCGAGACCCCGCGTGCCGGCGTGCTATCGCCCGAGATGAGCCCGTACTGGATCTTGGACGAGCTCGATGACTTTCCCACGCGCCCGCAGGACAACTTCGAGATGTCCGAGGAGGACAAGGACTACTATCGCGACGTGCTCTACCCCTTCTGGGCGGGACGCAGCCTGAACGACTGGTATCGCGACCACGTGAGCGAGGGGGTCAAGCGCGCTCAGCAGACCAAGATCTTCGCCGTGGCGCAGACCGACAAGGGTCAGGGCCACATCATCTGTGATTTCGAGATGGTGCTCACACGAGGGTTCGGCGACATTCTCGACGAGGTCTCGCGCCTTGCCGACGCCCATCCGGACAATTCGTTCTACCAGGCGTCCAGGATCTGCCTGGAGGCCTCCATCGCCTACGTGCGCCGCTATGAGACGGAGGTCCGCGCCCGGGCGGCAGATTCCTCCGTCACTCCCGAGCGCGCGGCGGAGCTTGTGCGCATCGCCGGGGTTCTCGCCCACATCGCCACCCAGCCTGCGCGCGACCTCTACGACGCCCTGCAGCTGGTGTGGCTGACCGAGCTAATCTTGCAGCACGAATCCAATGCAAGCTCCCTGTCTTTGGGCCGCGCCGATCAGTACCTCCTGCCGTACTATCGCGCCACACGAGAAGAGCTCGTCTCTGCCGGTCTCACTCCTGATGAGGCCGACGCTCGCATCCGTGAGCTCATCCAGTGCTTCTATCTCAAGACCAACACGATCGTCTTCATCCGGTCGACCGAGTCGGCAAGCTTCTTCGCCGGTTTTCCCAGCGGCTTCAACCTGGTGGTGGGTGGCGTTGACCAGACTGGTCACGACTGTTCCAACGAGCTCTCTCTGCTCCTGCTCGACATCCAGAAGGACACGCGGCTGCCCCAGCCCAACCTGTCGCTGCGCATGCACTCTGGCACGCCCGCCTCGCTGCTCAAGAAGGCCGGCGAGGTCATCCGCCTGGGGGACGGCGTCCCGCAGGTCTTCAACGACGAGGCAAACATCATCTCGTTCGTCAACCGTGGGGTCTCGCTGGAGGATGCGCGCGACTATGCGGTGGTGGGCTGCGTGGAGCTGTCCATTCCGGGGCGCATGTACGGCCTGCACGACATCTGCATGTTCAACATCATGAAGTGCTTTGAGGTCACCCTCGCCGAGCACCCCGAGGGGTTTGCCACCTACGAGGAGCTCGAGGCCGCCGTCATGGACACCGTTGACGCCTATGTGGCGCTCATGGTCGACGGCTGCAACACCTGCGACGAGGCCCATCGCGCCACCAGCCCCACTCCGCTGCTCTCCACCCTCGTCCACGACTCGCTGGAGGCGGGTTGCGACATCACCGCCGGTGGCGCGCGCTACAACCCCTCGGGCGTCCAGGGGGTGGGCACGGCCAACCTGGCGGACTCCCTCGAGGTCATACGCAAGGTGCTCTTTGAGGAGAGGTCCATGACCTATCCCGAGCTCATGGCGGTTCTCGCCCGTGACTGGCAGGGAGAGGGCGACGAGGTCATCCGCCAGCGCTTCATCAACCGCTATCCCAAGTACGGCAACGATGTCGACGAGGTCGACCAGATCAGCGCCCGTTTTCTCTCGCACTACGACCATGAGGTGGTCAAGTACTCAAATCCGCGTGGAGGGCGCTTTCAGCCTGGTAGCTATACCGTGTCCGCCCACGTGCCGCTCGGTGCCGTCGTGGGCGCCACGCCCGACGGGCGACGTGCGGGGGAGCAGCTTGCCGACGGCGGCCTCTCGCCCATGGTGGGGAGAGACAAGCACGGCCCCACGGCGAGCCTGCGCTCGGTCTCGAAGCTCGACAACTCGCTCAACTCAAACGGCAGCCTCCTCAACGTCAAGTTCTCCCCGGCAACGCTCGCGGGCGAGGACGGACTCATGAAGCTGTGCGCCTACCTCAGGTCCTTCTCGCGTCTCAAGCTGCAGCACATTCAGTTCAACGTTATCGACCGCGCAACTTTGATTGACGCCCAGGAGCATCCGGAGCGGCATCAGGACCTCGTCGTTCGCGTGGCGGGCTACTCGGCGATGTTCGTGGAGCTCTCACGTGCGATTCAAAACGACATCATCAACAGGACGGAGCACGAGCTGTGAGCGACCGGCTGACTAACGAGGCCGAGGGGCACGAACTCGTTATCACCAACGTGCAGCGCTACTCGCTTCACGACGGCGGGGGAATCCGGACGGTGCTCTTTGTCAAGGGGTGTCCCTTCCGGTGCCCCTGGTGCTGCAATCCCGAGGCACTCGACCCCGAGCCACAGGTGCAGTACACCGAGCGACTCTGCATCCATTGCTCTCCGCAGGGCGCCGACGGCCTCTGCTCCAAGGGGTGCGATGAGTGCCCGACGGGGGCTAAGCGACTGGTGGGAGAGAGGCGCACCATCCCTGACCTGGTGGCAGAGATCGTGCGCGACGCGGCGTTCTACGAGGAGAGCGGCGGAGGGATGACGCTTTCCGGGGGAGAGTGCCTCGCGGATGCGGGCAGGCAGGAGCTCGCGCGCGAGCTCCTCTGTGCCTGTCACGAGGAGGGCGTGGGCACCGCGGTCGAGACGACCCTGGCCGTCCCCCTCGCCAACCCTGGGGGGCTCGTTGCCGCCTGCGACGAGTTTCTCGTGGACTTCAAGATCGCGGACCGGGCCACCAGTCTGGAGGTCACGGGCATCGACCCCACCGTAAGGGACGAGAACCACCGGCGCATCCTCGCGCTCGGCGCCCGCGTGGTGGCGCGCATGCCGATCATCCCCGGCTTCACGGACTCGCATGAGAACGTGGAGGGCAACATTCGAGTTCTGCTCGAGCTGGGGATAGGGCGCGCCGACGTCCTGCCGTTTCACCAGCTGGGGGAATCAAAGTACGACTCCGTGGGCCGTGCGTACGCCCTTCGCGGGATGCCGCAGCTTACGGATGATGACGTCGCGTGGATCGTCGATGCGCTCGAGACGCGGGGAATCCGGGTCGTCGTGCACGGCGAGTAGAGCAGGTCACAACCGTCATGCCTGTTCGTCGGGGAGAGGCCCCGGCACCCGACGTCCGGGACTGCCTAGACGCGGTCAACTTGATGCTGGCGTAGGAATCGGTCGACCTCGGTGGGCGCCTCGTTGGTCACGACGGCATCGAAGTCCTCGATCTTGGCAAAGGCGAACGACCCGGGTGCCCCAAACTTGTGGGAGTCCACCATAAGGTAGCTGCGCGTCGAGTTCTTGATCGCAAGCTGCTTCACAAGTCCGTCCTCGAGCTCGAAGGTGAGCACCTCCCCCGAGCCCGTGTCAACGCCCAGGGCGCCTATGAACGCGCGGTCAAAGCGGATGGGCTCGAGGAAGTTGAGCGCAAAGGCGCCCAGGAAGGCGTTCTGGTCGATGTTGATGGTGCCGCCCGTGCCCACGGTCATGATTCCGTCGTTGGTGCCCAGGACCTGCAGGATGTCGATCATGTTGGAAACCACCGTGATTCTGAGCGGGCTCTCGGCGATGAGCTGGGCAAGCGCCAGGTTGGTGGTGGACGTGTCGAGGAAGATGACCTCGTTGTCCTCGATGAGGTCGAATGCCCGCCTCGCTATCTCGCGCTTCTCGGTGGCGTGCGTGGTCACGCGCTTCCTGATGTTGCGCTCCTGCTTGGTGTCAACGGTCATGGCGCCGCCGTACACGCGCCTCAGAAGGCCCTTCTCGGCGAGCGTCTTGAGATCCTTGCGGATGCAGTCCTCCGTGACGTCAAAGCGCTTCGCAAGAGCGGCCACGGCAACGCGTCCCTCGTCGTTGACCAGGCGGACAATGCTCTCCTGTCGCTCCCTTGCAAACATGGCGTCCCCTCGTTGGTTGCCTTCCTACAGCTCAAGCTCCATCAGGCGCGCGATGGACACGATGTAGATCTTGAGCGCCTGTCGCAGGCTCTCCTCTGAGATGGCCTCGTCGGGGCCGTGCTCCATGCCCACCCACTCGGGCGTCTGCTCGGCGGGGTCGTGCGGTCCAAACGCGCAGGCGCGCTTGAAGTGGCGTGCGTAGGTGCCGCCGCCGATGGTGAAGGCCTCGCCCTCGCGTCCGGTGTACTCGGAGTACGTGTCGAGAAGGGCCTGGATCTCCGGGCTCTCCGGGCTGATGTAGAACGGCGCGTCACCGGATGTCTGCTCGTAGGAGCAGTCGTGAGCGGCGGCAAGCTCTGCAAGGCGCTTGGTGATGGCCTCGCCCGTCGTTGTGGTGGGGTAGCGCGAGTCCACGGTCTGCGTGAAGCGCCCATCCACGGTGCGAATCACGCCCGCGACGAGCGTGAGCTTGCCGAACTTGTCGTCCTCGGCCGCAACGCCTGCCGCGCGCCCGTAGGCGTCCTCGGTGAGCGTGACGAGAAGCTCGAGGAAGCTACGCTCGCCCTCACCTGCGAGACCCTGTGCGAGCAGGTAGCGCGCGAGCACGCCGATTGCGTTGACGGTGCCCTCGGGCATGGAGGCGTGGCCACCGATGCCGGTTGCCGTGATGCGCGCGAGCCCCTCGCCGGCCGGTTCGATCTGGATGCGCTCGGCGGCGGGAAGCGCCTCCGCGTCGGCGCGGACGACGGCCGTGGCCTGGCTGCAGATGGCGTTGGGTACCGTGCCGCCGTCAAGCTCCACGATCTTCTCGCCGGCAACCTTGCCCGAGGTGAAGCGTCCCTGGTAGAGGCCCTTCTCGCCGCAGATGAGCGGGAAGTCGGCATCGGGGGAGAAGCAGAAGAGCGGCTCGGGGTAGCGCTCGAGGTAGTACGGCACGTCGCCCATGCCGGTCTCCTCGTTGTTTCCGATGATGCAGCGAAGCGTGTACGGCAGCTCATGGCCAGCGTCGACGAGTCGCTGGAAGAAGTGGGCGGCGTAGAGCGAGAGCACGAAGGGCCCCTTGTCGTCCTGCACGCCGCGGCCGACGAGGTAGCCGTCCCTGCGCGTGACCTCGAGGGCGGGGAAGTTCCAGCCAAGGCCCAGCGGCACTATGTCGGTGTGGGCGATCGTGGCCACGTAGCGCTCGGGGCCGGATGCGCCGGGGACGTCGGCAAAGCCCAGGTAACCGTCCACATCCGTGACGTCGAGGCCCAGGCGCTGGGCCATGCGCTCGGCCTCGTCGAGCGCACCCCAGGAGGCGGGGCCCCACGGCTTGCCGTGCTCTGCGGCAGAGAGATCCTCCACGGACTCGTGCCGCACCAGGCGGTCGATGTCGGCGACGACGTCCTCCCAGACCTCGTCCACGAAGGCGTCAACCTGCTGCTTGAACTGCTCGTCTACCATGAGCTCTCCTTGGGTCGTGCGGCGCATCCGCCGCGAGTCGTCTCGGCGTCCATCTTAGCTCAGGATGAGAGGGGTAGAGATGCCAACCTCGCGCGACCCGTCCGTATTGGCCAATTCTGCGGTCATAAAGGCGGGTCGTGCGAGGTTGGGTGCTCTCAGACGCCCTACTGGCGTTGTCAGACCACGAACAGCAGCGCGGAGAGCGTGATGCACACGCTTCCGGCAAGCGTGAAGAGATGGAAGACAAAGTGCAGGTAGGGTACCTTTTTTATGGCGTAGAAGACGGCGCCCACGGTGTAGCTGAGGCCGCCGGCAAGAAGCAGCCAGAACGCGGGCGCGGGGAGGAGCTCCCAGAGGTCGCCGATGTGGAAGACCACGAGCCAGCCCATGAGCACGTAGATGAGCGCGGTGAGCCATGCGGGCTGGCGCTCGCGCAGCAGGCACTCGGCGATGATGCCCGCCACCGCAACCGCCCAGACGGCGCAGCACAGGACGAGTCCGCCGCGATCTGCCAGCGTCACCAGCGAGAAGGGCGCATAGCTGCCGGCGATGAGCAGGTAGATGCCACAGTGGTCAAGCACGCGGAAGACCGCCTTTGCCTTCTCGGGCGCGAGCGCGTGGTAGAGCGTGGAGAACAGGTACTCGATGATGAGGGAGACCCCCATGATGATCGCCGCGGCGAGGCGTACGCCGCCGCCGTGCGAGACGGCCATCACGATGAGCAGCACGAGCGCCGCGATGCCAAGAAGCACCCCGACCCCGTGGCTCACCGAGTTCGCAATCTCCTCGCCGAGCGAGTAGAGCTTCTTGCGCACGGCCCCGGTGGGGCCGGAAACCTTTGCCTCTGCCATGCGAGCCCCCCAACGACTGAGTGCTTTTGGGCGCGGCGGGTATAATCACATGCGTTGCCCGTCGGGGACAGCATACCCTTCCCCGCACCAAGAGAGGATCTCATGAAGAAATCTACGTTCATCGGTAACCTAGTTGCCTTCATCGTGCTTGTCATTGCAACCACGAGCTTTCTTGCCTGGTACCACCTCTCGGACCCCGGCGTCGTGCTCGAGGCCATCACCGATGCGCCCTGGGCGCAGATCGGCGTGGTGCTCGCCGCCCCCGTGCTGCTCTATGCCGTGGGCGCCATCCTGGGGCTTATCGTCGTGTGGCTCAAGAACGTCACCTTTGGCCGCGGCGTGAGGATGGCGTTTCGCGTCGTGAGCGCGCTGATGATTGCCCTGTTCGTCCTGTCCGTCATTCCCGTCTTCCTCCCGGACACGGGAAGCGCACTCATGGGCCCCGTCGTGGTGGTGTTCTACGTCTCGAGGCTGGCCCCGGTCTTCATCGTCCTGCTCGGCTTCCTCTACCCGTTGGCGCTGGCGCCCCTGGACAAGAGCAAGCGCGGGGCGTTTGCCAAGTACCTCCCGGACGACCACTTCGAGTAATTCGCGAGAAGTCCCTGCCGTCGATCGCGATGAAGGACTCAAGCGTGCGTTTAGGTGCGCCGCGCCAGATGTACGGCTATCATGGATAGGCTGTTTTCCCTGTTGAAAGGTTTTCCATGGAGTTTGTGATCGCCTACCTGCTCGTCAACGTCCTCGTTGGCGTTGCCGCGTGCTTCTTTGGCAAGAAGCTCTTCTACCTGATGCTCGGTCTTCTGGTGTTTCTCGGCGTGTTCAACATCGGGCTCACGTCCACGGACGGCTCCGTGCTGTCCCTTGCGATCGCCGCCGTCCTCGGTGTTGCCGCCGCGCTGCTCTCGAAGTACGTCTACAAGGCCGGCGTCTTTCTCGTCGGCTTCATTGCCGGTGCCGCGCTCGGCTTTGTGGTCGCCATGCTGATGCCGCAGGAGGCGACGAACTTCCTGGGCGTGATCATGGTCGTGGCGGGTCTTTTGCTCGGCCTTGCCGCCGCGCACTGGACCGACCTTGCCGTGCGCCTGGGAACCGCCTGGACGGGCGCCTCCTTCGTCGTCCCCAACGTGCTCGCGGCAGTGCTCGCGTTTGGCCCGCTCACGGCGGTTGCCGTTGCGGGCGATGCCATGGCAAGCTTTGACGCGCTCTCCGCCTATATCGGAGGGGAGTTCTCCGCCGCATATGGCACGCCGATCCTCGTGGGCTCGCTCGCGCTCGCGATTGTGGGCTTTGTGGTCCAGGGTCGTCTGGAGGATTAGCAAGCGTGGCACGGCACCTATCTCGTGTCTCGTTGGGCGCGCCTGGGATTCCGGGCGCGCCCTTTGTCTTTGCGAGCGTGTAACGGCGTCCTGTCGGTGTTTGCCCCGGCGCTACCGCTCCGCTAACGTATTCACTATGGATATCGCTACCGCACATATCACGATGATGACTCTGATGGTCATGGAGATGCCCAAGCCCGGGCACTCTGATGCGCCGTGCCGCGAGGACGCGCGCTAGGAGACCGGGCGCCTTCACGGGTCGCCTCCGGCAGGAGGGGCTCACACCCATCCCATTCATCGAGCGGAGCCTTTCGCATGATTCAGATCAAGAACCTCTGCAAGTCCTATGGCGATCAGCCGGATGCGCCGCACGCCCTCGACGACGTCTCCATAGACATCGCCGATGGCGACATCATGGGCATCATCGGCATAAGCGGCGCCGGCAAGTCCACGCTCGTGCGCTGCATCAACCTCCTTGAGCGGCCCACTTCTGGCCAGATTCTCGTAGATGGCCAGGATGTTACCGGCCTCACGGGAGCCGCGCTTCGTGCGTACCGCCGTCGCGTGGCGATGATCTTCCAGAGCTTTGGGCTTCTGTCCCAAAAGACCGTGCTCGCCAATGTGTGCTTCCCGTACCTGGCCGCAACAGGGCGCGTGACCGCCCAGAACCGCGAGCGCGCCCTCCAGCTGCTGGATTTGGTGGGCATGGCTGATCGCGCCGACTCCTACCCAAGTCAGCTTTCCGGTGGCCAGCAGCAGCGCGTGGCCATTGCCCGCGCCCTTGCGTGCGATCCGGAGTACATTCTCTGCGACGAGGCCACGAGCGCCCTCGACCCTGCGAGCACCAACACCGTCCTCAAGCTCCTGCGCCAGATCAACCGCGAGACCGGTGTCACAATCATCGTGATCACCCACTCGATGGGCGTGGTCCAGAAGATCTGCAAGAACGTTGTGGTGCTCGAGCGTGGGCATGTCGTGGAGCGGGGGAGCGTTGCCGACGTCTTTGCCGCCCCTCAGTCGCAGGCCGCCAAGGTTCTTCTCGAGAGGGTTGATTGGGATGCCTAGCCTTTCAGATTTCTTTGCCGAGTACGGTGAGCTGCTGCTCCAGGGCACGGGAGAGACGCTCGTCATGTTGTTTGTGCCCACGCTCATCTCGTATGTCCTGGGCATTGCCCTTGGCGTCGTGCTCTATCTCACGGCGCCGGGGTCGCTTCGCCCCATTCCCGCGCTCAACGCCGTGCTCGGCTGGGTGGTCAACATCTGCCGCTCGTTCCCGTTCATTGTGCTCATGGTGTCCATCATTCCGCTCACGCGGCTCATCATGGGCACGGGCTCGGGCATCCTGGGCACGATTCCGCCGCTCGTGCTCTCTGCCACGCCCTTCATCGCGCGCATGGTCGAGCAGTCGCTTGCCGAGGTCCCGCATGAAAGCGTGGAGGCGGTCGAGGCGTGTGGCGCCTCGGTGCCCCGCGTGGTCTTCTCGGCGCTTCTGCCCGAGGCGCTGCCGTCCCTGGTGCGCGGCGTTGCCGTGGTGCTCATCGCGGTTCTGGGCTACACCGCCATCGCGGGCGCCGTGGGCGCGGGCGGTCTGGGAGACATTGCCATCCGCTACGGCTATTACCGCTACCAGTCCGATGTCATGATCGCTGCGGTGGTCATCCTCGTGGTCATCGTGCAGGTGATTCAGAGTGCCTGCGACCTTTTGGCTCGTCGTGTCGACCACCGCTGATCGAAGAACGCTCGCCTTTTTTATTATGTCTTTCCGTCAATCGGGGACCGTCCCCAATTGACGGGTGGGGAGGAGAACCATGAAGACCGTTAATGCTTGCATTACCCGACGCGCCCTTCTCGCGGGCCTTGCCCTTGTGTCGGCGGGCACGCTTGCCGCCTGTGGCGACAAGCCCGCACACGAGCACGGGACGATTAGAATCGGTGCCTCGCCGAGCCCGCACGCGGAGATCCTGAACGAGTTTGCCGCCCCCCGCCTTGAGGAGAGGGGCATCACGCTTGACGTGGTGGAGTACACCGACTACCTCAAGCCCAACGAGGACGTGATCTCCGGAGAGCTTGATGCCAACTACTTCCAGCACATCAACTACCTTACCAACTACAACGAGGAGAACGGATCCGACCTTGTGAACGCGGGGGCCGTCCACTATGAGCCCTTTGGCATGTTCCCCGGTCGCTCCAGTGACCTCAATGCCATTGCAGACGGGGCCACGATCTCCGTACCCAACGACCCCACCAACGAGGGTCGCGCCCTGCTTCTGCTGCAGGATCTGGGCCTCATCACGCTCGATGAGGCGGCCGGCGTCACCGCCACGGTGAACGACATCACGGACAACCCGCACAACCTGCAGTTCCTTGAGCAGGAGGCGGCCGTTCTGCCCTCGACGCTCGCTGACGTGGACTTTGCCATCATCAACGGAAACTATGCTATTGATGCGGGTCTCTCGCTGGCCGATGCCGTTGCGACCGAGAACGCCGAATCCACGGCCATTCGCGAGCAGTACGTCAACATCATCGCCACGCGTCCCGAGCTTGAGGATGACGAGTGCATCGCGGCGCTGGTCGAGGTTCTTAGGGGCGACGACTTTGCGACGTATCTGCAGGAGACTTTCGGGGAGTCCGTCCAGGCGTTCTGAGCTTGGTGGCAACCTCTGGGTAAAAAGTGAGGGGCCGAGCGACCCGCGCGCTCGGCCCCTCTCTCGTTAGTTGTCGCTTCGGGAGAAGCCGTTTTTCATGCGCATGCTTGCCTCGTAGAGCACCTTGTCGAGCAGGTCCTCCGTCTGCTTGCGACACTCAGCGGCAATTGCCTCGTTGCAGGCCGTAAGGTCGCCACCCGTGGCGTCGCATGTGCGGATGAGCGCGGCGCAGCGGGCCGTGAGCGCCTCCTGGTAGCGCTCCACGTGCGGTAGGCACGCACCATGGGCAGCGTCTGCGAGCGCCCCCACCAGTCGATTGGCCCAGTAGAAGTTCTCGCTGGTCACGCGCGTGGTGGTGTCCTCGAAGTACGCGGGCGTCTCGGTTACGTTGGCGTAGAGAGGCACGAGCGCGTTGAAGGCGTTTGATCCGTAGGCGATCCACTGCAGTGCCGCGCGCTCCGGTTCCACATGGGGGCGCAGCTGCAGCACGGCGAGCTGGCTGTTGCGGTTGATGCCGATGGGGCGGTAGAGGCCGGCCTTCTCTCCGCCGGCGTAGGGGTCGTACGGTGTGCCCTGGTAGTGAAGGGAGAGCACGTACTTCACGTCCTCGATGGTGAGCTTTCGCTCGGGCTCGCGACACCAGGGGATGCAGTCGCTCTCGGGGCCAAAGTCCGCCGAGGGGGCGGCGGTGTCCCAGGGGCCGGCATGGGGGTTGAGCGCCCTCTGGATGGCCCAGGCGCGCGGCGTGTTGTAGACGTGGTCGGAGTCCGAGTGGCTGCCAAACGCGTCGCGCGGGTTGAAGTGTCCGGCAGAGACGCCGAGCGTGAGGTCGAGGTGGTTGGCGTCCATCCACTCCCGCAGGTCTGCGGAGCAGAGATGGTCACGCTGCTCGCCAAAGGCGTCCGTCAGGTCAAAGTCGTCGATGCCAAGCTGGTTGGGCATGGTGACGTAGCAGTCGTCCGGCACGCGGCGCGCGATCCAGTGGTGGCCGCCCACGGTCTCCATCCACCAGATCTCGTCAGCATCGGAGAAGGCTATGCCGTTCATCTCATAGGTGCCGTAGCGCTCCAGGAGGGCGCCCATGCGTGCCACGCCGTCGCGGGCGCTCGTCATGTAGGGAAGGACGAGCGTGACCATGTCCTCCTCGCCGATGCCGCCGGGCGTCCCCTTCTCCTTGTCGTAGCGCACGAGGGGATCGGCAGCGAGCACTCGCTCGTTGCTGGTGAGGGTCTCCGTGGCGCTCATGCCAACGTTTCGGGCGTTGAACCCCGCCTCCTCCCAGAGGCCCTCCTTAAGGTCGGCGTTGGGGACGGCGGTATAGCGAGTGCCTCCCTCGGGGAGCTCAATCTCAAGGTGCGAGATGACGCTTCTGTAGACGTCTCCCTTCTTGGGGGCGGGACGCGAGACAAAGCGCTTGGGGCAGAACTCGCCGTTCGAAGAGTCCTCGTTGCGTGCGACGATGGTCGATCCGTCGTAGCTTGCCTTCTTGCCGATGAGAATGGTGGTGCAGGGCATGGTGCCTCCTCGTTTGCGTCTCTCATCCTGTCTGGGCAAGGCTATCATAGTGTCAGTTCCGGCGGCGGGTCGGGAGGTTACCAAAAACCCTGAGTGCAGACATTGGCATGGGCACGGCAATCGAGCTCGCTCGCAGGGCGATTGCCGGGCTTGGCTCCACCGTTGAGTTTGCCGGTGAGGTGGGCCGCACCTGGGACGGCACTCAGGTCCGCGTGCTCGTGGCAGAAAAGTATTTTGTGCGCATAGGTAGTTTTGCGAGCTTGACGGTGATGGTTTCCGGGGACGCGCGCTCCTCGCGTGTTGATGCCATTGCCTCCGGCGCGGGCGACGGTCTGCTCAACATCAACTGGGGTGCCCGCGAGAGCTTCGAGCGCGACTTTGTGGATGCCCTGAACAAGCTTGGATACGCCTAACGCTCGCACTGCATGGGGTCGTTCCAGGAGGCCGCGCTACGCAAAATGTCCGTTCGTGCCACAAATGGTCCAGGCCGTGTGCAAAAGTCTCACTCGTGTCACATGTTTTCGAGGCGTCCTTAAGTACTCCGATGGAAAAAGGCCAGTTGAGCGCATAAGCAACTTAATCAAAATACCCTTGAGGGTAAGAAATGATGTGGCACGAATGCGACTTTTGCGCTGCGGACTCCGGAAATGTGGCACGAACTGCCTTTTTGCACAATGCGTTACAAGCCGTTGTGCGAGGTCGGCATGACGCGCGATAATGCGAGGGCACGCACACGAGTCGTTCGGAGGGTTTTCGCATGTCAATGAAGTTCAAGCGTCTTCTGCCCATCCCCAAGGACATTCGAGCCGAGATGCCGCTCTCGTCTGAGATGGCCGAGCGCAAGGCGAGCTTTGATGCTGCGGTTTCCTCTGTGCTGTGTGGCAGCGACGATCGCAAGCTCCTCATCATCGGTCCCTGCTCGGCGGACCGCGAGGACTCTGTGCTCGACTACGTGACGAGGCTCGCCAAGCTGGCCGATACCGTGAGCGAGCGACTCATCGTCATCCCGCGCGTCTACACCAACAAGCCGCGCACCAAGGGAACCGGATATAAGGGCCTGCTTCACAACCCCGACCCCGAGGCGGCCGATGATATGCTCGGAGGTGTCAAGGCGATTCGTCACATGCACCTGCGCGTGGTGGAGGAGACGGGCCTCTTCACCGCCGACGAGATGCTCTATCCCACGAACTACCAGTATCTCATCGACCTTCTGGCCTACATCGCGGTGGGTGCGCGCTCCGTCGAGAACCAGGAGCACCGCCTCGTGGCGTCGGGCGTACCCATGCCCGTGGGCATGAAGAACCCCACAGGTGGCTCCACTGACGTCATGCTCAACTCGATTTACGCGGCCCAGCAGCCCCAGACCTTCATTTTCCGCAACTGGGAGGTCCAGACCACGGGCAACCCGCTCGCGCACTCCGTCCTGCGTGGCTATATCGGCCTCGACGGCATCAACTACCCCAACTACCACTATGAGTACCTCGAGCGTCTTGCTGAGAAGTACACGGAGGACAAGTTCCACAACCCTGCTGTCATCATTGACTGCAACCACGACAACTCGGGCAAGCGTCCCTTTGAGCAGATTCGCATCTGCCACGAGGTGCTTGACTCAACGCATCGCTCCCCAGAGATCAAGCGGCTCGTGCGCGGCTTCATGGTGGAGAGCTATATCGAGGACGGCAATCAGCCTGTGAACGGAGGCGTCTACGGCAAGTCCATCACCGACGCCTGCTTGGGTTGGGAGAAGACCGAGCGCCTCGTGAAGGAGATTGCCGAGCGCTCGTAGCGAGTGGGGCATGAACAAAGCTTATCGGCCCGGGAGCCTTGTGGCTCCCGGGCCGATTGCGTGTTTGAGCAACTACAGCCAGGGGACTGGCAACGCCTACTTGCCGCGCTCCGCCCTTCGCTGTGCGCGGGCAACGAGCGCAATCTGCCTAAGCTCCTTGGCACGAGCCGCGTTCATGGCCTTCACGCCCTTGAGGGGGTACTCGAGGCCGAGCTTGTCGTACTTTGGCTTTCCCATGGTGTGGTAGGGGAGGAAGTCCAGGCCCACCACGTTGTCCCAGTCGGCGATGATGCGTCCCACCTCGGCGCACTCCTCCTCGGAGTCGGTGAGGCCCGGTACCACCACATGGCGCACGAGCGTGGGGATGCGCCGCCGTGCCAGCTCGTCGCCGAGCTCAAGGGCGTGGCTCGCCGGCAGACCGCAAAGCGTCTCGTGGAGCGCGGGGTCCGATGTCTTGATGTCAAGAAGAACCATGTCCGTGGCATCGAGAAGGGCGGAGAACCGCTCCGCATGCGCGGCGGAGAACGTGGCTGCGGAGGTGTCCAGACAGGTGTGAATGCGACCGGCAGGGGCTGCGTGGGCGGCGCGGAAGAGGGCGGCGACAAAGTCAGGCTGCGCCATGGGCTCGCCGCCGGTCACGGTGATGCCGCCCCGCTTGTAGAAGGGACGGTTGCGCTCGTAGCGCTCGAGCAGCTCGCCCACACTCACGTTGGTACCGGGGCCGGTGCCGTCGGCGCGCGCAAACTCCCAGGTGTCGGGGTTGTGGCAATACTGGCAGCGCATGGGGCATCCTTGGCAGAACACCACGAATCGCGTTCCCGGCCCATCGACCGTTCCAAAACTTTCAGTAGAGTGAACCCTTCCGATCACGTCAACGTCAAGAGTGCGTTCCCCGGTATCCACAGTCACATTCGTCCCTTCCGCCCGGACAAGCAATACAACCATGATAGAGCGAACGGCCCGGGCATTTGCGAAGCAAAGTTTCTGAGCGCGGAGCGCGAAGCACTTTGCGGAGCAATTGCCCGGGCCGTCAACCTAACAGGTCAGGTAGACCTTACATCGCCTCGTGGAAGGTACGGGAGATGACGTCGTCCTGCTGCTTCTTGGTGAGGGAGTTGAACTTCACCGCGTAGCCGGAGACGCGAATGGTGAGCTGGGGGTACTTCTCGGGGTGAGCCTGGGCGTCAAGCAGGGTCTCCTTGGTGAAGACGTTGACGTTGAGGTGGTGGCCGCCCTCCTCGACGTAGCCGTCGATCATGCCGACGAGGTTATCAACCTGCTCGGGAGCAACAGTGGCGCTCATGTGAGTTCCTTTCTCGTGTGGGTCGCCCCGGGGTGGGGCGACCCTCTCTGTCTCACAGTGTACCCGATAATTGCGACTAAGTTAGTGACAATTATCGAATTCCTCCGAACGGACTAGCAGCAGCCGCAGTCGGGGGCGGGGTTCTCGATCTGGATGTCCACGCCGAGGGCGTCGAGGTCGAGCTCGTCGAACATGACGGCGTCGCTCTTGCCGAGGGCGTTGGGGACGATGGAGAACGTGTTGGAGATGCCGTCCTGGGCGTCCTTGAACGGGAGCTTGGCGACGGAGGCGAGCGACGCCACGGCGCCGTGGGTGTCACGACGGTGCATCGGGTTGGCACCCGGGGCGAAGGGCTCGCCGGCGCGGCGGCCGTCGGGCGTGTTGCCGGTGGCGTTGCCGTAGACGACGTTCGAGGTGATCGTGAGGATCGAGGTGGTGGGGACGGAGTTGCGATAGGTGTCCGTCTCGCGGACGTACTTCATGAAGACCTCGACCACGTCGTGGGCAATCTGGTCCACGCGGTCGTCGTCGTTGCCGTACTTGGGGAAGTCGCCCTCGACCTCGTAGTCGGTGACCAGGCCGGTCTCGTCGCGGATAACCTTGACCTTGGCGTACTTGATCGCGGAGAGGGAGTCGGCCACGACGGACAGGCCGGCGATGCCCG
>CASEGE010000103.1 GCA_949287335.1 uncultured Olsenella sp. | reverse complement strand
TTGTTGGTCAGCGACCATGGCAGGGGAGGCACACCCGGTCCCATTCCGAACCCGGAAGTTAAGCCCCCGAGCGCCGATGGTACTGCGGAGTAGTCCGTGGGAGAGCAGGACGTCGCTGACCAACAAGGGGCATTTTGCGTGAGGCAGCAACCTGGCCGCCGGGGCGTCGCCCCGGCGGCCTTTTTCATGCGCGTCCCCCGTTGCGCCCTGCCACCCTCGTGTGCGCGCAATAGGTGTATCCCCCGGGGCGACAAATGCCCGTTAGGTGCATTCCAGGTACGGCAGAATGCCATTGGGTGCGTTCGTGTTGGAATACACCCAATGGTTGCTCCCGGGTGACGCTTGCTAATGTCTCAGTATTGCGTTTTGCGACCCGATGGCGTTTGCGTGGCATGTTTGGCACCATTGCGTCCGATTGCAGCTCGTTCTTTCCCTATCGATCAATTTGGTGAGTTTCGGTTACGTTCGGTTAGTGTCGGTCAGTTTTGCCCCCTCAATTTCGCCTAACTTACATGAAACTTACCTATATCTCCAAAACATAAACCTATAGATTTAAGAACAGCACTCTTGCCGCTAACTCAAAGTGATACTGTCTCTGATAGTTTCCCTTACGAGGTTTGGGGTGGTTTTGGATGAGCGATGGGACTTCGAACGCTGTCGAGCAGCGCGCTGGGGCAAAGGGCGAGAACGCCTCTTCCCGACATACCGCGTTGTCTTTCTTTAGCTCTGGAGAGCTCCCGCCACAGTCTTGTCTCGCGCTCTGCTGTGAGCCTGGGATGGGGAGGCGCGGCATTGTCTCGGCGCTGCTCTCTGAGGTGTCGCGACGGGGATTCAAGGTCATTCGTAGAGAACTCAGGTCCCTTTCTGCCGATGAGATCGTTCGACTCATCTCTCGCATCGCTCGCGATATGATTCGGCCCGACCTCTCGACCGTTGTTGCGCTCGAGAACCTTCCCCCGGCCGATGAGGGTGATGTTGCCCGTCAGGCCCAGGCGCTCGAGCGCGTTCTTCTCGCCGGCGCGTCGGTTATTCTCACGCTGCCTCCGGAGTCGAGCGGCCTTTTGGAGCTGCTTGCCGAGGCCAGGGTCATCTGGTCCTCAGACCTTCTCGCCTATGGTCTCTCTGAGGCCAGGCACAGCGGGTTTCCCGACGATGTTGTTGGCCTGACCCGGGGAATCCCAAGCCTTGTTCGCGTTCTGGGGGACTCGCGGTACGCCTCGGGCGCCTCACCGTCTCTTCCCCAGACCTACTACGATGCGCTCTCGTCGTTGTATAGCTCGTCTCTTCGCAGGGGCCTTGCCGACGAGGAGCTGAGGGTTCGTCTGGCGATACTCCTTCTTGGCGAGGGGACGCGCGCGGACCTGGAGCGCGTGGTCGGTCGCGACCCTAGTGAGCTCTTGGGCAGATTCTGCTCCGACGTTCCCCTGTTTGGCGTCAGCGCGAACCTAGAGAGCTTCTGCTGCCTTGGCTCTCGGATCCAGCTTGCCTCCGTCCTCTCGCTTCCGCGGCTTCGCTCTGCGTGCCTTGCCCATCAGGACATCCTTGACGTGGCAACGGGCCTGCTCGTTGAGAGGGGAGTCTATCGGCGCGCCGCGCTGCTCTGCGCGATGGCGCCGAGGGGCTTGGCGCGACGTCTCGTCGTAGAGCACGGGGCGGAGTTCTTAGAGGTTTATGAGGCAGGTCTCGTGCAGCGCTCCCTTGCCCAGTGCCAGCTTGAGGGCGATGAGACCTCCTCTAACGCGGCCCTGCTCCAAGAGGCCCTTTGTGCGGTCTCGAGAAGGTCCCCGTTTCCCGTGAACCCAGAGGTTCCCAACCGGATGTCCGAGCCTGACAGGGCTGCTCTCATGCTTGTTGACTCCAGACGCCTGCTTCAGGGAGAGCTGTCCCTGCTCACCGACGGGATTCCTCCGGAGGGCACCCTTGCGTACAGACTCTTTGTGCATCATGAGGCGTGCGCCCTTCTTGCCGAGGGGCGCATGGGGGCTGCCCTGACGCTGCTCGCGGCTCATCCCTGTGAGAGGGGAGATGCCACCCTGTCCCGGTCGCTTCTTGAGCTCGATCTTGAGGTGGCGAGGACCCTGGTGGGTGATGGGGGCGGCTACAGCGAGAGCCGTCTCGATGAGGCCCTCTCGCGGCTCTCCTCTATCGAGACGGCGGGCCTGGCGTCCTATCCCGCGCTTGCGACGCTTATCGGAGACGTTCTTGAGGCAAACCCTCGGGCTCCGGTTGATGCCGATGCCCTCGCCGCGCGCGCCGAGCGCGCCGGAGACTCGCTCGCTCACGTGATTGCCCTGCTCGCAGGATGCATCTGTGACCTAAGGGGAGCCGCGGCGGCGCGAGCGGGAGTGAGGGCGCTCCTGGCAAAGACGCTCGCCCAGAGCCGGGGCCTGCTCTATCTGGGGAGGGTGTCCTCGCTGCTTGGCGAGGTCTCGCGGTTCATGCTGGGCGAGCGCATTGCTCCGGAGCGCGAGGAGGCTTCCTCCGATGACCTCTCAAGGGTGCGCTGTGTGGTCGAGGACGCGATGGATTGCGACGTGGTGGGGCATAAGCTGAGCGATGTGGGCGAGGACGTCCCGAGGGACGCCCTCTGGCTCCTGCGAGTGCTCTGCAGCGGCATGGGCGACTTCTCGGCGCTGATACGCGAGGTCATCCCCGGCTCGTGGCGTCGAGCGCTTCTCGTGGCCGGGGACGGAGGGGAGTCTGAGCTTGCGGGCGAGGACACCTTTGTCGAGTCCCTGGCGTCCGAGCTCAGCAAGCCCCCGCTTGGGGGAGATCTGGCCCCGATAGAGGTCTCCCTGCTCGGGGGATTTGCCGTCTATGTGAGGGGGACGAGGATTCCCGACTGGAAGCTCGAGCGCAGAAACGCGAAGGCGGTTCTCGAGTTTCTCGTCCTGCAGCACGGGGGCAGCGCCAAGCGCTTCAAGCTCGTCGAGCAGGTCTGGCCGGGCTCGGACTACGTCACGGGGTACAACAAGGCGTATCAGGCAACGAGCCTGCTGCGAGCGGCCATAGCCGAGATCGAGCCCGATTTGGACCCCTTTGTCACCACGCGCTCGAGCAGCGAGATCTCCCTGGACATGGGCATGGTCCAATGCGACGTCGACGCGTTCAGGATACTCGCGAAAGAGGCCTCGGACGCCGTTGACCCGGCACGCGCCCTTGCAATGGCGCGCCGTGCGGAGCGCATCTACGGAGGCGACCTCTACATGCCTGCCCTGGACTCCCTGGGCTTCATAGCGAGCATGAGAAGGGAGCTGAAGGGGCTTTACGCCGACGCGATGGTTGCGGGTGCGGATGCGGCGCTGCGACAGGGACAGGAGCGCACGGCGGCGAGGCTTGCCTCGAACGCGCTCTCCGCAGACGACCTGAGGGAGGACGCCGTTGTCATTCTCGTCCAGGCGCTTGCCGCCACCGGTCGAGACGTGGAGGCGGAGCGGAGGTTTCGCAGCTACCGGAACAGGCTCAAGCGCGCGGGCGGTCGTGCGCCATCCGAAAGGCTCGTGGAGCTGATGGACTCCCTCTCGGCATGAGCCCGAGCGAGGATATAGGGCGGACGAGGGCATAGGTCGGGCGAGAAGGGCGGGCGCGCTCCCCTCGGCATGAGTTCGGGCGAGGGGCTGTAATTGCGGTTTTGGTGATAGCTCCCGGCGTGGGTCCTCCTTGCGGCGTCGACGGGTAAAGTGTTGAAGTTGAGTGCCCTGTCGGCACTGCTTGGCGACGGTAAAGGAAGACGCATGGCAAACTTTCTCTCCAAGCTCCTCTCCCTTGGTGCGGACAGGGAGCTTAAGGAATACGAGCGCATCGCCGCTCAGGTGAATGCCCTCGAGCCGACGTATCAGGCAATGTCGGACGAGGAGCTCCATGCCGTGACGGCGGCCTTCCGCGAGCGCTATGCGGCGGGGGAGACGCTCGACCAGCTGCTTCCCGACGCCTTTGCCGCCGTTCGCGAGGCCTCGGTGAGAACGACGGGCCTTCGCCACTTTGACGTTCAGCTCATCGGCGGCATTGCCCTTCATCGCGGGACCATCGCCGAGATGAAGACGGGCGAGGGCAAGACGCTCGTCTCGACGCTCGCGGGATACCTCAACGCCATCCCGGGCAAGGGCGTCCACATCGTCACCGTGAACGACTACCTCGCCAAGCGAGACAGCGAGTGGATGGGCCAGATCTACCGCTTCCTGGGGATGAGCGTCGGCCTCATTCAGAACGGCATGAGGCTCCCGCTCAAGAAGCCCGCCTACGAGGCGGACGTCACCTATGGCACAAACTCCGAGTTTGGCTTTGACTACCTGCGCGACAACATGGTCACGCGAGCGAACATGCGCGTGCAGCGCGGGCACCACTACGCCATCGTCGACGAGGCGGACTCGATTCTCATCGACGAGGCCAGGACGCCGCTCATCATCTCCGGTGCCGGCACCAAGTCGGCGAGCACCTACAAGGACTTTGCGCGTGCGGTCCGCGGCCTCACCCCCGAGGTCGACTTCGAGATGGACGAGGCCAAGCACACCATCGCCACCACCGACGAGGGCCTCAAGAAGGTCGAGCGCGCCCTGGGCATCGAGGACATCTACGGGGACGTCTCGGGCCAGCTCGTAAACCACCTGCAGCAGGCTCTCAAGGCCGAGTACATGTTCCACCGCGACCAGCAGTACGTGGTCATTGACGGCGAGGTCAAGATCGTCGACGAGTTCACGGGCCGCATCATGGAGGGCAGGCGCTACTCCGAGGGTCTCCACCAGGCGATCGAGGCCAAGGAAGGCGTGATCGTCCGCGAGGAGAACCAGACGCTCGCCACCATCACGCTGCAGAACTACTTCCTCATGTACGACAAGCTCTCCGGCATGACGGGTACCGCCATGACCGAGGACGCGGAGTTCCGCGAGGTCTATCACATTCCCGTGCAGGTCATTCCACCCAACAAGCCCGTCATCCGCGTGGACCACGACGACCTGGTCTACCGCACCGTTGACGCCAAGTTCAAGGCCGTTGCGGATGACGTCGTGGAGCGTCACGCCAAGGGCCAGCCGTGCCTGGTGGGCACGGTCTCGATCGAGAACTCCGAGCGCCTTTCTCGCATCCTCGACAAGCGCGGCATCAAGCACAACGTCCTCAACGCCAAGTATCACGAGCGTGAGGCACAGATCGTGGCGCAGGCGGGCCGTGAGGGTGCCGTGACCATCGCAACGAACATGGCCGGCCGTGGTACGGACATCCTGCTTGGAGGCAATCCGGAGGAGCTCGCCGAGGAGGCGGTGCTCGAGCTGGACTTTGGCATTGAGCACGAGGTCGCGCGACGCATCCTCGCACAGGGCGACCCCGCCAGGCTCAAGGCCGACGAGCTCGCCAAGCAGGGCATCGAGGTCGAGCAGGAGACGCTGCGCTCCATGGCGCAGGAGTACGAGCGCGCCCTCGAGAAGGCGAAGGAGCGCTGCGAGATCGAGAAGCGCCACGTCATCGATGCCGGCGGCCTGTGCGTCATTGGCACCGAGCGCCACGAGAGCCGCCGCATCGACAACCAGCTCCGCGGTCGCTCCGGCCGTCAGGGCGATCCGGGCGAGACGCAGTTCTACCTCTCCCTCGAGGACGATCTCATGCGCCTCTTTGGTGGGGACCGCATGGACAAGATCTCTGCCATGATGCTTCGCTACGACATGCCGGACGACATGCCCATCCAGGCAAAGATCGTGACCAAGGCCGTGGAGAGCGCGCAGCGCAAGGTCGAGGAAGTCAACTTCGCCATGCGTAAGAACGTCCTTGACTACGACAACGTCATGAACACGCAGCGCCAGGTCATCTACGAGGAGCGCAACAAGATCCTCGACGGCAAGGACCTCATGGAGCACATCGACGAGGTCACCTTCGACACCGTCCAGCGCGAGGTTGCCGGGTACTGCCCGGAGGGAGCCAAGCACAGCGACTGGGACATCCGCGGGTTTGAGCGCTGGCTCCAGGAGCTCACCGGCCGCAAGGACGTCCCCGCCGTCAAGGACGACCAGGACGAGGGCGACGTTGCCGAGGAGGCCAAGGAGTTCGTCGACCGCTGCTTTGCCGAGAAGGCCGAGCGCATTGGCGAAGAGCCCATGCACACCCTCTCCGCCCAGGTCATGCTGCGCGTCATCGACACGCGCTGGATGGCCTACCTCCAGGAGATGGACTACCTCAAGACGGGCATCGGGCTTCGCGGCTTTGGCCAGCGCGACCCCCTGGTTGAGTACAAGACCGAGGCATACGCCGCGTTTGCCGAGCTTGTGAACACCATGTATGAGGACTTCCTGCGCACGATCCTGCGCCTCGAGATCGTTGTGAGGCCGGCGCCCGCACCTGCGGCGCCCGCCGAGGAGGAGCCTGCCGAGCTTCGTGGCGCTCAGTACTCTGGCCCGGCGGAGGTCGACGGTGACCAGGGCGCGTCTCGTGCCGTGGCGCCCGCTCGCACGGGTGCCGGTATGCCGCCCCAGGCAAAGGCTGCCGCTGCCAAGCCGCGCACGTATCGCAAGGCCGATGACCCCGACCCCTATGTTGGCGTGGGGCGCAACGACCCCTGCCCCTGCGGGAGCGGCAAGAAGTTCAAGAACTGCCACGGCAGGAACAGGTAGATGGCGGACGCGAGCAAGCCCGACCTCTCCGCGCTCTCCGAGCGCCTTGACGAGGTCGAGGGCTATCTTCACATCGAGGAACGTCGCGGCGAGATCGCCGACCTGGAGGCGCAGAGCGCCGCCCCCGGGTTTTGGGACAACGCCGAGTCGGCGCGCGCCGTCATGGAGCGCCTCGCCTCCGCGCGCGATGACGTGGAGGGAATAGCGCGGGCACGCGAGAAGCTCGAGGATGCCGCCGCAGCGCTGGAGCTGGGCGAGGAGATGGGCGACGAGGATCTTCTCGCCGAGGCCGCCTCCCTTGCCGCCTCGCTCGAGCATGACCTCTCCGAGCTTGAGCTCTCGAGCTGGTTCACCGACGAGCTGGACCACGGTGACGCCATCGTCACCGTCACGCCCGGCCAGGGCGGGCTTGAGGCCCAGGACTGGTGCGAGATGCTCTTCCGCATGTACCAGCGCTACTGCGACCGTCGCGGGTGGAAGGTCACCGTGAACGACGCCGAGCCCGGCGAGGTCATCGGCCTCGATCGAGCCACATTCACCGTGAGCGGGAAGAACGCCTACGGCATGCTTCGCGCCGAGCAGGGCGTGCACCGCCTTGTTCGCATCTCTCCCACCGACGCGAAGAAGCGCCGTCAGACCACGTTTGCGGGCGTCGAGGTGCTCCCCGTCCTGCCCGACGACATCGAGGTCGAGATTGACCCCAATGACCTGCGTATCGACGTCTATCACGCCTCCGGTCACGGTGGCCAGGGCGTCAACACCACCGACTCGGCGGTCCGCATCACGCACCTGCCCACCGGCACGGTCGTGACCTGCCAGAACGAGCGCAGCCAGCTTCAGAACAAGGCCTTCGCGATGAGCGTCCTCAAGAGTCGCCTCTATGAGATGGAGCTCGCGCGCCGCGCCGAGGAGCTCGACGAGCTGCGCGGGCCCAAGCACGACATCGGCTTTGGCAACCAGATCAGAAGCTACGTCCTCTACCCTTACCAGCTGGTGAAGGACCTGCGCACGGGCGTGGAGACCGGCAACGTTGACTCGGTCCTCGACGACGGCGACCTCGACCGCTTCATCGTGGGCTACCATCGCTGGGCCGTCGGCGGAGAGGGCCCAGCATCGTGAGTCGCATCCCCTGGCGCACGGTGCTGCGCGACGCCCTGCTCATCGTCGTGGGCTCCGCCCTCTTTGCCGTGGGCGTGGACTGCTTTGAGATCCCCTACGGCCTTGCGGCGGGAGGCGTGACGGGCCTCGCGACGGTTCTTGCCGCCATTGCCGAGTCCTTTGGCCTCATCCTGCCCGTCGGTCTGCAGACCATCGTCATGAACGTCCTGCTCATGGCGTTTGTCGTTCGCTCGGGCAACAAGGGCTACATCGCCCGGACCATCGCGGGCATCCTCGCGTGCGGCATACTCACCGATGCCCTGGTCCCCGTGCTTCCCGTGCTTGGGGGCGAGAACGACCTCTTGCTGTGCGCCCTCTGGGGCGGCGTCATCACGGGCGTTGGCCTTGGCCTTGTGTTCAGGACGGGCGGCAACACCGGTGGCACCGACATCGTGGCCCAGCTGATCTCGCGCAGGTTTGGCGTGCCCGTGGGCGTCTCCGTGATTATCGTCGACGGCGTCATCATTGCCTTCTCTGCCACGGTGTTCTCCATCGAGCAGGCCCTCTACGCTGCCGTGGCGATGTTCATCTGCGGCAAGGTCATCGACGCGGTGGTGGACGGCCCGCGCACCGCGCGTGCCGCCTACATCATCTCCGAGAAGCATGCCGAGATCGCAAACGAGATCCTCTACACGCTCAACCGCGGCTGCACGGAGCTCAAGGCCCGGGGCGTGTGGAGCGGCAACGAGAGGCCCGTCCTTCTCTGCGTGCTCAGCCGCTCGGAGAGCATGCTCCTCAAGCAGATCGTGGCCGAGCTTGACCCCGAGGCCATTGTCATCATCTCCGAGGTGCACGAGGCCTTTGGCGAGGGGTTCCACCAGATTACCGGCTAACCGACCACTGGCGGAAATCGCATGCCCCCGCGGGCGTTTCATGACACACTATCCAGACGAGACGTGCGAGCTCGCGCCGGGCGCGAGATGTGAGAGATGGGACGTGCAACATGCTGAGCGAGCTTCTCGACAAGGACTTTGTCCAGCTCGACGTTGAGGCGTCGGACTGGGAGGACGCCGTCGTCAAGGCGACGCGCCCCCTTCTGGACGCCGAGAAGATCACTGCCTCCTACGTGGAGGACATCGTGGCGGGCGTGAGGGAGCTGGGCCCCTATATCGTCATCGCGCCCCACGTGGCGCTGCCCCACGCACGTCCCGAGAGCGGCGCGCTCGAGCCCGCCATCGGTGTGGTGACGCTGAGCTCTCCCGTTGAGTTTGGCAGCAAGGACAACGATCCGGTGAAGTACCTCTTCCCGCTCTCCGCAACCGATAACGACGGTCACCTCGGGGCGCTTCAGTCCCTCGTGGAGATACTGTCCGACGACGACTTCTTCTCGCGTCTCGAGCACGCGGAGACGCCCGAGGAGGTTGTCGCGCTGGTCAAGGAGAAGGAAGGGAGACTCTGATGGCAAAGGTGTATCACGCGCTCGTGTGCTGCCGTGCCGGGATTGCCTCGTCCATGATGCTCGAGGCCAAGTGCAAGCAGGTTATTGCGGAGGAGGGGCTGCCCATCGAGACCAGGCACGGCAGCCTTGAGGCGCTTGACGGCTTTGACGGGGACCTCGTGATCACGATGGTGGACCTCGTCGACGAGCTCAACGCCGACCCGCGCGTCCCGTGCGCCGTGGGTGTCGCCAACATCGTGGACAAGGACGAGATTCGCCAGAAGCTCTCCGCGTGGGTCTCCGGGCGCGCGGAGTAGCGAGGCCCCGCCAATTGTGGGAGACTGTGTGGCCCCGGTTGTGCCGGGGCCACTTTTTGCGCGCACTTCGGCAGCGCTCAGATGGTATCTTCTTGTTGGTAGGGACCCAGAGGGGCCTTGGCGCACATGACGCAAGGGGGACACATGAAGTTCTTCATTGACACCGCCGATCTCGCAGAGATCGAGGAGGCCCTCTCCTGGGGCTGCCTCGCTGGTGTGACCACCAACCCAACGCTCTATGCGCGCACGGGCGGCAAGCTCGCTGACTTCGAGGGCCACATGCTCAAGATCGCCGAGATGTGCGAGGGCCTGCCCGTCTCTGCCGAATCCCAGGCAAAGACCGCTGAGAACATGATTGCCGACGGGCGCCGCCTTGCCGCGCTTGCCCCCAACATCGTCGTCAAGCTTCCCATCTGCGCCGATGCGCTCGCGGCCACACATCAGCTGGCCTCCGAGGGCGTTCGCGTCAACATGACGCTGGTCTTCTCGGCGCCCCAGGCGCTTCTCGCCGCAAACGCCGGAGCGCGCTACATCAGCCCG
This sequence comes from uncultured Olsenella sp., assembly GCA_949287335.1. Classification (GTDB taxonomy): domain Bacteria; phylum Actinomycetota; class Coriobacteriia; order Coriobacteriales; family Atopobiaceae; genus Thermophilibacter. Next base: position 3,129 of record CASEGE010000103.1, on the reverse strand, counting down.
TTTGTGGGGCGCTTTGACGATATCGCCGAAGACGGCGTTGCGCAGCTCGCAGATGTTGTGTCCTGCATCGGCAACTATGACTGGTCCGGCAAGAACGTCGACGACCAGGTGGAGATTATTGCCGCGTCCATCCGCACGCCCAACCACGTGACCCAGGCGGCCCTTCTCGGTGCCGACATTGCCACGGTGCCGTTTGTCGCGCTCAAGAAGTGCCTGCAGCACCCGCTTACCGACCGAGGCCTTGCCTCGTTTGACGCAGACTGGGCCAAGGTCGTTGCCTAAAAGGGGACGGGTACGTTTTAGGCAAGTTTTCTGAAAGCCCGGCGAGAAGATCGAAGGAGACATCACATGACAGATACCGAGCTGGCGCGCGTTGCCCACGAGGTTCGCAAGGGAATCGTCATTGGGACGCACGCGGCCAAGTCCGGTCACCCGGGCGGCTCGCTCTCTGCGGCGGATATGCTCACCTACCTCTACTTTGAGGAGATGAACGTGCGTCCGGAGGAGCCTCGCTGGGAGGGGCGCGACCGTTTCGTGCTCTCCAAGGGGCACGCCGCCCCGGCGCTCTACGCCGTTCTCGCCGAGCGCGGGTTCTTCCCCAAGAAGGACCTCGAGGCTCTGCGCCACATTGGCTCCCACCTTCAGGGTCATCCCAACATGAACGACACGCCGGGCGTGGACATGTCCACCGGAAGTCTGGGCCAGGGCGTCTCCGCTGCCGTGGGCATGGCGCTTGCGGCCAAGCACTGGGGGGACGCGTATCGCACGTACTGCCTGCTGGGCGACGGCGAGATCGAGGAGGGTCAGGTCTGGGAGGCCGCGATGTTTGCGGGCAACCACGGCCTCGACAACCTCGTTCTCATCGTCGACCACAACGGCCTGCAGATCGACGGCACCATCGAGGAGGTCAACTCCGCGATGCCCATTGCCGACAAGTTCCGCGCGTTCAAGTTCCACGTGATCGAGCTCGCCGACGGAAACGACATGGCCCAGGTTCGCGCCGCCTTTGAGGCTGCGCGCGCGGTTGACGGCATGCCCGTGGCCATTGTCGCCGAGACCGTGAAGGGCAAGGGCGTCTCCTTCATGGAGGGCCAGGTGGGCTGGCACGGCAAGGCGCCGAACGACGAGCAGTTCGAGCAGGCTATGGCCGAGCTCTCGAAGGAGGACTAGGACTATGGCGGACGTTAAGAAGATTGCCACGCGCGTGGGCTACGGCGAGACCCTGGTCGAGCTGGGCGCCGAGCATGATGACTTTGTCGTGTTTGACGCGGACCTCGCCGAGGCCACCTACAGCGCCACCTTCAAGAAGGCATATCCGGGCAGGTTCTTTGACGCGGGCATCGCCGAGGCCAACATGATGGGTCTCGCCGCGGGCGTTGCGGCGTCCGGTCGCGTGGCCTTTGCGAGCTCGTTTGCGATGTTTGCCGCTGGCCGCGCCTACGAGCAGGTGAGAAACTCCATTGGCTACCCGCACCTCAACGTGAAGATCGGCGCCTCCCACGCGGGCATCTCCGTGGGCGAGGACGGCGCCACCCACCAGTGCAACGAGGACATCGCCCTCATGCGCACCATTCCCGGCATGACCGTCATCGTGCCGTGCGACGACACCGAGGCGCGCGCGGCAACGCGCGCGGCCTATGAGCTGGACGGCCCTGTGTACCTGCGCCTTGGGCGTCTTGCGGTGCCCGTGGTAAACGACCCGGAGACGTTTGAGTTTGAGGTGGGCAAGGGTATCGTCATGCGCGAGGGCACCGACCTTACCATCGTTGCCTGCGGCCTCATGGTGCAGGCGGCGCTCGGGGCTGCCGAGCTCCTTGCCGACAAGGGCGTGTCGGCCGAGGTCATTGACATGCACACGATAAAGCCGCTCGACGAGGAGCTGGTGCGTGCGAGCGCCAAGAAGACCGGGCGCGTCCTCACCTGCGAGGAGCACTCCGTCATCGGTGGCCTGGGCGACGCCGTTCTTGCCGCGCTGGCCGAGAACCCCGTGCCCGTGCGCAAGCTCGGTGTGCGCGACGTCTTTGGCTACTCCGGCCCTGCGGTGGACCTGCTCCACGAGTTTGGCCTCGATGCCGAGGGTGTTGCCCGCGAGGCCGAGGAGCTGCTTGCTCGCTAGCATCCTGTTGGGGGGCATCCCGCACGTGAATTTGGGGCGCTCGGCACAAACGTCGTGCCGAGCGCCCCGTTTTGCGTGCACTCCTCCACCGAGCGCCCGCAACCTGACAACTGGGGACGGAGGCGTTTTGTCAGGTCTGCTGCCCCGCCCCGACCCCCTGCGCAAAAGTCGCGCTCGTGCCACAAACTGGCGGCGCCACGCGCAAAATCGCCGTTCGTGCCACACCAATACGCTCCCATGGAGTCATTTTAGTTCAAGTAGTTATCACGTTATCTGGGCTTTTGCGCTCTGACTACTCAAGGCATCCCCAGAAACATGTGGCACGAGCGCGACTTTTGCACGGCGGCTCGGCCGTTTGTGGCACGAACGGCGATTTTGCGCAGGCGGCCAAAACCTTACAAGGCCCAGCACGTCCCCAATTGTCAGGTTGCGGGCGCCCGGTGTGGGCACATATGGGTTTTGACTGGAGCGTACGTTGACAAGCTGGGCTTTTGCTAGACTATGTGGGTTCTTGTCCACCGTGAACAGGAAGAAAAGGAGCTTCTGTGGCCAGTCACTTTCGTAGCACTGAGCGACAGGGGTCGGAGGAGACGACGGTTGATACCGCTGCTGTCACCCCCGAGACTGCTCCGCAGGTAGAGGAGGCCCCCTCGACTGAGGAGGTCGTCCCCGAGGAGGCTACCCCCGAGGCGGTCCATGTTGTGACCGCGACGGAGAGCGAGCCTGCGGATTCCAGTAGCCAGCCTGAGAAGGAGAGCGTCTACTCCTCCCTCGCTGGCGAGGATGCGCCCGTTGTCGAGCGCACCGGCACCCCGACCGTGTCGTTCAAAAACGTCACACTCATCTATCCGGCCCAGCCCAACAAGCCCGCACTCGACGACGTGAGCCTCGACATCTATCCCGGCGAGTTCGTGTTTGTCGTCGGTCACTCGGGTTCCGGCAAGTCGTCGCTTCTGCGCCTCATCACGCGCGAGCTCAAGGCGAGCTCTGGTCAGGTCATCGTTGCCGGCCAG
>CASEGE010000102.1 GCA_949287335.1 uncultured Olsenella sp. | reverse complement strand
TAGCTTTTGTCGCCGGGCGTGTCCGGTGATAGAATAGCGTTCCACGCCTTCGTAGCTCAGGGGATAGAGCACCGCTCTCCTAAAGCGGGTGTCGGCCGTTCGAATCGGCCCGGGGGCACCAGAAAAAGCGCAGGTCAGACGCCATGTCGCGTCTGACCTGCTTTTTGTGACACTGGTGACAGGTTCATTTGTCACATGCTGGTGAAACATGGGCGCGACGCTGGTGACATGTTCATTTGTCACGTGCCCGTCGTCCTTCTCGCCAAGCTTCGACTCATTTCCGCAAGTGAGTCGGGTGGGACGAGAAATGCCACTCACTTCCGGAATTGTGTTGCCTAAAGTCACTCATTTCCGGAAGTGAGTCCAAGCGCCGACTCATTTCCGCAAGTGAGTCGGCGCCCGGCGAGAAGCCAGAAGTGAGTCGACGCCCGGCGAGAAGGGCGCCGAGGCGCAGCGCCAAGACGCCGACGCCGACACCGACGTCAGCGTGACATTGGTGACAGGCTAATATGTCACATAGCGAGAAGCCCGGCGCTCACCGGGCTTCTCGTAATGCGCATATTGTGGTTGGGGCTTAGTTGTGATAGGAGTTCCCAAGGCTGTTGGCGCCCGCGCCGGTGTGGTCAACGCTGGGGTCGGTGACCTCTGCGCCGGTACCGATATCACCGCCGGTCTCGGTACCGGTCTGCCCGCCCGTCTGCTCGCCGCCGCTGGGATCGGTCACCTCGGTGCCCGTCTGCCCACCGGTCTGCTCGCCGCCGTTGGGGTCGGTCACCTCGGTACCCGTCTGGCCACCGGTCTGGCCGCCCGTCTGCCCACCGGTTGTGAGCGACTGCGTGGTGAGGACGATCTCCGCCCCGAGCGGGGCGGTTCCGCTCGGCGACCAGTCAATGACGATGCCATCGGACGGGCACCCCAGGGCCAGGATGGGCTTGAAGCCGAGGTTGGTGAGGAAGCTGTATGCCTCGGAGTACGTCCAGCCGTAGGTGTTCGGGATGTCCTGCTCCTCGGGTGCCGCGGGGCCAGAGGAGACGTAGAGCGTAACGGTGCTGCCCTTCTCGACCGTGGTCCCCGCCTCGGGATCGGTGTAGACAACGCTGCCCGAGGGAACCTCGTCGTCGTTGACGTACTGGGAGGCGGCCACCTCAAAGCCCGCGTCCTGCAGGGTCTTTCTCGCCTCGTCCTCGGTATCGTTCTTGACGTCGGGCACGTCAACCTCGCCGCTGCCGGAGGAGAGGTGATAGGTGACCGTGGTGTTCACGTCCTCCTTGCTGCCCGGTTCCTTGTCCTGTGTGGCAACGCGACCCTCGGGGATGTCGTCGTCCTCGACGTCCTCGCCCTTGCGCCAGAGGAGGTTGTACTCCTCGAGCTTCTTCTGAGCCTCCTCCTCGGTGAGGTTCTTGAGGTCGGGGACCGTGGTCTCCTGGGTGGCGGAGGGCCCCTGAGAGATGCGGATGTTCACGCTCGTGCCCTCGGGAACCTCGGAGAGCGCGCTCGGGTTCTGCTCGTAGATCTGACCCTCGGGGTACTCGTCGCTAAAGCCGGTCTGCACCTCGCCAATATCGAGGCCGCGCTCCTTAAGGGCGTCCGTGGCCTGCTCCTGGGTCATGCCGGCAAGGCTGGGAACCGTCGTCATCGCGGTGTTGTTGCCCAGCAGGGTAACCACGGAGAAGATGATGAGCGCCACGGCCGCGATGCCGCCGATGACGCCGAGGATGGTGTTTCGCCTGCGCTTGCGCGCGCGCTCCGCCTCCTGGGCGGCGGCCTGCTCGGTTGCGCTCTGCCCGCGGTAGCGGTTGGCGCGCTCGACGCGCGGCATCGTGGCCGTGGCGTTCTTCGCGGGGATCACGCCGGCCCCGCGCTCGAGCTTGTTGGTGGGCTGGACGGGCAGCATGGAGGTTGCGGTGTTGACGGACTGCATGCGACCCGCGAGATAGTCGCGCAGGGTGCGATAGAGCTCGTCGGCCGTCTGAAAGCGGTCGGCCGGGTTCTTCTGCATGCACTTGAGGATGATTGCCTCGAGCGAGGGGTCAACGGCGGGGTTGAGCTGGCTGGGCGGCTTGGGCTGCTCGTTCACCTGCTTGAGCGCAACCGTGATCGCGTCATCGCCCTGGAAGGGCACCTGGCCCGTCGCGGCCTCGTACATGACGATGCCAAGCGAGTAGATGTCGGTGGTGGGGCCAAGCTCCTTGCCCTGCGTCTGCTCGGGGGAGACGTAGTGCGCGGTGCCCAGCACGGAGTTGTCCTGCGTGAGGTGGCTGTTCTTGGCGCGGGCGATGCCGAAGTCCATCACTTTGACGTTGCCGTCGGGCTGGACCATGATGTTTTGCGGCTTGATGTCGCGGTGGATGATGTCGTGCTTGTGGGCCTCCGAGAGCGCCTGGGCAATCTGGGAGCCAATCTGCGCCACCTTCTTGCAGTCGAGCGCGCCGTGCTTGCGGATGCCGCTCTTGAGGTCGGTGCCGCGCAGGTACTCCATGACAATGTAGTAGGTGTCGGCGTCCTTGCCCCAGTCGTAGACCGAGACAATGTAGGGGCTCTGCAGCGCCGCGGCGGCCTGCGCCTCCTGCTTGAAGCGCGCCGCGAAGGAGGGGTCGTTGGCGTACTGCGGCAGCATGGTCTTGATCGCCACGGTACGGCCGAGAACCTCGTCAAGGCCGCGGTAGACCGTGGCCATGCCGCCCGCACCTATCTTGTCCTGGACCTGGTAGCGTCCCCCGAGAACCATCGCTGACATGACATCTCCTATCTCCGCGCGGAGCCTTCCGCGCCTCATCCGCTCATCGTAGTTCGTAGTTCGCCCGCGCTGCGAAACCTGTGCTTCTCGTTTCCTCCCGTGCCTAGTTGCCCGCGCCCGCGGCCTGGATGGAGAGCGCCTGCGCGAGGACCTGCCCGGCAATGCCCGCGGCAAAGCCCTCGACGTCGGTACCCTGCCCCTCAACGCACACCGAGATGACGAGCGTTGGGTTGTCGTACGGAGCAAAGCCGATAAAGAACGAGTTGATGTTGCCGTTCTCCACCTGCGCCGTTCCCGTCTTGCCGGCAACGAGTGTGCCGGCAACCTGCGCACGGGTGCCCGTGCCGTGGTCGACGACGGCGAGCATGGCCTCCTTGAGCTGCTCGGCCGTGGTGGAGGAGATGACCTGCCCAAGGGAGCGCGGGGTGGTCTTGGAGGCCTCGACGCCCTCAGGAGAGAGCACGTGGTCAACAACGTAGGGGTTCATCGCAACGCCGCCGTTGGCAATCGCCTGCGCGACAACGGCGTTTTGCATGACGGTGGTCTGCGGGCCGGCGGGGCTCTCGTGCTGGCCGACGGGCTGGCCGCAGGCCGCCCAGGCCGTCTCCCACTCCGTCATCTCGGACGCGTCGGGCATGAGGGAGGTCAGGCAGTCAAAGTCCTGCCCGATCTTCTGCCCGTAGCCAAACGCATTGGCGTAGCTCACGAGCGTCCCGGAGCCAATGTCCACGCCCAGCTGGCCGAGCGCGGTGTTGGACGAGAGGGCAAACGCCTCCTTGAGCGAGGGGCTGCCGTAGTCGTAGTCACCGTAGTTGGTGACCTCGCCGCCGCCGATCTCGAGCGAGGGGCCGGCGTAGACGGTCTCGTCGAGCGTCGCGGAGCCGGAGTCAAGCGCCGCGGCGAGGGTGATGGCCTTGAAGGAGGAGCCCGGCGCGTAGAGCGCCTGCGTGGTACGGTCGACGAGCTCGCCGTTGGTGCCCTGCATGGCCTCGCCGAGGTTCTCGACGGTGTAGGTGGGCGAGGACGCCTTGGCGAGAACCGCGCCGGTCTTGGGGTCGAGCACCACGATGGCGCCGGTGTAGCCAGCGAGGGCCTCCTCGGCCGCGCGCTGGATGCGGGAGTTGATGGTGAGCGCCACGGTGGAGCCGGGCTGCGAGACGCCGGCGAGCGAGTAGAGGGCGCTTCTCCAGTTGGAGTAGTCCTCGCGGCCCGTAAGCGTCTCGTTCATCGAGGACTCGATGCCCGAGCTGCCGTACTGCGTGGAGACGTAGCCCACGGTGTGGCGCGCGAGCGTCCCCTGCGGGTAGCTGCGGACATAGGACCCGTCGGGCTGCTGCACGCTCTCGGCAAGCGTCACGCCGTCGGAGGTGATGATGGCCCCGCGCTGCACGTTGGCGCTGCGCGCGATGGTGTGGTTGTTGCTCGGGAGGTTCTGGACGCGCTCGGCGTCAATCTGCTGCACGTAGGTGAGGTTGGCCACCAGCGCGGCAAAGAAGAGCGAGAAGACCGTGATGAGCATGGTGAGTCGCTTGCCAAGGGCAACGCGTCCCAGCACACCGGACTCGGTGGTGGTGAGCCCAAAGTGCCCGCGCGCGTGGCTTCCGCGAACGACGGAGGCAAGGCGCGCCACCTGCTGCTCGCCCACGGGAAGCTGGCCGGTGAGGGTGAGGACGGGGTCCGCCTTCGCGCTCTCGCGGCTTGTGGCGTTGGCCATCTCGGTCTCGTGCCCGGTGCCCTCGTCGCCCGCGCGCAGCAGGAGCCCTACGATGACAAAGCTCGCGAGAAGCGAGGTGCCGCCCTGGCTCATGAAGGGCAGCGTCACGCCCGTGAGGGGCAGGAGCTTGGTCACGCCGGCCACGATGAGAAACGCCTGGAACGAGATGGCGCACGTGAGGCCGACGGCCGCAAAGGCCGAGCAGTCGGACTTTGCTCGCGCCGCGGTGGCAAGGCCGCGCACGCAGAAGAGCAGGAACAGGATGAGAATCGCCGAGGCGCCGAGAAGACCCATCTCCTCGCCGATGGCGGAGAAGATGAAGTCGCTCTGCACGAAGGGGATGGTGGTGGCGAGGCCGTTTCCAATGCCCACGCCCACGAGCCCGCCGTCCGCGAGCGAGTAGAGCGACTGGACGATCTGATAGCCGCCCGTCGCCGCGGCGGACCACGGGTCGATCCAGATGTTGATGCGGTTCTGGACGTGCCCAAAGAGGAAGTAGCACGCCACGCCGCCCACGGCGAGAAGCCCAAGGCTCACCACGACGTAGCTCACGCGTCCCGTTGCCACGTAGATCATGATGACGAAGAAGGCAAAGAAGAGCAGCGCGCTGCCGAGGTCGGTCTCAAAGACCACCACGAGCAGGCTGATGCCCCACATGACGAGAAGGGGCAGCAGCATCCTCAGGCGCGGGAGGCGGAAGGGGCCAAGGGTGCGCATGGACGCTGAGAGGGCCTCGCGGTTGGTCGCCAGGTAAAACGCCAGGAAGAGCGTGATGAGGATCTTGGCAAACTCTCCGGGCTGGAAGCTAAAGCCACCGATGTAGATCCAGAGCTTCGAGCCGTTCTGCTCGGTGCCCAAGATCATGGGCAGGACGAGAAGGACCACGCCCGCAACGCCCAGGGTGTACTTGTAGTCCGCAAGCGAGTCCAGGTCCCGCACGGCGGCGAGGACCGCCACCATGGCGGCGACGGAGAGGAAGAGCCAGATGACCTGGTTCACGGCGGAGTCTGGCGCCAGGCGCGTGAGGAAGGTGATGCCCGTGCCCGAGAGCACGAAGACGATGGGCAGCAGCGCCGGGTCGGCCCCGGGGGCGAGGAAGCGAATCGCCACGTGGGCGGCGGCAAAGGCCGCGAAAAGGCCCAGGGGCACCCCGAGCGTGGCCACGCTGAGCTGCACGTTGGAGTTGACCACGTACATGGCGTAGAGCAGGATGACCGGCACGGCGGCCATGCAGAGCAGGACGAGCTCGGTGTTCCTGCGCCCGTGGCCCTTCTCGGCGTCATGCGACGCGGCGGGCGCTGCCGCCGCCAGAGAGCCCATCTCGGCGCGCGAGACGGCTCCCGCGTACTTGGACCTTCTCACTACTCGTCACCTCCGCCCTGCTCTGAGGGAGACTCCTGCGCCTCCGTCTGCTCGTTCTGAGGCTGCTCGCCCTCGGCGCCTGCGCTCAGCGCCTCTTCGTCCGTCTCGGACTGCGCCGACTCGGCAATCTCGGCGGCGCGCTCCTTATCGGCGTCTATCTGCCTGTGGTAGGAGTCGATGGCGTCGCGTCCCGCCTGCTCGTCGCTGACCCTGATGCCCTGCTCGAGCTGGTCCTGGATGGCAACCGGGAGGTCGGAGACGTTGACGGCGCTCGTTCCCACGAGCTCGCTCATGGGAATCCCGAGGAAGTCGCCCTGTACGCCGCGGTACAGGCCCACCTTCCCGTCGTTGTTTGCGAGGTACCACTCGCCGCGCACGAAGGTGAACACCCCGAGCGCGACAACGATGGCAATGCCGAGGATGATGGCGGCAAAGCCCGTCAGGCGCTTCAGGAGGCGCCTGCGCGTGACCTCGGCAAGACCGTCGTCGAGGACGTCAACCACGACCACGGTCACGTTGTCGGAGCCGCCGGCCGTGAGCGCGGCGGCAACGAGGCTGTCGGCCGCCTGCTGCGGGGTTGCGCTCGAGACGGCAACGGCCTCGATCTCGCTGTCCGAGATCATGCTCGAGAGGCCGTCCGAGCACAGGATGATGCGGTCCCCGTCGTTGACCTCAAGGGAGAAGTGGTCGGCGTACATGTCCGGGTCCGAGCCAAGGGCCCGGGTGATGATGGAGCGGGAGGGGTGCGTGCGCGCCTCGTCCGCGGTGATCTCGCCGGCGTCCACGAGCTCCTCGACGTAGGAGTGGTCGTGGGTGACGCGCACGAGCGTGCCGTGGTGGAGCACATAGGCGCGCGAGTCGCCAACGTGCGCCACGGCCATGTGGTTCTTCTCGATGAGGACGGCCGTGGCCGTGCAGCCCATCCCGGGCTTGCCCACGCCCTCCTCGGCCGCCTTGATGACGGCCGCGTTGGCGGCCTCGACCGCGGCGCCGAGAAGCACGTCGTCCGCGGTTCCGGGGGCCTTCTCACCAATGGTCTCAACCGTGATGGAGCTCGCCACCTCGCCGGCGGCGTGACCGCCCATGCCGTCAGAGACAACGAAGAGTGGCGTGCGAAGCAGGAAGGAGTCCTCGTTGTGGCCGCGCACCAGGCCCACGTCGCTGCGCGCGCCCCACGAGATGAACTCGTTGGCGCCAGAGACGGCATCCGCGCCGGCACGCCCCTCGACGGGCATCTCGGCGCGGCCGGGAGCGTTGGTGGGCTCCGGGGGCGTGGGTATGAGGGTCTCCTCCGTCGTCATCCGCGGCTCACTCGCATGATCGTGTCACCAACCTGCACCTCGTCGTTCTCGCGCAGGGTGACGGCCTGATCGATGGGGTGCCCGTTCACGAGCGTCCCGTTGGTGGAGCCAAGGTCCTCGATCACGAGCGCGGGGCCCTGGAGGGTGAAGCGCGCGTGGGTCGAGGACACGTAGGGCTCGTCGATGACGATGTCAGACGAGGGAGAGCGGCCGATGACAACCGGTCCGAGGATGTCGACGTGCAGGCCGCGCAGCGACTGCGTGCCCTTCTCGACGTCAATCGACCAGATGGCGGCGTCACGGCGCTGCCCCTTGACGAGGCCCACGCCGGTGCGCATGACCGCAAAGAGGAAGAGGTAGAGGACAACGACGAGAAGGACGCGCCCCACAAAGAGGACGAGCTCGATCATCGCGGGTTCTCCCTGAACTCGAGGTTTACCAGGCCGACCGTGATGAGGTCGCCGTCACGCAGGACACACCCCTTTACGTCGACGTCGTTGACAAGGGTGCCGTTCGTGGAGTTGAGGTCGGTGATGCGCCAGTCGCGCCCGTCGAAGGAGAGCTCGGCGTGTGCGCGCGAGACGTTGGGGTCGCGCAGGACGATGCCCGCCCTGGCGCGCTCGCGGCCGATGACGGTGGACGGGGCCTTTGCCGTGAAGGTCTGGCCCGTCTGGCGGTCGATGAGCAGGCAGCTCGCCGTGACGTCCTGGGCGGCGAGGGGCTGCTGCGGGAGCACGCCCGCCTGGAGCTCGGCGGCAACGGAGGCCAGCTCGGAGGCCGGCATGTTGACGAGCGGCACGCTGCGGCGCTGCGTCTGGGGAACCTGGACGGCGCCGGGCACGTTGTCGGGCGTGACGAGCGGCGAGGGCGACATCACGGGAACGGGCATGGGAGTGGAGGCCGAGGAGGAGGCAACGGGCTCCGGGTCGCCAAAGTCGGCGGGGAGGTTGTCGAGGCCGTCCATGATGGGCGCGGGGGCCGGGACGGGGTGGCCGCCGCCGGCGTGGAGCTGGGCCGCGGCGCCGCCGGAGCTCGAGTTTCCGGCGAGAAACGCGCGCTCCTCCTCACGCAGGCGACCGAGCGTTGCCGCGTCGACGTTCTCCGCGAAGACGGCAAACTTGCCGGACTTGAGGCCGGGGTCGACCATGAAGCGCACGAGCGGGTTGCCCACGAAGGAGTAGCCGCGCTTCTGGGCCTGGGCGGTCACAAAGGCCGCGGTCTCATAGGTGATCTGCTCGTAGAGCGGCCTCATGAGCGAGTCGTCCGAGGCGGAGACGAGCACGGTGTAGAGCGCCGGGGCGGTGTCCACGCCGTCAATCTCGTACGTCTCGTTCTCCATCTCGCGTGCCGCGCGCTTGGCCAGCTTCTTGAACGAGAAGGGCTCGGTGTAGCCCTGCGGAGCCGCGCCAAAGACAGATCCTATGCGCGCCTCAAAATCACTGAGAAAACTCATTGGTACCCCCGCCTTCTTGGCCCTCGTAGAGCGGGCCCCTCAGGACAGTCGCGATGCACAGAAGCACAAACAAGAGTACCGCAAGTACCAGCATCTCCCAATCGAGGGCCGGCGATATGCGGCTATTCTCCATTCTAGCTGCGAAGACCCCAAAAGCGACGATGCAGCCAAGGCCGAGCGTCTGCCCCAGGATGCCCGCGGCAACGCTCCCGCGCATGGCAACGGCGCTTGAGACCAGCGAGCAGAGCGTGGTGCCCACGAGCATGATCGGGAAGTGCGGCGCAAGCCACGTTGCGGCAAGGCCCGAGAGCAGCGCATCGGGCGAGAAGGACGAGGCGGCCGCAATGCGGAGCAGGCTCCCCATGAGGTAGCCGAGCGCGCCGGTTGCCGCGGCAGCGGCGGGGTCGAGCGCAAACCCGGCCAGCGCGGCGCCCGATATGGGCGAGGGCAGGCAGCATGGCAGGAGCATCGCCAGCGACGAGAGGCGGTCGGTCCTTCCCACGAGGGCGAGCCAGAGCACGAGGACAACCGCAACGCCCCAGCCGAGGAGCATCATCGAGCCCTCGGTTGCCGACGAGACGAGGGACCAGGCAAGGGCGAGGCCCACGAGGGGCGCCGCGATGGGCGGCCAGAGCGCCGAGAGGAGGCAGCCGCCCAGCGGGACGAGTGCGGTTACCTGGTCGGTTGCAACGGTGGGGGCTGCGAGCGCCATGCGCAGCGCCGAGAAGGCCACGAGCGCCGTGAGGGCGCGCACGAGCGCGCCCTCGATGCGCGGCGCGCGGATGGAGAGCCCCTCGCCCCGAAGAAGGCCCGCGGGGAGCGTGCCGTCGTCCTTCTCGGCCTGCTCGACGAGGTCGCGGAGCGACTCCTGGCCGTCGCGCTCCTCTCCCAGGAGGGGCACGGCCTCGTCCGCGAGGTCGTCCACCGAGGAGGTGCGCTCGGATGCCCGCGGCGCGAGCGCGTCAAGAAGCGCCAGCTCAACGCCGTCCTCAATGTCCGGCCGGATGCGGGAGAACGCCGCTGACGGCCCGCGCCGTATCTTGGCGAGCGACTCCTCGGCGCTTCTCGCGAGGAAGGGGTCCGAGCCGGTGAGCGCCTGCCAGATCACGACGGCCAGCGAGAAGACGTCGGCGCGCTCGTCCACGAGCATGCCCTCGATCTGTTCGGGGGGCATGTAGCCCACCGTGCCGCCGCGGGCGCCGCCATAGCCCGCCGCCGAGGCGAGGGACGCCATGCCAAAGTCGGCGAGCTTCACGGTGCCGCGCCGGTCGATCATGATGTTGGTGGGCTTGATGTCCAGGTGAAGCACGCGGTTCTCGTGCGCGTAGGAGAGCGCGCGGGCAACGGAGGCCAGCACGTGGGCACACTCCTCGGGGGTGAGCCGCCCGCCCTCCACGCGGCCGAGCAGCTCGGCCAGGTTGAGGCCGTCGACGTACTCCATGACGAGGTAGGCATAGGCGCCCGAGGTCTCAAAGTCATAGACGGTCACGATGTTGGGGTGTCCGAGCATGCAGGCGGTGCGCGCCTCCGCGAGGGCCTCCGCCGCGGTGGTGCCGGACTCTGTGGCAAGCGGCATGCGCTTGATGGCCACGCGCCGCTGAAGGCGGGTGTCCCAGCAGGTGCAGACGGTGCCAAAGCCACCGGTCCCTCGGCGCTCCAAAATACGGTAACGCCCGAGGAGAAGCTCCTCGTTCGTCTGCGCAACGCTGTTGTGCGAGACCTCGCTCACGGCACCTCCTCGATTAAGCTGCGTTTGCGTCGTTGCCGTGCGACGTCCATTTTACCCCGTCGCGCGTGCTTCTCGCCTGTAGCGGCACGGCGCCGAGAAAAACCGCGTTCCCAAATCGCCGCCGAGAAAGACCTTGGCAGCGTCCGCGTGTTGCGTTACTATATTCCAGCACGCGGGCGTGGCGGAATTGGCAGACGCGTACGGTTCAGGTCCGTATGGGGGCAACTCCATGAAGGTTCAAGTCCT
>CASEGE010000101.1 GCA_949287335.1 uncultured Olsenella sp. | reverse complement strand
CGGGTTACGGACGTTTTCGGCCCCCAGACCGTCCGTAACCCGCCCGTACTTTTCGCCGCGTGCCCAACCTAATCAGGGTTTGGCATTGGCATCACAATCTGAAGGTGGAACACCCCGTCATCGGTGTGCACCGTCATGTTTCCGCGGTACTTCTCGACGACCATGCGTATGCTTCTGAGCCCAAATCCGTGGTTGCATGCATCGGGCTTTGTGGTGCGCGGGAGCCCGTCCGCCCCAAGGAGCACGTCCTCTCCCGCATAGTTTTCGCAGTGCACCACAAGGAGGTGACCGCGGCGGACCGCGCGAAGATTGATCACGCGATGGCCCTTGTCATTGAGATGAGCCACGCTCTCAAGGGCGTTGTCGAGCACATTGCCAAAGAGCGCATAGAGGTCAACCTCGTCAAGAAAGCTGAACTCTCTTCCGTCGATGAGGTAGGCGAGGGTCGTGTCCTGTGACTGGGCCTGCATGAGCTTCTGGGTGAGGAGGACGTCGAGGACGGGGTTTCCCGTCTTTGCCTTGTTGTCGTAGGCCTCTATCGACTCCTGGATCTCCCGTATGGTCCCGCTCTCTTGTGACCCCTCCAAAGAGGCGGCGAGAAGAACGTTGATCTGCTTCTTGAGGTCATGGCTGCGAGTGTTGATCACGTCAATTGATCGCTTGGCAAGCTCGTATTGGTCGCGGTTCTTCTTCCACAGCTCCTGGAGCAGCGCCTGCTCGTGCTCGAGGCGCGAGCGCACGAGGATGCCCGACTGGATGGCAAGGGTGAGCAGGCAGCAGATGATGGCATACACGCTCTCGGTTGGCGACAGCCTGATGCCTTGGCCGCCAAGAAGGATGGGAATGTAGTTAAGCACCAGATCGGCGAGGATGACAACGGAAACCAAGGCTATGAGCTGGAGGTTATTGACCGTGGCATCGCGGTTTGCCCGAAGGGTGCGCGAGAACAAGAGCGCTATGGCTACCATGACGGGCAGGGCGGCGACGGTGGCGGAGAAGCCCGAGAGGATGCTTGGCGAGAGATACACCGTGAGCCCAACCACACGCCAGCCAATGTGCTGGACGTTATATGCGGCAAGCCCGAAGAAGAGCGCCTCGTGCACCGTGAGGTCAAAGCTGAGGTAGATTCCCGCGGCGGCGCTGGCAAAGATGAGGGCGTACCTCAGCAGGTTGAGCCATCCGTAGTTGAACAGTGCGGCCACGGCGAGCGCGACGCAGAGCACGAGGGCGCAGGAGAGCGCCGCCCTCAGAGCAAACTTTGGTCTTCTTGGCTCGTGGACTACGAGCAGCGCCGTTGCTAGCAGCAGCTCGGTAGCAAAGCCAAAGGTGTCATACGAGATGAGGGGAAGGATGGACTCCATGCTCACACCCCCAAGCAGACCGTGAGGGCATCGAGAAACTCCTGCTTGCGCTGGCGGCTCACGGGAAGCATGTCGCTTCCCACCACGACGTCGTTTCCGCTTACGGAAGAGACGCGCTCGAGATTTACGAGGTAGGCGTTGTGGCAGCGGCAGAAGTGCATGCCCCTGAGCTCCTCCTCGACCTCCTTCATCGAGCCGCGCCGCTTGTAGGTCCCCTGGAGGGTGTGGAAGTAGATGGAGTGGCGGACCACCTCTACGTAGAGGATCGAGGAGACGGGCACGCGGAAGATTCCGTCTGGTGTCTGGATCACATACGTGCGCGTCTGACGGGCCGCCGCCGCTGCCTGGGCCTTCCTCATGGCGAGCGAGAACGCGGGGTGGGAGATGGGCTTGAGCAGATAGGCGAGCGCGTCGACCTCATATCCGCTCACGGCAAAGCTCGCGATGTTCGTGATGAAGATTATGGCGGCTCGGGGGTCAACGATCCTTAGGGCCCGAGCGGCGCTCATGCCGTTTGCTCCCGGGAGCTCGATGTCCATGAGCACCACGTCATAGATGGGCTCATAGCTCTTGAGGAAGTCCTCGGCACTGGTGAACGAGGAGATCCTGAGCCCCTCCTCAAGATGCGCCTCGGAGGCGTATCTCGCCAGATGCTCTTTGAGACGAGCGAGGTCGTCCGGCGAGTCCTCAACGATTGCAACGAAAAAAGCCATGCCCCTCCAACCTTCACGGACACTGATAATTCTACGTTTCCGCTCCGTGGCGAGAAGCGCGGTCGCTCCGCCAACCGTGCCGGACGGAGAACCAAGCGTGCCCACTCCCTTGAGGGTGCCCAGATATTCGCCAGAGAATCGCCCTTAGGTCACGTGCCGCCTGGGGCGGCGAAGAATGCTAGGGAAAGGAAGGATATGAAACGAGGAAGAAAGGTGGGCATCGCGCTTCTTGCCGTTCTCGCGTGCATAGCGGTCGGCGCGGCGGTGGCGATGTTCGGCGTCTTCTCGGACCAGCTCGACAAGGCGTTCCCCGCGCCGGTCGAGAAGAACGAGTCGACGCAGGAGTCCTATGACAACGGGCTCGCCGTGGCCCAGACCATCGAGTCCGAGGGCGCGGTGCTGCTCAAGAACGACGGTGCCCTCCCGATGGAGAACACCAAGATCAACCTGCTTGGGTATGGTGCCTACAATCCCGTCTATGGTGGCACCGGCTCGGGTGGCAGCTCCTTCACGGCCAACCGCACCGATTTCCTGACGGCGTTTGCCGATGCCGGCATTGAGGTTAACCCCGCCACTGCCGCCGTCTATCAGAGCGACGGTGACGAGGGCGAGAACACCTTTGAGGTCGACTTTGCCATCCCCGAGGTCCCGGCAACCGAGGAGCTTGCGGAGGAGCAGGGCGTCGAGTTCAAGTACACCGGTGACGCGTCCTTCGAGGCCATGCGCGAGTACTCCGACACCGCCGTGATCGTCATCTCCCGCAAGGGTGGCGAGGGCAATGACCTGCCCACCTCCATGGCAGAGATCGCCACGACCGAGAGTGACCGTGCGAAGCACTACCTCGAGCTCAATGACGCCGAGCTCTCCCTGCTTGCCCAGGCTGAGGATACCTTTGAGAAGGTCATCGTCCTCATCAACACCGGCAATGCCATGGAGCTCGGCTTCATCGAGGACGGCGGGGAGGGCAGCGCCACGGCAACTGGTGACGTTGATGCCGCCCTCTGGATGGGCGACCCCGGTGACGTGGGCACGCGAGCCGTCGCGAGCATCCTCAAGGGCGAGGTCAACCCCTCTGGTCGCCTGGCTGACATCTACCCCTATGCCGTGGAGACCACCCCGTCCTTCTACAACTTTGGCACCTATACCTACACCAACTCCAACGACTGCTTCCAGGCGTTTGACTCCCACCCTGCCTACCTGCTCAACTACCAGGAGGGCATCTATGTGGGCTACCGCTACTACGAGACGCGTGAGTCCTATGACTACACGACGCTCGAGGGAGAGAGCGTTACGGGCGCGAGCTATGACGACGTGGTTCAGTACCCGTTTGGCTACGGCCTCTCCTACACCACCTTCGATTGGGCCGTCTCCAACGTCACCCCCGAGGGTTCGGTTGACCAGTCGGATATCATCAGCGTGACCGTGGACGTGACCAACACCGGCGACGTTGCGGGTAAGGACGTCGTCGAGCTCTACTACACCGCGCCGTACTACTCCGACGGCTCTGCCATCCAGAAGCCTGGCGCCGTGCTCGGCGGCTTTGCCAAGACGCCGCTCATCGAGCCCGGCCAGACCGAGAGCGTGACCATCGAGCTTGCCGTTGAGGACATGGCCTCCTATGACAGCCGCTGCTATTACAGTGAGAACGGCTCCTACGTGCTCGAGGGTGGCGAGTACACGATCTCGGTCCGCCGCGACTCCCATACCGTGGTTGATGACTACGCCTATTCCATTGACGGCTCCATCGTCTTCAATGAGGAGTCCGCTTCCACCGGTGTCGAGGAGGGTGCGCGTTACGTTGGAAAGCGCAGCTCCGACGAGGCCATCGCGACCAACCACTTTGACGACGTTGCCGGTGACGTGGCCTATATGACGCGTGACACCTGGGAGATTGTGCCCGGCTCCGACGAGGAGGCAACTCCCGAGATGCTCGAGATCTTCTCGACTGCACTTGAGCTTGGCGATTACGAGAACGCCGAGGACGAGATGCCCGTGACGGGCGCCTCCAACGAGGTCACGCTCTCCGACCTCAAGGGCAAGGACTTTGACGACCCGCAGTGGGAGGAGCTCCTCGACAAGCTCACCGTTGACGACCTCAATGCGATTCTCGCCACCAACGGCTGGGGCAGCGCCGCCATCGACTCGATCGGCAAGCCGCAGACCTATGACATGGACGGTCCCTCCGCCATCAGCTACGTCTTTGACGCCTTCATGGGCACCTGCACCTACGAGACCGTGACGTACCCGTGCGAGGTTGTCCTTGCCTCCACCTGGAACGTGGACGTTGCTTCCGACTTTGGCGACGCCATCTCGCGCGAGGCCGCGGCATGGAACGTCTCCGGCTGGTACGCCCCCGGCGCCAACCTTCACCGCTCTCCGTTCACCGGCCGCAACTTCGAGTACTACTCCGAGGACCCGCTGCTCTCCGGCTCCATCTCCGCGGCGACCGTGCGTGCCGCCACCGACAACGGTCTCATCTGCTATATCAAGCACTTTGCCCTCAACGAGCGCGAGACCCAGCGCCACTTTGGCCTGTGCACCTGGGCTGACGAGCAGACCATCCGCGAGCTGTATCTCGTGCCCTTTGAGATGGCCGTCAAGGACGGTGGCTCGCTCGGCATCATGAGCGCCTACAACAACCTGGGCACCACCTGGGCGGGCGCGAGCACTGCGCTGCTCAAGGACGTGCTCCGTGGCGAGTGGGGCTTCCAGGGGTGCGTGCTCACGGACAACCTGGAGCAGCACGGCTTCATGGACACCGAGGTCGCCATCCTGAACGGCGGAACCTCAACGCTCTCCAACGGCATGTTCTCGCAGGACGACATTAACACGCTCGCCCAGACCGCGACAGGCATGAACGCCCTGCGCGACGCCGCGCACCACTACCTCTATGCGGAGGCCAACAGCACGGCCATTGACGGTCCCGCAGCTGAGCCCGCATGGCGCATGCCCGCTCGCGTTGGACTCGGCGCCCTCGGCGCTGTGAGCGTGATCGGCATTGTTGCGCTCGTTGTCACGAGCAAGAAGAAGGAGGAGCAGGGCCTCTAGCCTGATCCTGTGGCTTGACTCCGCTTTGGGCTGCCCCCGGACGGTTCTGGCTTCCAGACCGTCCGGGGGCAGCCCGTTCTGTGGGTGCGGGCGACGCGCGGACGTTCTTCTCGCCCAAACCGCCCGCCCGCCGCCCGTACTTCCGGTGCGGGCAGATTCCGGACGTTCCCGGTCCCCAAATCGTCCGGGAGCGGCCCGCATGATGGATGCGGGCAAGTTCCGGACAGTTTTACTTCCCAAATCGTCCGGGAGCCGCCCGTACTTCTCGTTGTGGTGGGGGAGAGAGCCTGACGGCAGCCGGCTACGCGCTTTCCTCGTTCAGGCGGGCGAGAAGCTCGGGCAGCTCGCGGGAGAGCCGTTCCATGGGCCCGTGCCAGACGGCCTTCTTGGGATGGGCGTGACCCACGTAGGCGGTGCGCAGCCCGCATTCGGGGCGAGCGAAGTCGCGCGAGGAATCGTTGCCCACCATGAGGCACTCCTCGAGCCTCACGCCAAGCGTGTTGGCAAACTCCTGGTAGTAGCGTGCGCTCGGCTTGCTGCGCGTGGAGTTTGAGATGGTCGAGACGAGGGAGAAGTCGTCCTCGGAAACGCCCGCCCAGCCCATGCGCGCCCGGTCGCAGTCAAGCGAGAACGTGGGGTTTGTCGCCAGCGCGCAGATGAGGTCCGCGTCGTGCACTGCCTCGATGGCCTCTCGCGCCCCCTCGACGGGCCTTGCCGCCACGATGCCGCACCCGTAGCCGGGCACAATCGTGCGCTCGTAGTAGCTCATGAGGTCGGCGATGACGGGGTCGTCGAGCGGAACGCCCGTCTCGGCAAGAAACGTCTGGTTGAAGAGCTGCTCGTTGGTGAGGGAGTCCTCGCGGTCCTGAGCGTCGATGGCGAGGAAGCCACGCACGTAGGCACCGCCAATGGAGAGGGGGGTGGTGCGAGCGGCCTGCGCGAGGAGCGAGGAGGCGCCGGCAACGTAGCGGGCAACGAAGGCGGTGAGGTTGAGCCTCAGGAGCGTGTCGTCCATGTCAAAGAGGACGGCCTTGATCACGTCATGCTCCTTTCTCCGTCTCCAGCGCGCATCTTACGAGAAAATAATAAATACCCAGCGGCGTCTCTTGAAATACACACGCGAAAAACGTTACTCTATCCCCCGTGTGGGCACAGGGCCCGCACAAACGTATCTGTCGGCCCCCGAGAGCATGTAAGTTTCCACGTAGACGCCACGATTCTAGGCACTGCAGGCAGCGACCATGACGACCGGGGCCCCGTTGTTCGAAAGGGGTCCACTTTTGAGTGAGATTCAGAACTCGTCCATCTTCGCGCTGGACGACATCTCCGACGAGGAGATGAACAACCTCATCGACGGCACCGTCACCGATTTCGACGAGGGCGATCTTGTCACCGGCACCGTCGTGAAGCTCGAGCGCGACGAGGTCCTGCTTGACATTGGCTACAAGTCCGAGGGCGTCATCCCCTCTCGCGAGCTCTCCATCCGCAAGGATGTCAACCCCGCCGACGTCGTTGCCATGGGCGACGAGATCGAGGCTCTCGTTCTTCAGAAGGAGGACAAGGAGGGTCGTCTCGTCCTCTCCAAGAAGCGCGCCGAGTACGAGCGTGCCTGGAACGCCGTCGAGGAGAAGTTCAACTCCGGCGAGACCGTCGAGGGCGAGGTCATCGAGGTCGTCAAGGGCGGCCTGATCCTCGACATCGGCCTGCGCGGCTTCCTGCCCGCCTCCCTCGTCGACCTTCGTCGCGTCAAGGACCTCAACGCCTACCTCGGCACCCGCATCGAGGCCCGCGTCATCGAGATGGACCGCAACCGCAACAACGTCGTCCTCTCCCGCCGCGTCGTCCTCGAGGAGGCCCGCAAGGCCGAGCGCCAGGAGATCCTCTCCAAGCTCCAGGTTGGCATGCGCCTCAAGGGCACCGTCTCCTCGATCGTCGACTTCGGCGCCTTCGTCGACCTCGGCGGCATCGACGGCCTCGTGCACATCTCCGAGCTCTCCTGGAACCACGTCAACCACCCCTCCGAGGTCGTCAAGGTCGGCCAGGAGGTCGAGGTCCAGGT
>CASEGE010000100.1 GCA_949287335.1 uncultured Olsenella sp. | reverse complement strand
GGCGTCCCCCCGCGCCGTCGCGCGCATCATGGGTCCGCGGGCCGCGGGCCGTCTCGCGCCCGCGTCCGTCGACGCCGTCGTCCTTCTCGGCCAGAGCTCGGTTGAGTCTGCGGTGAGCTCTCCGGATGACGTGCGCTCGGCGCTGCTCGTGGCCTATGGCGTGGAGGACGAGGCAAACGAGATGGACCGTGCGCGCGCCGAGTTTGCCTCGACGGTCCGCGCCGCCCGCCGTGCGCTCGTGCTCGAGCGGCTGCTCTACGGCCCAGACGGCAAGGCCTGCTACCCCTCCGTCATGCTCACCGAGCTTCTTGCCTGCTACGGCCTTGCGGCCGACGCGCCCTTCTCGGCCCTTGTGGAGGCGCTGGGTAAGAAGAGCGTACGCTCGCACACGGAGACGCTCCTGCGAGAGAACGCGGCGCCCTCCGGCATTGCGCCCGAGCGCGTGGGAAGCGAGACCCCCTCCGCCGCCGGCCGCATCGACCCCTCCGAGCGCGCGTGCGTCTCGCCGCCGCCAGAGGGCATCCTGACCGAGGGCGCGCTCCCCATCCTCTCTGCCTCGCAGATAGAGTCCTACCTCGAGTGCCCGTACAAGTGGTTCAGCCTGCGGCGCCTTCGTCTGCGTGATTCCGACGCCGGCTTCACGGGGGCGGAGATGGGCACCTTCGCGCACCGCGTCCTCGAGGTCACGCGCCGCGAGCTTCTCGCCCGCGCCGTCGAGCGCGAGCTGGGGGGCCACGAGCTCGCGGACATGCGCGCCGAGTCCCCGGACGCCATGCAGCGCGCCGACTACCGCGAGCGCGTTGAGGCCCTCGTGGCGTGGGCGCAGGAGCGCCCCGAGGTTCGCCTTGCCGGCTCGTCCGTCTGCGACGAGGGGGCGCTCGAGGAGGCCCGCGCGGTGCTGGAGGAGGAGTTTGACGCGCATCTCTCCCACCAGTACCAGCTCGACAGGAGGGGGCGCCCGCTGCCCCAGGCCCTTGTCGCCCACAGCGCCCAGCAGATGGGGCAGCTCCAGGGTCTGCGCCGCGACCTGCTGAGCCTGCTGGACTTTGAGGCCCCCATGCTCACGGGCTTTGAGCCGCGCCTCTTTGAGTGGGGCTTTGGCAAGGGTGGCGCCGAGGTCAGCTACGCGGGCGTGCTGCTCACGGGCACGATCGATCGCGTTGACGTGGACGCCCACGGTCAGGCGGTGGTCATTGACTACAAGCACAAGAGCGACGCGGGCTTTGCGGCCGAGTATGACGTCATCCCCAAGGGCGGCTTTGTCACAGGCGAGCCCGTGGTTCCCCGGCGCGTGCAGTCGCTCATCTACGCGCAGGTGGTGAGACGAGCGTTTCCGCAGCTCAAGGTGAGGGCGGCAACGTATCTCTGCACCAAGGGCGCCCATGCGCTCGCCGGGGCGGTGGACGAGAACCTCGTCGACAACGTCTTTGGCGGCCGCGCCCCCTCGCCTGCGCGGCTCGAGCGCGTGAGCGTGAGCCGCGACGAGGGCTTTGGACGCGAGGGGGGCTCTGGCATGGAGGCCCTGCTCGATGCCTGCGAGGAGGCCATAGCCGGGCGCATCTCCCGGATGCTCTCCGGTGACATCGAGGCGCATCCCACAGATGCCGACGCGTGCCTGTTCTGCCCGGTCCTCAATTGCGAGAGGAGGCTCAGCAAGTGAGCGAGAAGACCGTGGGCTCCGTGGACCTCTCGGGTCTCAACGACGCCCAGCGCACCATTGCCGAGACGCTCGACGCGCCCCTCTTCGTGGAGGCAGGTGCCGGCTCGGGCAAGACCTTCACGCTCACGCGTCGCATCGCATGGGCGCTCTCCCCGGGGTCCGGCGAGGGTGGGAAGCCCTATCTCGACAGCCTTGACCAGGTGCTCGTCATCACCTTCACCGAGGCGGCGGCGCGCGAGATCAAGGAGCGCGTGCGGGGGGCGCTTCGCCGGGCGCAGATGTCCGAGGCGGCGCTTGCCGTAGATGACGCATGGATCTCCACCATTCACGGGATGTGCCGTCGCATTCTCTCCCGTCATGCGCTTGACCTGGGGCTCGACCCGTCGTTTGAGGTGGTCGCGGACTCCCGGCAGGCGGCGCTCTTCGACCGCGCGATGGACGACGTCATGCGCGCCGCCCGCCGCGACGAGGCGTTTGCCCCCGTCTTTGCCGAGTTTGACCTGGGGACCTACGCTCCCCAGAGCGGGTACACCGGCGCCATGGGCATCGTCGAGCGGCTCGTGGGGGAGGCGCGCTCGCTCTCGGGCGGCGTGGATGCCCTTTCTCCTGCGTGCGTCCCGCGCGACTCGGTTGCCTCGGCGCTCCGCGACCTCGAGATGCGCCTCGAGGAGCTGGGGGCTCAGCGCCTCACGGCATCTGCCGCCGAGAAGGTCGCGCCCGCGCTCGAGACGGTCCGGGCGCTTGCGGCGCGCCCCGCTCGCGAGCTCACGCCGGAGGTCGTGGACGTCGCGCTCGCGGGACTCTCGCTTCCCCAGGCGCGCGGCGCGATAAAGGAGGCCGTCCTCGCGGTGCGCTCCGCGCTGGCGCTCGCACGCGCCGAGGCGTCGTTTGCGCGCGTGGCGCCGCTCTCGGGCTCCCTGCTCGAGCTCGCCCGCCGCGTCAGCGCGCGCTACGACGAGATCAAGCGCGCCGAGAGCTGCCTTGACAACGACGACCTGGTGCGCCTGGCCCTTCTCGCCGTGCGTGACAACGATGAGGTGAGGCGCGACTACGCGGGCAGGTTCCGGCTCGTGATGGTGGACGAGTTCCAGGATACCGACGAGATGCAGCTCGAGCTCATTGGGCTTCTCGCCGGCGAGGGCGCGCGCCACCTCTGCACGGTGGGGGACGCCCAGCAGTCCATCTATCGCTTTCGCGGCGCGGACGTGAGCGTGTTTCGTGGCCGTGGCACCCAGGTGGCGCGCGAGAACGTGGTGAGGCTCGATACCAACTACAGAAGCCACCCCGATGTGCTCGCGCTCGTGGAGCGGGTGTGCACGGGCGGCGGGGCCTCGGGCGCGGTGATGCCCGACTTCATGCACCTCGAGCCCAACCCAGACTACGAGGATGACTATCAGGCCCGTGAGCTGCCGCGCATTGACATTGAGGTGTGCGCGGGGAAGGGTCGCGCGGGCAGGCCGAGCCGCCACCAGACGGCAACGATGGCCGCCCAGATCGCAGACGCGCTCGCGGCGTATCGCGATGCGGGCGAGCGCCCGGGCGACATGGCGCTGCTCCTGGGCGTGACCACCCATGCCGACCTCTACATCGACGCCATCCGCGCGAGGGGGATGGAGTGCGTGGTCACGGGCGGTTCCACGTTCACCTCCACCGACGAGGTCAAGGTGATGCGAGCGCTGCTCCACGTGCTCGCCAACCCCGCAGACACCCAGTCGGGGCTCTTTCCGCTGCTGGCGAGCGAGATGTTTGGCCTCGACGCGAACGACTTCTGCGACCTGGGGACGCGCACGCAGGAAAAGCTGGACGCGCCCACCAAGCGCAGCATCGACCGCGGCCTTGCCGACATGGAGTTCTATCGCAACCGCACGCCCTCCGCGCGTCTCGCGCGCGCCCACGAGGTGATTTCCCGGGCCATCGACGAGGTGGGCTGGCGTCCCGTGGCAGACGTCTGCGCGGATGTGGTGCGCGACTCCGGGTGGCTCGCCCGGCTCGAGAGGGGCGGCGCGGAGGGGCTCGCGCGTGCCGCTAACGTGCTTGCCGCCGTGCGCTACGTGCGCGACCTCACCTCCGATCTTGGGCTTGGCCCGGCGCGAGCCGCCACGGAGTTTGACCTTTGGCTCGCTGCGGCCAAGGTCCCTCCCGCCTCGCTTGCCGGTGCCGAGGGCGGCTCTGGCGGGGGAACCGTGCGCGTGATGACGGTCCACGCGTCGAAGGGCCTGGAGTTTGGCGTCTGCGCGGTTGCCGAGTGCTGGGGCAACCCCCGCAGCGAGGCGCAGCTCGCCGTTGGTGCGGAAAGTGGGGGAAAGCGCTTTGTGCTGCGGCCCAAGGAGGCGCCCAAGCTCGACGACGTCGATCCCGAGGAGCTTGTCCCCAGTGCCGACAAGTCCGCCCAGATGCCCCTCGCCGCGCGCTACCTTGCGCTCAGGGCGGCAAACGACGAGGCCGAGGCGCACGAGAAGGCGCGCCTGCTCTACGTTGCCCTCACGCGCGCGTGCCGCGCGCTCATCGTGGGCGTTGCCGGCGCATCCGGCAAGGCGGGCGTCTCCTCGGCGCTTGCCGCATCCGCGCTCGACGCGCTCTCGGACGGGGCGTGGGTTGAGGGAGCCGGCGTGCGCTCGGTCGACTACGGCGGCTCCGGTCCGGCGCGCCTACGCTGCGTCATCGTGGAGGACCAGGGGCGCGGTGC
>CASEGE010000099.1 GCA_949287335.1 uncultured Olsenella sp. | reverse complement strand
GGACGCGTCTAGAATGACACCTACGCGTGATAGAACCGAAAGGCACTCCCATGACCATCGTCGACATGCTGCGCGCCAACGCCGAGAAGTACCCCAATGAGGTGGCCCTCGTTGAGGTCAACCCCGAGCGGCGCGAGAACCGCCACATCACTTGGCGCGACTACGACCTGGTGGAGACCACCGAGGACGAGCCGTTTCGCCGCGAGATGACGTGGTCCGTCTTTGACGAGAAGGCCAACCGCTTTGCCAACCTGCTGCTGTCCCGCGGCGTGCGCAAGGACGACAAGGTGGCCATCCTGCTCTACAACTGCATCGAGTGGCTGCCGCTCTACTTTGGCGTCCTCAAGTCGGGTGCCACGGTGGTGCCGCTCAACTTTCGCTACTCCGCCGACGAGATCGAGTACTGCCTGGACAAGGCGGACGTTGACATCCTCGTCTTTGGCCCGGAGTTCATCGGCCGCGTGGAGGAGATCGTGGACCGCATCCACGCGGGACGCCTGCTCTTCTACGTGGGCGACGACTGCCCCACCTGGGCGGAGAGCTACCGCGAGCTGGCAAGCCTCTGCTCCTCGGCGGACCCGCGCATCCCGCTCTCCGAGGACGAGGACGCCGCCATCTACTTCTCCTCCGGCACCACGGGATTTCCCAAGGCGATCCTGCACCACCACGAGAGCCTCACGCAGGCCGCCGAGATGGAGCAGGCGCACCACCACCAGACCCACGACGACGTGTTTCTCTGCATCCCGCCGCTCTACCACACGGGCGCGTGCATGCACTGGATGGGAAGCCTCATGGTGGGCGGACGCGGCGTGCTTTTGCGCGGAGTCTCGCCCAAGACGGTGCTCGAGACCGTCTCCAACGAGGGCTGCACCATCGTATGGCTGCTCGTGCCGTGGGCGCAGGACATCCTCGTCGCCATCGAGGAGGGCACGGTTCGTCTGGAGAACTACCGCCTGGATCAGTGGCGCCTCATGCACATAGGCGCCCAGCCCGTTCCGGCGAGCCTCATCCAGCGCTGGCGCCAGGTCTTTCCGCACCATGCCTACGACACCAACTACGGCCTCTCCGAGTCCATGGGCCCAGGCTGCGTGCACCTGGGGCTCGAGAACATCGAGCGCGTGGGTGCCATCGGCGTGCCGGGGTACCGCTGGGAGTGCAAGATCGTGGGCGAGAAGGGCCACGAGGTAGGAACCGACGAGGTGGGCGAGCTCTGCGTGCGCGGGCCCGGCCTCATGCAGTGCTACTACAAGGACCCCGTCGCCACCGCCGAGACCCTCATCGACGGCTGGCTGCACACCGGGGACATGGCCCGGCGCGATGCCGACGGGTTCTACTGGCTCGTTGACCGCAAGAAGGACGTCATCATCACGGGCGGCGAGAACCTCTACCCCGTGCAGATCGAGGACTATCTCATGGGCCACCCCGCCATTCACGACGTGGCCGTGATAGGACTCCCCGACGAGCGCCTCGGCGAGATCGCCTGCGCCATCATCGAGCCCAAGCCCGAGCACGACGACCTCACGGAGGACGAGGTCAACCGCTTCTGCAAGGGCCTGCCGCGCTACAAGCGGCCCCGCAAGATCATCTTTGCGCCCGTGCCGAGAAACCCCACGGGCAAGATAGAGAAGCCGGCGCTTCGCGCGAAGTACGGGGCCGACGCCCTCGTTGCCCGCGAGACCCGCCACTAGGAGAGGCATGAGACAAAGGGGACAGGTTCCTTTGTCTCATTGATTAATTTATGAGACAAAGGAACCTGTCCCCTTCGTCT
>CASEGE010000098.1 GCA_949287335.1 uncultured Olsenella sp. | reverse complement strand
GTCGTAGTCGCGACCGGAACGCACGCCGCACCAGTCGCACGCGCGCTGGAGACGCGCCGTCACGAGGTTCACCACAAACTCGCCCGACTCTCGGATGATGTGGTAGCTGTGCCGCTCCGGCCGAAGCGAGATAGAGAGCATAGGAGGGTTGGTGCACACGGTACCGGCCCACGCCACCGTGACGATGTCCTTCTCGCCAGCCGCGTTTGCACAGCTCACCATTACCGCGGGCAGCGGGTAGAGCATGTTGCCGCCCTGCCAGACCTGCTTTGCCACACGTCCTCCCTACGCCGATGCCAACATGCTGCCGATTCGCACACCTGCCCACACGGCGGCAAGGCACGTCCCCACGTTGAGTGCGATGTTGAGCGCCGCGCCCGCCCCATTGCCGGACTCAATCATCTGAAGCGTCTCGTTTGAGAAGGTCGAGAACGTGGAGAGGCCTCCGCACAGGCCCACCGTAAGCAGCAGGCGCGCAGGCTCCGGTAGCGGCGAGATTGCATGCAGGCCCGTAACGACACCGATTGTCAGCCCCGCAAGCACGTTGGCCACAAACGTTCCCACCGGCAGACCCGGCAGCAGGCCTCCCAGGAGGAGCCCAAGGCCCCAGCGAGCCATGCTGCCCGCGGCACCGCCCGCGGCAACGGCGATGAGTTCTGTCATGAATCAGCCTTTCTGCCGGCCCTTCTGCGGCAAACCTTACCACGACCTCGCCCTGGCGTCGCGTCTTCACAGCTCTTGGACGCACACCGCCTCCTGGGCGTTGCGTACGGTCCCCGCAGGTTGTGTACAGTCCCCCGGACGTTGTGTACAGTCCCCCGGACGTTGTGTACACAGTTTAATCTTTTCATGAGATTCGATTTTATATCCATGCTGTTCAGGGGCTCGGACATACGGCATAAGACTTGAAATGGCGTACACAACAGAACTGGCAGTGTACACAAACCACAGAGACGAGAAGAACCT
This sequence comes from uncultured Olsenella sp., assembly GCA_949287335.1. Taxonomy (GTDB): domain Bacteria; phylum Actinomycetota; class Coriobacteriia; order Coriobacteriales; family Atopobiaceae; genus Thermophilibacter. The sequence continues at coordinate 4,188 of CASEGE010000098.1, read as the reverse complement.
CGCCACCGGACCTAGTCCAGCTCCTTGGCGCCGGTCCAGAGCTGCCAGTACTCGCCACGCTGGGCGAGAAGCTCCTCGTGCGTGCCGCGCTCAACGATGCGCCCGTGCTCGAGCACCATGATCGCGTCGGCGTTGCGGACCGTGGAGAGGCGATGCGCGATCACAAAGACCGTGCGCCCCGCCATCAGGGCGTCCATGCCGCGCTGGATGAGGGCCTCGGTGCGCGTGTCGATGCTCGAGGTTGCCTCGTCGAGGATGAGCACCGGCGGGTTGGCCACCGCCGCGCGCGCGATGGCGAGGAGCTGCCGCTGCCCCTGCGAGAGGTTGGCACCATCCGCCACCACGGGCGTGTCGTAGCCGCGCGGCAGACGCGAGATGAAGCCGTCGGCGTTGGCCACACGCGCGGCGGCGCGGACCTCATCATCCGTGGCGTCGAGCTTGCCAAAGCGAATGTTCTCGGCGATGGTCCCCGAGAAGAGGTGGGTGTCCTGCAGAACGATTCCGAGCGAGCGCCGCAAGCTGGCCTTCTCGATGTCGCGCACGTCGATGCCGTCGTAGGTGATCACACCGGAGCGCGTCTCGTAGAAGCGGTTGATGAGGTTGGTGATAGTGGTCTTGCCCGCGCCCGTGGAGCCCACGAAAGCGATCTTCTGACCCGGCTTGGCGTAGAGAGTGAGGTCCTTGAGAACCGTCTGGCCCTCCTCGTAGCCAAAGTCCACGTTGTAGAAGCGGACGTCGCCCTGGAGCGGCACGTGTTCGCCGTCGATGAGCCATGCCCAGCCAGCGGCGCCGGCCGCAACGCGAGCGGCCTCCACGTCGTCAGCGTGCTCGAGGCGCACCACGCCCTCGTCGACCTCGCCCTCGAGGCGCATCACGGAGAAGATGCGCTCCGCGCCCGCGAGCGCCGTGAGCAGGAAGTTGCCCTGCTGCGTGAACTGGTTGAGCGGAGCCGTGGCCTGGCGCACAAACACGAGGTAGCTCGCGAGCGACCCCACGTCCATCTGCCCGCCCAGTGCCAGAACCGCCCCCAGGATGGTAACAATCGCATAGTTGATATAGCCCACGCACACGGTCACGGGCACCATCGTGGAGGCATAGGCCTGCGCCGACGTGCCCGCCTCGCGCAGGCGCTCGTTGAGCTCGCGGAAGCCGGCGAGGTTTGCGGCCTCGTGGTTGAAGACCTTCACGACCTTCTGACCAGAAATCATCTCCTCCACGTAGCCGTCGAGCGCGCCCAGCTCGTGCTGCTGCCGCGCAAAGTAGCGCCTGCTCCGCCCGCCCGAGAACCGCACGTAGAGTGCGATGCCCGCGTCGCACGCGATGGTCACCAGCGTAAGCCGCCAGTCGAGCACCAGAAGCAGCGTGAGCGTGCCCACGATCTGCACGCCCGCCTGCACGAGGCTCGCAAAGCTGTTGTTGAGCGCCTCGGAGACGGTGTCCACGTCGTTGGTGAAGTAGCTCATAACATCGCCGTGGCGACTGCGGTCAAAGAAGGAGAGCGGCAGGCGCTCGATGTGGTCAAAGAGGTCGCGTCGGATGTCAAAGACCACGCGCTGCGCCGCGCGCACCATCGTCTGCGTGTAACCGGCTGCCGAGGCAACGCCCAAGAGATAGATGATCGCGGTTAGCGCAACGCCGGACGAGAAGGACGCGAAGTCACCCTCCCCCACCGCGTTGACCACAGGCTTGATCATGTACGTGCCAAAGAGGTTGGCGAGCGCGCTCACGGTGACGAGCACCGCCACGAGCAAAAGCATCCAGCGCGCGTGGCTCATATAGGAGAGGAGCGTCCGGAGCGTGGCGAGCATGTTTGCGGGGCGCGCGGGCGCCGCGGTCTGACGGGATGGCATCTACGCCACCTCCCCGCTGATCCCAGAGCCTATCTGGGACTCGTAGATCTCCTGGTAGATTGGGTCGTTGGCGAGAAGCTCCTCGTGGGTGCCACAGGCATGGACGTGCCCGTCGTCGAGCACCACGATCTTGTCGGCGTCCATCACGGAGGCCACGCGCTGGGCGATCACGATCTTGGTGACGTCGGTGAGCGACGCCAGGTTCTTGCGGATCGTGGCGTCGGTGGCCATGTCCACGGCGCTCGTGGAGTCGTCAAAGATGAGGACGCGCGGGCGCTTGAGCAGGGCACGCGCGATGCAGAGGCGCTGGCGCTGGCCGCCCGAGACGCCGGCACCGCCCTGACCGAGGTCGCCGTCGAGCCCGCCGATGCGGTCCAGGAACTCGTCCGCACAGGCCAGACGACACGCCTCGAGCATGTCCTCGTCCGAGGCATCCGCGTCTCCCCAGGCCAGGTTCTCGCGGACGGTGCCCGAGAAGAGCACGTTCTTCTGCAGCACCACGCCCACCGCGTCGCGCAGGCGTGCGAGGTCGTAGTCGCGCACGTCACGCCCACCCACGCGCACGGTGCCCGAGGTCACGTCATAGAGACGGGCGATGAGCTGCACGAGCGTGGTCTTGCCCGAGCCCGTGCCTCCCAGGATGCCGATGGTCGAGCCCGCCGGGAAGTCCAGGCAGACGTCCTCGAGCACGTTCTTCTCGGCCGTGCTCGCGTACTTGAAGCTCACGTGGTCAAAGGAGACCGAGCCGTCGCGCACGTCTTGCACGGCCTGCCGCGGCGAGACGATGGTGGGCTTCTCGTCCAGAACCTGACCCACGCGCTCCACGCTGGTGACGGCACGCGCGAGCAGCAGAAAGACGTTGGAGATCATCATGAGGGAGTTCACGATCTGCAGCACGTAGCTCATGAAGCCGGTGAAGGTGCCCACCGTGAGCGTGCCCGCAAGGATCATCTGCCCGCCGAGCCACATGATCGCGACGCAGGTAACGTACATGGTGCCCTGGAAGATGGGCACGTTGAGGACGGCCGTGCGGAAGGTTCTCGTGCCCGTGGAGGCAAGATGTCCGTTCACGCCGGCAAAGCGCTCGGCGACGTAGCCCTCGCGCACATACGCCTTGATCACGCGGATGGCGGCGAGGTCCTCCTGCAGGGCGTCGTTGAGCTGGTCCATCACGCCCTGGAGCACGCGATAGAGCGGCCCCACGCGACGCACCACGGAGAAGGTCGCCACCGCGAGCACGGGCAGGACCACAAAGAACACGACCACGAGCTCCGCGGACATGAGCGAGGCGCAGAGCAGGCCCATCACCATAATCACGGGGCCGCGCACGAGCGGGCGCGTGCCGGAGACCAGGGCGTTCTGGATGACGGTAACGTCGGTGGTGAGGCGCGTCACGAGCGATGAGCTCTCAAAGTCGTCAAGGTTGGAGAAGGAGAACTCCTGCAGGTGCGCGTACTCCGCCTCGCGCAGGCGCGAGCCCAGGCCCATCGCGGCACGGGCAGAGAAGCGCGCGTAGAGAAAGCCCAGGCCTAGCGAGAGGAGCGCGCAGACGAGCATGCCAGCGCCGCCGGTGAGGACGGTGGACAGACTCCCTGCCATGATGCCCTCATCGAGGACGTAGGCCATGAGCACGGGGATAAAGATCTCAAGCGACGTCTCCACGGCCACACAGAGCACGGCCATGAGGAAGTCTCGACGGTACGGGCCCAGGTAGCGGGCGATGAGGCGGACGCCGTCCATCAGGCCTCGCCTCCTTCGTCGCCCTCGATGGCACGCCAGAGGTTGGCGCGGGCGCGGCCGAGAAGGTCGGCAAAGGTGGCGCGCTCCTCGGACGAGAAGCCCGCGAGCATGACCTCCTGCTCCTCGGCGCAGACGACGTCCCAGGCGTCCGCGGCGGCGCGGCCCTTCTCCGTGAGGGCGAGGGCCTTCGTGCGGCGGTCGCGTCCGGGGGCGGAGGTCACAAAGCCCGTGCGCTCGAGGGAGTCGAACATGCGCGAGACGGCGCCGGGATCGCACTCAAAGAAGTCAGCGACCTCGCGCTGACTGGACGGGCCATGAACGGCCAGGTAGACGAGCATCTTTGGCTGACCGGGACCAAGCCCGAGATCGTCGACGCGAGGCCTCAGGTAGGTGCGCTGCGCATGGAAGGCACGCATGAGGCGCATGTGGAAGTCCTCGAGCGAGGAACCGGGCTCGGACATAAGCACTCCTTGATATATCAACTATTGCCTATGCAAGTATACAGCAATTTGGGGACGGGTTATTTGTCTCAGAGAAAAGGGGGCAGGGTTGGCCGCGCGGCCCAACCGGTCCCCTTGTCTCTGAGACCACTAACCCG
>CASEGE010000097.1 GCA_949287335.1 uncultured Olsenella sp. | reverse complement strand
CGCTCAGCGCACGGACGCCCTCGCGCAGCTCATGAGGAGCACGGTCGAGGCAGACCTCTCCCGCAGGCGCGTCTCCCTTGAGGCGCTTGGGGCCAGGCGCTGCCTCACGGACCCCCTCGCGCCGCTGCACGACCGTCTGAGCGAGCTCGCTCAGACCGAGGTGCGCCTGCACGACGCCATTCCGCGCGCCCGCGCTCGGGAGCGTCAGGACGTGGGCCGCATGGGCTCGCGGCTTGCCGAGCTCGCGCCGCGCCTGTGCCGCCCCGCGGAGGCAACGCTCGCGCGCCTCGCGGCATCGCTCGACGCGCTCTCGCCGCTCTCGGTGCTCGCGCGCGGCTATGCCATCACGCGTGACGCCAGGGGTCACGTGGTGAAGGGCTCCGCCGAGCTTGCGCCCGGTGACGAGGTGCGCGTCCTTCTCGGCACGGGCTCCTTTGGGGCAACCGTCACAAACGTTGAGAGCTAGCAGGGCGTAGGCCCGGAAAGGTGTGAGACTTATGGCAGATGTGACCTATCGACCCGTTGACGAGATGACCTTCAAGGAGGCCTCCGTCGAGCTCGAGCAGATCGTGCGCGCGCTCGAGTCCGGGGAGCTTGAGCTCGAGGAGTCGCTCGAGCGCTATGGTCGTGGCGTGGAGCTCCTGAAGAGCCTCCGCGAGCGCCTGTCATCGGCCGAGCAGAAGGTGCGCGTCCTTCTCGACGCCACCGACGAGAACGCTCCCGTGACCGACACGGCGTCGGCCCCGAGCACGGCATATATCAACGAGTAGCGCCACGAGAGGCGCCTGCGTACGATTGGAGAGCCCCATGTCAGACTGCATCTTCTGCAAGATCGCCAACGGTGAGATCCCCAGTGAGTTTCTCTTTGAGGATGAGAACGTCGTCGCCTTCCGCGACCTCAACCCGCAGGCCCCTGTTCACGTGCTCGTGGTTCCCAAGGCCCATCATGAGAACTTCGTCGACAACGTTCCCGCCGAGACGCTCGCCTCGATGGAGGCCGCCGTGCGCGCCGTTGCCGAGAAGTGCGGCGTTGCCGAGACGGGCTTTCGCTGCATCATGAACACGGGTGCCGCCGCCGGCCAGACGGTCATGCATCTTCACATGCACGTTCTTGGCGGCAAGCCTCTCGGCGAGGGCCTCATCCCCGCTTAGCGAGTTTTGTACCTTCGCACATTCTTCCGCCTTGCCGAGGGCGTATGATAAGGACGCTGTGCAATCGGAAAGGTGGGGGAGTTCCCCGCGAGAGGAGAGTCATGAACGTCCTTGTCATCAACGCAGGCAGCTCGTCGCTCAAGTACCAGCTCCTTGACGTCGACACGCGCGAGGTCTACGCGAAGGGCAACTGCGAGCGCATCGGCATCGACGGCTCGTTCGTCGGCCATGAGGAGATGGGCGGGGAGAAGCAGAAGCTCGAGGTCGCGCTTCCCGACCACAAGACCGCCATCAAGTACGTCTTTGACATCCTCAAGACCATTGACAAGCCCATCGGCGGCATCGGCCACCGCGTGGTCCAGGGCGGCTGGTACTTCCCCGAGTCCGCCGTCGTGACCGACGAGACGCTCGCCCAGGTCCGCGAGGTCGCCCCGCTCGCGCCGCTGCACAACTACGCCGAGGCCGACGTCATCGAGATCTGCCGTGACATGTTCCCCGAGCTCGGCAACGTCATCGTTCCCGACACCGCCTTCCACTACCACATGCCCGAGCACGCGTGGCGCTATGCCCTCCCGCGTGACGTCGTGGACAAGTACCACGTCCGCAAGTACGGCGCCCACGGCACGAGCCACCGCTTCATCTGGCGCACCGTCAACCAGGTCATGGGCGACAAGACCCACAAGCTCGTGAGCTGCCACCTCGGCTCCGGCGCGTCCCTGTGCGCCATCGAGGACGGCAAGTGCATGGACACCACCATGGGCCTCACCCCGCTCGACGGCCTGATCATGGGCACGCGCTGCGGCACGGTCGACCCCGCGACGGTCTTCTACCTGAACCGCGTCGGCGGCTACTCGATCG
>CASEGE010000096.1 GCA_949287335.1 uncultured Olsenella sp. | reverse complement strand
CGGACGATCCCTCCAGCGCCGCAAACTCGCTCGGCGGCTGGACCACGCCCTCACCCAGGCGGCGCTGCTCGAGTCGGTGCCACACGCCAATCGCAAGCGCCACGCCCGCCACGATCACAATCGACAGCAGGGCGAGAAGAACGCGGCGCCCCCAGTGAGGACGCTTCTGCTCCGCCCCCTCCGTCATGCGGCATCATCCTCAAACGTAGCGTCAGCCGCGCCCTCGATGAGCTCCTCGTCCGCCTCCACCGCGGTGGCGCGGGCGGCGCCGTCCACACGCGCGGAGTCGTCCGGCGTGATGGTCATGGACTCAAAGCGGTGCGCCATGTAGTCGTTGTCGTAGTGCTCGGCGTAGAACTGCTCGATGGGCGTGGCCTGCGGAATGCCCGAGAGGCGCTCGAACCAGCAGTCCAGCGCCTCGAGCGTCATGACGCCGTTCACCAGCATGAGGACGGCGCAGATCGTGGTGAAGGAGTAGCGGACCTTCCACGGGATGAGGTTGATGAGCTTGAGCATCCAGGGCAGGCAGACCTTGATCCACACAAAGCCGAGCGCGCCCCACATGCACATGAAGAGCGCGCTCGTGCGCCCGCCAAAGATCACGGCAATGGGGTCCGGGAAGAGGCCGAAGATCGTGGACCCGGAGTAGTCCCAGGCCACGGCACCAAAGCCCAGCTCCATAAAGAGCGAGGTCGCCGCCTCGAAGAGGCCGCCGATCACAGCGGAGACCACAAAGATGATCACCGGGTTGGCCTTGTAGAAGCGGTTGAGCGCCACCGTCATGAGCACGGCGCCAAAGCCATAGATGGGCGAGAAGGGCCCAAAGAGCAGGCCGGCGCGATCCTGGATCTCCCCGGGAACCACCACCGCGAAGTGGTACACGGTCTCGATGATGAGACCGAGGAAGCAGCACACGACAAAGACCCAGAACAGGTTGAAGAAGTTGAGCTCGATGAAACCCTTGCCCTCGAGGTCGCGGCCAAGCATGTCAACGCCCGCGGCCTCGCGGTCAACCATGTCGCGGAACTTGCGCTGGACGGCGCGCTCCTTCTTGAGCGTGGGGTCCACGGTCACGGAGACGGCGATCAGCAAGAAGAGCTGGATGGCGTCGGGAATGAGCGTGAGGTCGACGCCCTGGAGCATCAGCTTGAACAGAATCTGCACCACAGACGTGGCAATGAGCACGTGCGAGACAAGCGCGGCGTTGCGGCGGCTTCCACGCCGCAGCATTCGTCCAAAGACGATGAGGGCGATGCCGTCGACAAAGGTGATCACGTAGGATATGACGAGAAGAACCACGGGCAACGTGGGGTCGGTGCCCACGATGACCATTGAGGGGTCGGTCTGGAGCGCCCAGGTCATGAGCGCCGCAAACATCACCACGGCGAAGAGGGTGTAGGCACCGAGGAGGATGCAGAAGAGACCGTAGAGCCTATAGGCGAGCGGCATCTTCTGCTTGGCCTTAGCGTGCGCGGGAGCGCCGCTCGGCGTTGCGGACTTTGTGGGTGAGGGCTGCGGCTCTGGGGTCATGCGAACTCCTTGGCAAGGAAACGAAAAGACAGACAGGCACACAGAATAGACGATACCTGAACGAAAGCTGTTCTCGGCGGTCCGCGAGCGTCTCTTGCTGATAGTCAAGCGCTCGTTGATATTCGAGCGCATGCCCTTCTCGTGAGACGAAGTTCTTTTACCGTCGTACCTATGCCACCGCGAAATGAGCCCCGTTGCTCTTCTTGACTGTGGCCCGCGTCACGCCATCAATGGGGGCCTTGAGCGTAGACTGACCCTGGGGACAAACTCGGCGACAGGACGACCATGAACATCCGTCAGCTCCAGTTCTTCTATCAGGCGGCGCGCACGGGGAACTTCTCCACTGCCGCGCGGGAAGAGGGCGTCACGGTACAGGCCGTCTCTAAATCAATTCACGAGCTCGAGGAGGAGCTCGGCGGAAAGCTGTTTGCGCGCGAGGGAAGGGGGATGCGTCTCACGCCTCTGGGCAAGACGCTCCTGGAGCCGGCGCGCAGGGCGGTCGAGAGCTTCGCGTACGTTGAGCAAGCCGCCAGCTCCTGGGGCAAGGCCACCCCACCAAGAGACGACCTCAGAATCGCCCTTGTCACCCCGCCCTTCTCAAAGCACGAGTTTATCTGCGGTATCGTGGCACGCCTCATGACGCACTCCCAGGGAGTTGAGACGCACCTTTCCGTCCGCGTTGGCGCCAAGGCGCTGGCGGACCTTCGGTCGGGCAACCTCGACGCGCTGTTCACGATTGGGCGCCTGGACGCTCCGGGCTGCGTCT
>CASEGE010000095.1 GCA_949287335.1 uncultured Olsenella sp. | reverse complement strand
GAGAAGCCCGAGGTCGACCGCGTCTCCCTGGAGATTGGCGCCACCGAGACCTCCCGCAACTTCAACTGGCTCGGCACCACCACCAAGGATGCCATGGTCCAGGTTGCCGAGAAGCCCGAAGGCTGGACCGCCGAGTCCGCCTTCCCGACCGAGGGCGTCACCAGCGTGACCGCTGACGCCGACGGCTCCGAGCTCGAGGGCTGGAGCTCTTTCAAGGCCACCGTTGACAACCTCGCCGCCAACACCGACTACCTCTACCGCGTGGGCAACGAGGGCGGCTGGTCGGACACCTATGAGTTCTCTACCGGCAACCTCGGCGACGGCGAGTCCTTCTCGTTCATGTTTGCCGGCGACCCGCAGATTGGTGCCAGCGGCGACGTTGCCTCCGACACCGAGGGCTGGACCAACACGCTCAACACCATGACCGAGGCGTTTGACACCGACTTCATGATCAGCCTGGGCGACCAGATCAACACCCGCGACGAGCAGGTTGTTGAGGAGGAGTACGACGGCTACTTTGCCCCCGAGGTGCTCCACGGCATCACCATGGCCGTCAACGTGGGCAACCACGACAACTACCTCGACAACGCCAACTACACCTACAACTACAACATGCCCAACGTCTCCGAGCTCGGTGCAACCGACAATGCGGGCGAGGGCTCCGGTGACTTCTGGTTCACCTACAACGGCGTGCTGTTCATGTCGCTCAACTCCAACAACATGAGCACCTCCGAGCACCGTGCCTTCATGGAGGATGCCATCGCGCAGAACCCGGACGCCAACTGGAAGATCGTCACCTTCCACCACTCCGTGTACTCCACCGCCAGCCACACGGCCGATTCCGACATCCTCCAGCGACGCTCCGAGCTCCCGGTGGTCTTCTCCGACCTTGACGTCGACGCCGTCCTCATGGGCCACGACCACGTCTACACTCGCACCTACCTCATGGACGGCACCACGCCCGTCATCACCGACGAGGTCGAGGACACCCTGACCAACCCCGAGAACGGCCAGGTGCTCTACATCACCGCCAACTCGGCCTCCGGCTCCAAGTACTACAACCTCCAGAACCTCCCGCAGAACACGTTCTCCGCGGTCTCCGACCAGTCCCAGCGCCAGAACATGTCCGTGGCCGAGGTGACCGAGGACTCCATCACCTTCACTACCTACTTCACTGATGACGCCCAGGTGACTGACGCTGACATTCTCGACCAGGTCACCATCGAGCGCGTCGACGAGCCCGCTCCCGAGCCCGCCGCCGAGACCCAGGAGATGCACCGCCTCTACAACCAGTGGACCGGCGAGCACTTCTACACCGCCAGCGACGTCGAGTTTGAGACCCTCGTGACCGTCGGCTGGACCGACGAGGGCATCGGCTGGGTGGCGCCCACCGAGGGCGACGAGGTCTACCGCCTCTACAACCCCTACGTCGAGGGCGGCGACCACCACTACACTCTGAGCACCGAGGAGCGTGACTTCCTCATCTCCGAGGGCTGGGTGGACGAGGGCGTCTCCTGGCACTCCGCCGACGCCAAGGCCGAGGGCGCCGTGCCGCTCTACCGCCAGTACAACCCCTACGCCGAGACCGGCACCCACAACTACACGGCCGACGAGAACGAGAACGACACGCTCGTCGAGCTCGGCTGGGAGGAAGAGGGCATCGCCTGGTACGGCGTGGCCGCCGAGTAGGTGTGCCACCTGACCCGCCGCTTCGTTTGACCCACCGTCCCTCCCTTGCGGCCCCGCAGCCCCCCTTCCCGGCTGCGGGGCCCCACACGTCGACACGAACCCAAGAAGGAAGAGCAGCCACACCCATGAAGATGCGCCTGCCCGAGAGACTGCGCCCGCCCGCAAGGTCCGACCTCATCGTCATTGCCGCAATTGCCCTGATCGTGGGCGTTGTGCTGTGGTGGGGCCAGTCAAACCCCATCGACTACACCTCGCTCGACACCGAGGGCATAACACACCCAACGGGCACGGTGCTCGAGGTCGTCTCCGAGGATCTTGACCCCACGCCCTACGATCCCAACAGGTACTGGGGCTCCCAGGAGCTTCTCGTCCGCATTGACAACGGGGAGCTTGCGGGCCAGGAGGTCCAGATTCACAACGAGGTCAGCGACACGCACTACGTCATCTGCGAGGCGGGGACCGGCGTTGTGGTGCGCCTGGAGATGCAGGAGGGCCTCGAGCCCTACTACAGCATCTACAACTACGACCGGAGCTGGGGGCTTGTGGGGATTCTCGCCGTGTTTGCCGCCTTCATGGTTGCCGTCGGCCGCATGAAGGGGCTCAAGAGCCTCATCGGCCTGGCATTTGCGATCTTCCTCATTGCCTGCTTTTTGCTTCCCGCCTTCTACCACGGCTACCCGGTCATCCCCGTGACCGTGGGCGTGGTTCTTGCGATAACGGTGAGCTCTATGACGCTGCTCAACGGCTGGAGCGCCAAGACGCGTGTGGCCATTCTCGCCACCATGTGCGGCGTTGCGGTGGCAGCGCTCTTCTACGCGATCTTCTCGGCCGTGCTGCATGTGGGCGGCTACAACATGGGCGAGGCCGAGAACCTCATCTTCTTGCGCCAGCGCGCGGGGTTTGAGGTTGGCGACGTGCTCTTCACCTGCGTGCTCATTGCCTCGCTCGGCGCGGTTCTCGACATGACCATGGGCGTTACGTCGGCGCTCTTCGAGATGCGCCAGGTCCACCCCGCCATCACGCAGCGGGAGCTCTTCCGTGCGGGCATGGACATGGGCCAGGACATGACCGGGACCATGTGCACCACGCTCATCCTGGCGTTTGCCGGCGGCGCCATCCCCACGCTCCTCTCGCTGCTCACCTACGGAACGCAGGCGTTCCAGCTGCTCAACTCCGACTACCTTGCGCTCGAGGTGTTCCAGAGCCTCGTGGGCAGCATCGCCGTCATTCTTGCCGTGCCGCTTGCTGCCGCGTTCTCTGCCTGGACGCTCGGAAGGCCAGTCTCGTCTGCGAAAATGTCCAAGAAGCGTCGCTAGCGAGAAGAACCTCTCCTCGCGAGACGACGCCCTGCCCAAACGTCCCTCGCGACGCATCACAAACGCCGAGTGTGCACGAGCCGAGAAAAACTTCCCCCTTGGGACTGGTTTTTCTCG
>CASEGE010000094.1 GCA_949287335.1 uncultured Olsenella sp. | reverse complement strand
CTTCGAATGCATAACGTTTCTATAGTGCCACCATGGCACTGAGGAGGGGCGCAAGGGGCGAGAAGTGCGGTCAGACTCCACATTGCGTCGCAAGGGGTCCACGCCGCGCGCGGCTGGGGACGGCTTGCGACACTTCCGGGCGCCAAACTGTCGCGAGGCGTCCACAGGCAGGGAAAGGCGCAGGGCAACGGGCGAGAAGGACGCCCCCTCAGCGAACGATGTCGGCGAGGGTGGCGTCGCAGAAGCGCGCGAGGTCCTCCGGCGCGATGACAAGGCTGAGGCCGCGCCGCCCGCCCGAGACGTGAATCTCGTCGAAGAGCTGCGCCGTCTCGTCGATGAGCGTGGGAAAGCGCCTCTTCATACCAACCGGCGAGCACCCGCCGCGCACGTAGCCCGTCGTGGGCTCGAGGTCGCGGACGTGCATCAGCGAGAGGCTCTTCTCGCCCGCCGCCGCAGCGGCCTTCTTGAGGTCGAGCTCGTCCGCCACGGGCAGGCAGCAGACCACGTGCTCCCCCGCCGGCGTGACGCAGACGAGCGTCTTGAAGCTCGCCGCCGGGTCCTCCCCCAGGCGCTGCGCGATGTGCAGGCCAAGCTCGTTAGACGTGTCGGACTCGTCGACCTCGTACGTCTCAAACGAGAAGGGCACGCCGGCCGCCTCGAGCTCGCGCATGGCGTTGGTCTTCTGGAACTTCTCCCTGCGAGCCATGGCGCTCCCCTACCTCAGCTCGTTTCTCGCGCGGTCACGGGCACGGTCGCGCGCGAGAACCTGGCGCAGGAACTGCCCCGTGTAGCTCTCCGGCACCTGGGAGACCTTCTCGGGCGTGCCGTAGGCCACCACGGTGCCGCCGCCGTCTCCGCCCTCCGGGCCCATGTCAAGCACACGGTCGGCCATCTTGATGACGTCGAGGTTGTGCTCGATCACCAGGACGGTGTTGCCGGCGTCGACGAGCTTCTCGAGCACGTCCACGAGCTGGCGCACGTCCTCGAAGTGCAGGCCCGTGGTGGGCTCGTCAAGGATGTAGAAGGTCTTGCCGGTCTGCTGACGGTGCAGCTCCTTGGCAAGCTTTACGCGCTGTGCCTCGCCACCGGAGAGCGTGGTGGCGGGCTGGCCGAGGTGGATGTAGCCCAGGCCCACGTCATAGAGCGTCTGGAGCTTGTTCTTGATGCGAGGGATGTTGGCGAAGAAGGCCAGCGCCTCGTGCACCGTCATGTCCAGCACGTCCGAGATGGACTTGCCGTGATAGAGGACCTCCAGGGTCTCGCGGTTGTAGCGCTTTCCGTGGCAGACCTCGCAGGGCACGTAGACGTCCGGCAGGAAGTTCATCTCGATCTTGATCTGGCCGTCGCCCTTGCAGGCCTCGCAGCGGCCGCCGGGGACGTTGAACGAGAAGCGCCCGGGGCTGTAGCCTCGCGCGCGGCTCTCCGGCAGCGACGCGAAGAGGGCGCGCAGGTCGTCCCAGAGCCCGATGTAGGTAGCCGGGTTGGAGCGCGGGGTGCGGCCGATGGGCGACTGGTCGATGTCGATGACCTTGTCGATGAGCTCGACGCCCTCGAGCTTCTTGTAGGGGCCCACGGGGCGCTTGGAGCGGTGCACCGCATTGGTGAGCGCCGGCGCGATGGTGTCCGTGACCAGGCTCGACTTGCCCGAGCCCGAGACGCCCGTGACCACCGTGAGGGTGCCGAGCTCGATCTTGGCACTCACGTTCCGAAGGTTGTTGGCGCTGGCACCGGTGATCTTGATCGCGCCCTTGCGCGGGTTGCGGCGCGCGTCGGGAAGGTGAATCTCGCGCTCGCCCGTGAGGTAGGCTCCCGTGATGGAGTCGGGACAGGCGGCGATCTCGTCCGGCGTGCCCGCGGCCACGACCTTGCCGCCGAGCTCGCCCGCACCCGGGCCCATGTCGATCACGTAGTCGGCGGCGCGGATGGTGTCCTCGTCGTGCTCGACCACGATGACGGTGTTGCCCTGGTCGCGCAGGCGCTTCAGGGTCTCGATCAAGCGATTGTTGTCGCGCTGATGCAGGCCGATCGAGGGCTCGTCCAGGATGTAGAGCACGCCCATGAGGCCGGCGCCGATCTGGGTGGCCAGGCGGATGCGCTGGGCCTCGCCGCCGGAGAGCGTGGCGGCCGCACGAGAGAGCGTGAGGTAATCCAAGCCTACGTTCACAAGGAAGCGCAGACGCGCCAAGATCTCCTTCACCACCGCGCCGGCGATGAAGCGCTGGCGGTCGGTAAGCTCAAGGGCATCGAAGAAGGCCAGGCACTCCCGGCAGGAGAGCTCGCAGACCTGCCAGATGTTCTTCTCGCCCACCGTGACGGCCAGGATCTCGGGCTTGAGGCGCGCCCCGTTGCAGGTGGAGCAGGGCACCTCGCGGATGTACTTCTCCAGATGCGTGCGCATGGTGTCGGAGGTGGTCTCCTGGTACTTGTCGAAGAGGATCTTGCGCACGCCGGCAAAGGTGGTGAACCAGTGCGTGTTGCGGCCGTCTCGCGTGAGGTAGTCCACGCGCACCTTGGTGGCGCCAAGGCCGTCGAGAAGGGCGTTTTGAACCTTCTTGGGAAGGTCGCGCCACGGCGTGTCCTCCGAGGCGCCCAGGTGGCGGCACACGGCGGCAAGCACCTGCGGATAGTAGTTTGAGTGACCGAAGAGGCTGCCAAAGACGCCGCCCGCCACGGAGAGCGACGGGTCCTCGATCAGCGCCTCCGCGTCCACGACCTTGCGAAATCCCAGGCCGTCGCAGTCCGGGCAGGCGCCATAGGGCGCGTTGAAGGAGAAGTCGCGCGGCTGGAGGTCGTCCATGGAGTGGCCGTGCTCGGGACAGGCAAGGGCAAGCGAGTACGTGAGCAGCTCTCCGGGCATGCGCTCCGGGTCGTCGCGGTCGGGCATGAGGTAGAAGCTCACGCGGCCCCCGGCGAGCTTGGTGGCCTGCTCCACGGCCTCGGCGATGCGCCCGAGGCTGTTCTCGCGCACCACGATGCGGTCGACCACCACCTCGATGCTGTGGCGGTTCTTCTTCTCGAGGCGAATCTCCTCGTCGCCGAGCTCGCGCACCTCACCGTCGATGCGCACGCGGGAGAAGCCCTCGCGACGCAGATCCTCGAAGAGCTTGGTGTACTCGCCCTTGCGGTCAAAGACCACCGGTGCCAGGACCAGGGCACGGCGTCCCTGTGCGCGCTCGAGGACCTTGTCGGCCACCTGGTCGGTGGTCTGGCGCGAGATGGGGCGTCCGCACTCGGGGCAGTGCGGGGTGCCGATGCGCGCGAAGAGCAGGCGCAGATAGTCGTAGATCTCGGTGACGGTGCCCACGGTGGAGCGGGGGTTTCGGCTCGTGGTCTTCTGGTCGATGGAGACCGCCGGCGAGAGGCCGTCGATGCTGTCCAGGTCCGGCTTGTCCATCTGCCCCAAAAACTGGCGCGCGTAGCTGGAGAGGCTCTCCACGTAGCGGCGCTGGCCCTCGGCGTAGATGGTGTCAAAAGCGAGGCTCGACTTTCCCGAGCCCGAAAGACCCGTGATGACGACGAGCTTGTCGCGTGGTATGTCAACGTCAACGTCGGCGAGGTTGTGCTCGCGCGCGCCGCGGATGACGATTGCGTCCTGGGCCATGTGCCCTCCTGCCTCACAAGTAAACTCTGCGCATCCCAGTGTAGCCGAGTCGGGGACCCTTCACGTGAAATGCAACGTGTGTTCGCATAACCTGACCGTGACGCCACCGTCGTGATGACGCTGCTCTCTGACGTCAGCGCCAGGTTATGCCGGCAGGTAGCGGCTCACGCCGCGGTCGTCCTTCTCGCGACGCACCGCCCCCGTGGCCACGAGGTGGTCCAGGTGCGCGATGCTCTCGGAGACGAGAAACCACCGCGTCATGGCAGGGGTCTCGCCCCAGTGGTCGAAGGGGGCATGCCAGCCCATGGCGGGCACGAGCTCAAAGCCGGACTGGCCGGGCGTCTCACGAATCGCGGCAAGCGCCCGCGCGCTCCTGCGCTCGTGGTGCCCCACGTTCTTCTCGCAGCGCTCCGAGACGCTCCCCTCCTGCAGGCCGTGCCCCATGAAGGCGTGCTCGACGCCCCTCTCGGCAAGCGAGCGCAGGGTCGCCAGCTGCGTGCCAATGGGGTCCTCGTCCGCATCCCAGAACCCGATGCAGGTGGAGCACAGGAAGAGCACCGCGTCGCCGAGAAACGCCGTGCGCGTGGAGGGCTCCCACAGGACGCACTGCCCGGGCGTGTGGCCGGGTGCCGGCACAACCTCGAGGCCCCAGCGCCCGCAACGCAGCACGTCCCCGGGGCGCACCGTGGAAAACGCGATCTTCTCGGTCTCGAAGTTGATGGCGTGGTCCCAGATGACGTCGGCGAGCTCGGCCGCCTCCGCCGCGCCCACGCCCTCGGCGCGCATGCGCGAGACCATGGCGTCGCGCCAGGAGGGGACGCCCATGCGCCGCATGTCGGCCAGCACGCCCTCGGGGATGACCACGCGAGCCCCCGCCTCGGAGAGCTCGCGAGCAAGGCCGGTATGGTCGACGTGGGCATGCGTGCAGAAGAGGGTCGTGCGCTCCGGGTCCACCTCGAGGCGCACGAGGGCGCGCATGAGGCGGGTGTCGTTGAAGGGGTCGGGGGTACCGGCGTCCACCACGAGCGCCTCCCCGCCGTCAAGCACCACGAAGGCGTTCACGGAGGGCAGGAAGGTGTCGTGCATGAGCAGCTCGACGCGCCAGACCTCGGGAGCGTCGAGCACGCGCCTGCACGTGAAGCCGTCCTCGTCGAGCGTGAAGCAGTCCGGGCCGCACCCGCAGCCCCACTCCTCCCCGCGCGACCGGCCGACGCTAGTCAACGAGCACCTTCACGCAGATCTTCTTGAGCTGGGCGGGCTCCCCGGGGCAACAGCCGGGCTTGTGGGCGTCGCAGGGCGGCGTGACCACGAGCTCGCCGGGACGCAGCGTGACGTATGCCTCGCGCTCGCCGGGCGTGAACAGGCCAAAGTCATCGGCCTCGGAGAACTCGCCCACCGCGGAGCACTCCTCGATGGGAGCGATGCCCATGAGCTCGGTGCCGCTGATAACGTAGTGGATGTCGGCGTAGCGGCGGTGCGCCTCGTAGTTCTTCTCGCCCGCGGGAACGGTCGTGACCTCCTGGACGTTGGCAAAGACCTCGTCGCCGTCTATGTCGTAGCGACCGGCCTCGAGGCTCGCCAGGTCATCGCGGGAGAGGAACTCGAGCGCCTTGGCATAGCGCGCGGCCGAGAGGTCGTTCATGGCGGTGTTTGCGAGAGACGTGAAGATCATGGTGGCTCCCTCCTCCTTGTGGCGCGTTCGCGCCCGTTTCCCCCAGTATGAACCATCGGGGAGCAGAGCGCGCGAGCAATCGTCCGCCGGTAGCCACCCCGTCGTCATCGCAGGTCTGAGGTCGAGAAAAGCCGAGGACTGTACCAGTTTGGGCCACACCCCTTCGAGAAATAACGTCCTCTGTACCAGACCCACAATCGAGACGCCGAGAAAACCGCGGGGCCGTACCATCTTCGTCGCGCGCTCGTCGGGAAAAGCGGTCGCCTGTACCGTCCGTCGGGAAAAGTGCCGGGCAATCTCGCCCTCCGTACCAGTTGAAAGCCCGCAAGTTGCCCCGCACTGGTACAGACCCCCGGTTTTCTCGACGCCCATCGCGAGAACGTGGTACAGGCCCCCGACTTTCTCGCCATACCTCTCCCCGGAACTCAGCGCCACCAACGGCACGCTTGGGTAGAATCGTGACTGCACACATGCCGCATCGCGGCCGACGAGAGGACAGGACATGGACCAGAGCGAGCAGGAGAAGCTTCGCCAGGAGGTTGACGAGGTGCTTCACGGGCAGAAGCAGCCCGAGGCGCCCGCGGGCTTCCAGCAGAACGACTATTCCAACATTCACCACGTCATCGGCGTGGTCTCCGGCAAGGGCGGCGTGGGCAAGTCGCTCGTCTGCGGCATCCTTGCCGTGAACCTCGCTCGCCGAGGCGCGCGCGTGGGCATCCTCGACGCGGACATCACCGGCCCCTCCATCCCCCGCATGATGGGCCTTGCCGGCGAGCGCGCCCGCGGCGTCGACGAGCTCATCGTCCCCAACCTCACCAAGGGCGGCATCAAGGTCATGAGCGCCAACCTGGTCCTCGAGCACGAGAGCGACCCGGTGCTCTGGCGCGGCCCCGTCGTTGCCGGAGCCATCAAGCAGTTCTGGGAGGACTGTGCCTGGGGCGAGCTCGACTACCTGCTCGTGGACATGCCCCCGGGAACCGGCGACGTGGCGCTCACCGTCTTCCAGTCGCTGCCCGTGGACGGCGTGGTCATCGTGAGCTCGCCGCAGGACCTCGTGCAGATGGTCGTGGGCAAGGCCGTCAACATGGCAAACATGATGAACGTGCCGGTGCTCGGCCTCGTGGAGAACATGGCCTACGTGGAGTGCCCGCACTGCGGCGAGAAGATCTTCCCGTACGGACCCTCGCGCCTCACCGAGACCGCGGAGGCGTTTGACGTCGAGGCTCTGGGGCAGCTGGGCATCAACCCCGAGCTCGCCGCTGCCTGCGACAAGGGAACCTTTGAGCAGGAGCTTCCCGAGGGGATGCTCTCCGGGGCCACGGATGTCGTGGTCTCTACCGCCGAGTTCATGGACGCGCTCCGCGGCCAGGGCAAGGACGCCTAGCTTGGCGCGGCAGGCGAGAAAAACCTCGAGGTCGAAGGCTCGCGAGGAGGCGCTCGCGGCGGCCGCGGCCGTGCATGTGCCCGCGAGCTGCGACGTGGCGGTCATCGGCGGCGGTGCGGCAGGCCTTGCCGCCGCCATCGCCGCCGCCGAGGCGGGAGCTCGCGTCGTGGTTCTCGAGCGCGCCCCGGAATGCGGGCGCACCATTCTCGCCACCGGAAACGGCCGCTGCAACTTCTCGAACACAGAGCTTTCGTGGGGGCGCTACAACGACCCTGCCTTCGTCGAAGCGGTCTGCGGTCCCCACTTTGGTCCTGACGTGCTCGACTTCTTCGAAGACTGCGGCCTCGCCTGGGTCGAGGAGGACGGGCGGCTCTACCCGCTCTCCCGACAGGCATCCTCGGTGCGCGAGGTTCTTCTCGCCCGCGCGAGGCGCGCGGGGGTGACGCTTGCCCCAGCCCGTGAGGCTGCCTCCCTTGAGCGCTGGGAGGGCGGATACCTCATAACCCTTGCCTTCGACTCCCAAATCGACCCAAAGAGGGGGGTTATGACCCATCGGGTCATCTATGCCGCAGGCGGTGGCGAGGAACTCACGGGCTCTCTTGGCCTCACGTGCGCCGCAAACGAGCCGGTACTGTGCTCTCTCGCCTGCGTCGCGCCGGACGACGTCTCGCTCGAGGCGCTCGACGGAAGGCGCGCGCACGTGGTGGCCCGCCTCCTGCGCGATGGCTCTGAGGTCGCGGTCGAGACGGGCGAGGTGCTCTTCCGCCCCTACGGCCTCTCGGGAATCGTCATTTTTGACCTGTCCCGTCTCGCGCGGGCAAAAGACGTCATCTCGCTCGATCTTCTCTGCGGCATGAGCGAGGGCAAGGCTAGGTCCCTCGAGGCCGCGGCGGGCGGATGCGCGGGCCTGCTCGACCCAGCAATCGTCGAAGCGCTTGGCAGCCATGCTCTTGAAAGGGCTCGTGACCTGCGCTTTATTGTCTCTGGGCCAGCAGAGCCCGAGCGGGCTCAAGTCACGCGAGGAGGACTGGACACCGAGCAGTTCAATCCCGCGACGCTTGAGGCACGCGATCTTCCCGGGTTCTTTGCCTGCGGGGAGGCGCTTGACGTGGACGGTGCCTGTGGCGGCTTCAACCTCGCCTGGGCCTGGAAGAGCGGCCTTGTGGCAGGGCGCGCGGCAGCGCGCGGCTAGACGACCCCACGCGCCTCTCTTCTCGACGATGCGCAGCACGCCTCCTCACGAGTGCGCGAAAGTCAGGCCATCTTTCCGGATGGCCGTCTTTTCGGGCCAAAATAACCTGCGGAAACGTCGTCTCACAAAGACCGTTTTGAAAAAGTCGCCCCGAGTTTCGTACACTCGGTGTAGGTAGATCTGGAAGGATGAGCATGCTCGAGGTCTCTGGCATTCGCATACCCCTCTCCGCGCTCGACGGAACGGACGAGCGGGAGCTCGCGGCATGCCGTCGGACGCTTGCGAGAAAACTGCGCGTCAACGAGCGGGACCTCGCGCGCGTCGAGCGCAGGCGCCGCTCGATAGACGCCCGCAAGCGGGATGACATCCGACTCACGTTCACGCTGCGCGCCGAGCTCGCAGGAGGTGCTTCGGCAGAGCAGGCGCTTCTCGCCAGGCTCGCAAAGAGGCGTGCCGACAAGGGCGTGAAGCTCGTCGAGGAGCGCCCATACGGCTTTCCCGCCCCGCTCACCGCCCCCGCGCTCCAGCGCCCCGTTGTGGTGGGGGCGGGCTGCGCGGGGCTCTTCTGTGCGCTCGCGCTCGCTAAGGCAGGCCTGGAGCCTCTGCTCGTGGAACGTGGCGATGACGCGGCGCGGCGCGGCGAGGTCGTCTCGCTTCACAATGAGACGGGCGCGCTCGACCCCGAGAGCAACATCCAGTTTGGCGTGGGCGGCGCCGGGACGTTTTCTGACGGCAAGCTCCAGACCGGAACCAAGAGCCCCGCGCACCGCCTCATCCTTGAGACCTTTGTCGGCGCGGGCGCGGCGCGCGAAATTCTCTGGGACGCCAAGCCCCACGTGGGAAGCGACGTGCTGCCCACCGTGGTGACCAATATCGTGCGCCAGATCGAGGAGGCCGGGGGCGAGGTTCGCTGCCGCTGCCGCATGACGGATCTCGATGTCACGGGCGGCGAGGTGCGCGGCGTGACGCTCTCAACAACCCGTGATGACGGCACGGTTCTGGAGGAGCGGATGGACGCGGGCTGCGTGGTCCTGTGCTGCGGCCACTCCGCGCGTGACGTCTTCGAGCTCCTGAGGGAGCGCGGCGTTCCCATGGAGCGCAAGACCTTTGCCATGGGCGTGCGCATCGAGCACCTTCAGGAAGAGATTGACCGCGCGCTCTACGGCAGCTTTGCCGGCAACCCCGCGCTGGGCGCCGCACCCTACAGCCTCTCCTGTCACCTTCCCTCGGGGCGCAGCGCATTCTCGTTCTGCATGTGCCCAGGAGGCTACGTGGTCTCTGCGGCAAGCGAGCCCGGCGGCGTCTGCACCAACGGCATGAGCCTGTCCGATCGCGCGGGCCGCAACGCCAACTCCGGGCTTCTCGCCAACGTCTTTCCCGAGGACCTCCCTGGTGACGAGGTGCTTGCCGGCGTTGAGCTGCAACGCACATGCGAGCGGGCGGCCTTTGCCGCGGGCGGAGGCGCTTTTGTGGCGCCCGCTCAACTCGTGGGAGACTTTTTGCAGGGGGTGCCGAGCAGTGCCGTCGGGCGCGTGGCGCCCACCTACCCAAGGGGCGTCTCCTGGGGCGACGTGGCTTCGTGTCTCCCGCCTTACGTTGCGGATACGCTGCGCGCCGCGATTCCCGCCCTCGGCCGCAAGCTGCGCGGCTTTGACGTTGCGGACGCCGTGCTCACGGGCGTGGAGACGCGCTCGAGCTCGCCGGTTCGCGTGACCCGCGGCGCGGACGGCCAGAGCGTGGGAGTGCGCGGCCTCTGGCCCGTGGGCGAGGGGGCCGGCTACGCGGGAGGCATCATGAGCGCCGCCACTGACGGCATCCTCGCCGCCGAGAAGATCGTGGCAGCGTACGCGCGGCAATAGTGACAAGTGGGTATACTACAAAGCAGGCACGGGCGGATGAGAGCCTCCGTGTTCTGTCAGACTTGGGCGAGAGCCCGTAAAAAGCCGCCTGCGTCATCAGGCGGCTTTTCCTTTACCCATGGCTCCCGCCCATCAGACTACTTGGTGATAAAGAGCAAGGCGCAGGCAGCGAGCACCAGAAGCGCCAGAGCAAGCAGCAAAACGATGGGCTTGTCCATGAGCCAGACCTCCTTTCTCCCCCATGGGGTATCACGGAGGTGCCGCCCATGCCCTAGAAAAAGAATAACAAATCTAGAACACTTGTTCTAGATTATGAGACAGACAGATCTTTGCTACTGCGCCTCTGCAATCTTGCCCGGCAGGAGCTCCGCAAGGTCAGGGAGCTGCGGCAGCTCGAAGTCCGGAAGCTGGGGCAGCTCGAAGTCCGGCATGAACGCCTGGAGAAGAAGCGCCAGGGCACGCGTGATGTGACCACGCTGCTCGGGCTCAAGCTCGCCAATGCGCCTCAGCATCGCCGGGATCGATGCCTGCCAGTTGCCGCTGAGATCGGCAAAGGTATCCTCTCCCGTTGCCCAAAGAACCGAGAAGAGCGTCTCGACAACCCCCTCGCGCTCCTCGCGCGTCATGCTGGAGATCCACTCGTTGAGGCCCTTGTCGACGAAGCTCGCCCCACGACCGAGCCCGTCCAGGCTTACGAAGCCCTCCCCCTCGACGACCCATGAGAAGGGGTTGTGCTGGGTGAGTCCCGTCATGGATGACTCCACGACCGCATAGTCCTCCTGACGCTCGAAGAGCATGCCGATGACCGAGGAGCGCGGGACCGTCTTGGACACAAGGGCAGCACGCGTCTGCCAGAGCTCGTCGGAGAGCGCCTCCTCGGTAAAGCCCGGACCGTCGTGAGAGAAGACCCGAGCGATCCTGGAGACGACGCCCTCCGAGCATCGTGCAGCGGCGCACACGGCAAGGTTTCCGCCCTTGGAGTGCCCACCGAGATAGATCCTCCCCTCGATTGAGGGGGCAACGCGCTCGAGGTAGCCAATGGCCGCATACTGCGACGGGACGCCCGTCTCAAAGGCCATGTTGAAGTCTTCTTTCCAGCCAACGAGCGTGTTGTCGGTGCCGCGGAACGAAACGTAGGCATCTCCCGAGGGTAGGCGCAGAACGCAGGCCGAGAACTGCTTTTCCGCGGCCTCGTCAAAGTCGTCCACGTAATCGCTCACGACAATATCGCGAAAGCGCGGGCTTGCCGCCACGAGGGCGAGGAGCCTCACGAGACCCTCGGGATCCCAGAGGCCGCGCGTCATCTCCTCGAGCCACTCCCCGCGAAACACGTCCCGCACGGGAACGCCCCCATGGCCGCGCACCATATCACCCTGGTAGCGATAGTACGAGAGACATGAGAGCACGAGGCTGTCCACGTCCGTGAGGGCCCGCTCGGCAAAGGAGTCAAACGACCGGGCCAAGTATCCAAAGATGCTGTTCTCGTCCGGCGAGAAAAACGACGCCATCGAATCACTTCCTAAGCTGGTAAACGAGTCACCCTTTTCCGCAGTTCCCATCTCACTTTTTGTGCGGGCGGTAGCGGCGGCGCGTGGCATGTGCGCTCCCCTTGCGCGCGCCGGCCTTGAGGCGCGCGATCACGTCCTCGGCCGATCCCCCCTCCACGCGCGTGCGAATGGCAACGATCTGGTCGCGGATGCGCGCCGCGGTCTCGAAGTCCATGGCCTCCGATGCGGCGGCCATCTCCTCCTCGAGCGCGTCCACCACGTCAGCGAGCTCACTTTCGGAGAGGCTCGCAAGCTCGTCGGCAACGGAGCTCGCCGTGGCCTCGTCCTCCACGTGACTTGGGAGGCTCTCGAAGGCCCCGTGGCTGCCCGTGCCGTGCCGGTCGCGCGTCTTTCCCTCGAGTGTGGCCTCCGCCTCGGAGATGAACGACGAGACGTCCGTGATGGACTTCTTCACCGTGCGCGGCACGATGCCGTGCTCCTCGTTAAAGGCCTCCTGCAGGGCGCGTCTGCGGTTGGTCTCCCCTATGGCCTCGCGCATGGAGTCCGTGATGGAGTCAGCGTACATGATGACCTCGCCCTTGGCGTTTCTCGCCGCGCGGCCCATCGTCTGGATGAGGGAGCGCCGGTTGCGCAGAAAGCCCTCCTTGTCCGCATCCAGAATGGCAACGAGCGAGACCTCGGGGATGTCCAGGCCCTCGCGCAAGAGGTTGATGCCCACGAGCACGTCGATCTTTCCCACGCGCAGGTCGCGGATGATGTCCACGCGGTCGAGCGTGGCCGTGTCCGAGTGCATGTAGTTCACGCGCACGCCCTCGTCGAGGAGGTGGTCGGTGAGGTCCTCGGCCATGCGCTTGGTGAGCGTGGTCACGAGCACGCGCTCCTTCTT
>CASEGE010000093.1 GCA_949287335.1 uncultured Olsenella sp. | reverse complement strand
GACCGGCCTGCGACAGCGCGGCGAGAAGGTCCGCCGCGAGTTCCGCAGCCGCGCTCTGTGCGGCGAGGACTGTCTGAGCGCCGGACCTTCTCGCCGCGCGGGCGGCTCGAGGTCCTTCTCGCTAGTGCCACATGCCCTTGCGCTTGAAGATCCACGCGGCAACAAGACAGCACGCGGCGGCGAGCAGCAGCGGGAACGCCCAGTTGTCCAGCAGCGGGATGCCCTCGAAGGGCAGCCCCACGTTCATGCCGTAGAAGCCAAAGACGATGTTGGGGATGGCCATCACGATGGTGATGACCGAGAGCACCTTCATCACAATGTTGAGGTTGTTGGAGATGATGCTCGCAAAGGCGTCCATGGTGCCGGAGAGGGTGCCCGAGTAGATGTTGGCCATCTCGATGGCCTGGTGCACCTCGACGAGCACGTCCTCGAGCAGGTCCTGGTCGTCCTCGTAGAGCGGGATGATGCGCCCCTGCGCAATCTTGTTGAGCGTCAGCTCGTCGGACTTGAGCGACGTGGAGAAGTACACGAGCGACTTCTCGAGGTTGAGCATCTGGATGAGCTCCTCGTTTCGCACCGAGGCATGCAGGCGCGCCTCGGTGTTGGAGGAGAGCCGGTCAATGCGCCGCAGGTAGACGAGGTAGAGCTGCGAGATGTGCAGGAGCATCTGCAGCAGGAAGCGCGTGCGGTAGCGCGTGTCCACGTTGCGGACGCGGCCGTCCTTGAGGTCGCCCACCACCTCGTTGTCCATGATGGAGATGGTCACAAAGAGGCTCTTCTCGGGGAGAAAGACCATGGTGAGCGGCATGGTGTCGTACTGCAGCGGGCTCTGGGGGCGCACGCCGGCGCCGTCCTCCCCCACCACGGGGTAGTCGACGATGACAAAGATCTGGCGCTCGTCCTCGTCGTAGTCCACGCGCGAGGTCTCCTCGTCATCGAGGGCGGAGCGGACGAACTCGGGCAGCACGCCAACCTCGCGCTCGAGCCAGGCGCGCTCCTCGGGCGTGGGAGCCACGGCGTTGATCCAGCACCCCGGACACGGGGCATCCACTCTCTCCATGATTCCGTTTGCACCGGTCAGCAGGCACTCGATCATTTTCCACCGTCCTTCTCTCAATCGTGGCCGTTGGGCCCTACCACGGTAGCCCAATCGGGCGAGAAGGACGACGGGCGGGCGGCGCCCTTGTCAAATCCTTACAGTTGTCCCAACCGTCACATCCGCCCCAACCGTCACGCGTCGCGGGAGGCCTTGGCGCGCTTGCGGGCGTCGCGGGCCTCGTGGCGCTCGATGGCGGCCTCGGCGGCCGAGAAGCGGCAGCCGCAGTAGTTCTGGCGATACATCCCCAGCTCACGGGACTCGCGCGTGGCCTCGGGGTAGAACGGGCGGAAGTCGCGCCACACGGGGGTGAGGCCGTAGCGCGGCGCAACCGCGGCAAGGATCTCCCCGCAGGCGTCAAAGAGCTGGTACGGAGAGACCACCAGCGTGGTGGACACGTACTCAAAGCCTCGCTCGCAACCAACGCGGCAGGCCTCGGCGAGCCGCAGCGCATAGCAGGCACGGCACCTCCGCTCCCGGTCAAAGCCGGCCGGCGCGGCGGCGCGCTCCCAGGCGGCGCGGTCGTCACCGGAAACGATGACCTCAACGTGCGCCACCTCATCCGCCCACGCGCGCAGCGTGTCAAGTCGGCGCCGCCACTCGGCAACGGGCTGGATGTTGGGGTTGGTCCAGCAGATCACGGGCTCAAAGCCCTCCGCCCGCAGGAGCCTCACCGGCTCCAGCAAGCACGGACCGCAGCAGGCATGCAGGAGCAGCGGCGTCATTGGTTCCCCTCCGCGAGCAGCTCGATCCCCGTGTCCGTGTCCCGCACGTGCGTGCATCGACCCTCGCACAGTGCCGCCGCGGCCATGAGGATGTCCCCGGAGCACCCGGACAGGTGAATCCCGGCGAGAAGAGCCGCGAGCACGGGGCATCCGGACGCGAGCGCGAGCGCGGCAACCGCAGCGGTCACGAGCACGGCGGGAGCCAGCAGCACCGCAACCATGCGCCCGCGCGAGACGACGACGCCCTCGGTCTTGGTGTAGAGAAAGGCGTCCTTGAAGCCAAAGCTCACGCGGCACCCCGGGCAGAGCAGCTTGAACGCGGCGCCGTGGACGAGCTCGTGGACGGGCAGCGGGACGGCGCACCCAAGGCCCAGCGCCACCCACCACCACACGTCAACGCTCTCGAGCGCGCCAAGCACGGCGAGAAGCGCGGCCACCACCAGCGCCACCGCAAGGATGGCAAGCGAGAGGCGCATGACGCGCTGCTGCAGGTCCTTGTCGCAAAGAATGTCTATGTCGGCTATCTT
Source organism: uncultured Olsenella sp. (assembly GCA_949287335.1). GTDB lineage: Bacteria > Actinomycetota > Coriobacteriia > Coriobacteriales > Atopobiaceae > Thermophilibacter. Next base: position 6,349 of record CASEGE010000093.1, on the reverse strand, counting down.
TTGCATGTGGTCATGGTACCCCATGCCGAGAAGTGCCAAAATGGAAAGGCTGAAACCGTCTCATAAGGAGCACCCATGCCCGACTCGCGTCCGAGCTTTCCCAAGCGCGCCGTCATCACCGGCGGCATGCCCTACGGCAACAAGAACCTGCACTTCGGCCACATCGGCGGCGTCTTTGTGCCCGCGGACTTCTTCGCGCGGTTCCTTCGCGACCGCATCGGACCCGAGAACGTGCTCTTTGTCTCCGGCACGGACTGCTACGGCTCCCCCATCGCGGAGGGCTTTCGCAAGAAGGTCGAGAACGAGGGCTACGCGGGCACGATCGAGGACTACGTGCGCGCCAACCACGACGCGCAGAAGGCAGCGCTCGACGCCTACGGCATCTCGCTCGACCTCTTCGCGGGATCTGGCCTGGAGCCGGCGCGCGAGGTCCACGCCCTCCTCACCGACGAGCTGATCCGCCGCCTCCACGAGCGCGGCTACCTGCATCGCCTGACCACGCGCCAGTTCTATGACGTGGAGGCCGGCACCTTCCTCAACGGCCGCCAGGTGCAGGGTCGCTGCCCCGTGCGCGGCTGCAAGTCCGAGAAGGCCTACGCCGACGAGTGCGACCTCGGCCACCAGTTTGACCCCGAGGAGCTCATCGCGCCCGTCTCGCAGCTCACTGGCACCACGCCCGAGCTGCGCCCCGTTGACAACTGGTACTTCGACCTGCCCGCCTTCCGCGAGGAGCTCGAGCGCCTCATGGACGAGTGGGACGTTGACCCGCAGGTGCGCGCCGTGGTCACCAAGACCGTGCGCGAGAGCCTCGTGGACCCCGTGATCTACATCCAGACCAAGTTCCGCGAGGCCTACGACTCCGTGGCCGAGAAGCTCCCCGAGCACACGCTCGCAGAGGCCGAGAAGGGCCAGCAGTCCTTCTCGCTCACCTTCTCCGGCTGGGAGGCGCGCGACAAGGCCCGCGAGGTCCTCGACGCCGCGGGCGTCCGCTTCCGCACGGGCAAGTGCCTGTTGCCGCTGCGTATCACCGGCAACATCGAGTGGGGCGTGCCCGCACCCGATCTGGAGGGCACGTCCGGGCTCACCGTGTGGGTGTGGCCCGAGAGCTTGTGGGCGCCCATCTCGTTCACGCAGACGGCGCTCGGCCTCTCCGAGGACGGCCGCTACTCGAGCCGCGACTGGCGCGACTGGTGGTGCTCGGAGGACGCGCGCGTCTACCAGTTCATCGGTCAGGACAACATCTACTTCTACTGCGTGGCGCAGCCCGCCCTCTGGGAGGCGCTGGGCTGGGGCCTCACACAGGACATCCCCGTGGCCAACTACCACATCCTGTTCATGAACAAGAAGGCGTCGAGCTCGGGCAAGATCGTGCCGCCCATGGCCGCCGAGCTGCTGGAGCACTACACCCCCGAGCAGCTGCGCGCGCACTGGCTCTCGCTCGGCCTTGACCAGAAGGCCGTCTCCTTCAACCCCCAGGCCTTTGACACCTCCGTCTCCCACAAGGACAAGGCCACGGGCGAGGACGTGCTCGTCCGCGACGACCCGCGCGTGGTCGACCCCGCCCTCAAGGAGAGCGCCTTCCTGACCAACATCTTCAACCGCCTGGCGCGCTCGTGCTTCTACGGCGCCGCCAACGTGTGCGACGCGCACCTGCCCGCCACGGCGCCGTCGGCCGAGGCCGTTGAGGCCGCGCGCGAGGCGGTGCTCGAGTTTGAGCGCCTGGCCCACGGCTTTGACGCCCACGGCGCGCTTGGCGTGGCCGAGGAGTTTGCCCGCGCCGCCAACAAGCGCTGGGACGACGCCTCCAAGGCCGCCAAGGGCGACGACGCCGCCTACGAGGCCGCCCTCGCCGACGCCTTTGTGGCCCTGCGCGTGACGGCGCTGCTCATGCACCCCGCCGTGCCCGCGGGCTGCGAGAAGATCTGCGAGCACATGGGCTTCTCGCCCGACGTGTTCTTCTCGTGGGAGCACGCCTTCGAGGGACCCGTCGAGCTGGCCGCGGCCTGCGGCGAGACGCCCGCCGAGCACAAGATCGTTCCCCTGCCCCCGCGCTACGACTTCTTCGAGAAGCACCCGTCCCAGGTCAAGGGCAAGTAACGAGAAGGACCTGCGCGCGGCGCCCGTGTGACGAGGCCGGGAACCTGGTGCGACGGCTCTTCTCGCCAGGGCGTCGCGAAGCGTCCCCACCCGCTGGTACGGGGACACTTTGCGACAGTTTGACACCCCGGAGTGTCGCTTCGCGTCCCCGCTCTTCTCGCCTGAGGACGCCTTGCGACAGTTTGACCGTTCAAAGCGTCGCCTTGCGTCCCCGACCCTCACTTGGGGACGCCTTGCGACAGTTTGACCGTTCAAAGCGTCGCCTTGCGTCCCCGACCCTCACTTGGGGACGCCTCGCGATAGCCCAACGCCCCAAAGTGTCGCCGCGCGTCCCCGCCGCCGCGCCTGTGGACGCAAAACGACACTCCGGCGAGAAGGAAGCACCCCTACCGCCCCTCGCCCACCCTCAGAAAGGAAGCCCCATGCCCGCCGAGGTTGCGTTCCCACCCGTACATGTTCCGCGCCCGTACGCGCTGCCGCAGACGCCGCTCGCGGCACGGGTGGAGTGCCCCATGCCAGACGGCGCCACCATCGTGGCCTGGACGTACGCTCCTGCGGGCGTGACCGACGCGCCTGGCACGCCCTACGGCATCGTCCTCACGGTGCCGCCCGTACTCATGCTGCACGGCAACGGCGAGGAGCACGGCATCTTTGGTCCCGTGATCGACGCGGTCTGCGCGAGCGGACGCTCCGTCATCGCCGTTGACTCGCGCGCGCAGGGCGCCTCCACGCGCGGAACGGACCCGCTCACCTACGAGCTCATGGCCGCCGACGCCATAGAGGTCTGCGCGCGCCTGGGCGTCTCGCTTGTCCACGTGCTGGGCTTTTCTGACGGCGGCATCCTCGGGCTTCTGCTCGCGCGAGACTGGGGCGCGCACGTGCTCTCGCTCACGGCCCTTGGCGCCAACCTCACGCCCGCTGGCCTGCCGAAGGAGGATACGGACTGGATGGCCTTTGCCGCCGCCGAGAACCGCCGCTGGGCGGAGGAGGGCCACGAGGGCGCCACGCTCGAGGACGGCACGCCGGTGCCAACTCCGGCCGAGTCCGCCCGCATCGCCGAACTCCTGCAGCTCATGGTTGACAACCCCCAGATCGACGCCGCGTCCCTCGCGGGCATCGACTGCCCCGTCACGGTGATGGTGGGAGAGTTCGACGAGATCTTGCCCGAGGAGACCAATCGCATCGTGGCCGCCATCCCCGGCGCGATCAAGGTGGTGGAGCCCGGCATTGACCACAACCTCCCCAAGATGGCACCCGGTGCCGTGGCGCGCGAGCTTCTCGCCTGCGTGGCCAGAAACGACGAGTGCCACGAGGCGCGCCCCATCGAGCCCCCGACCGACCTGGCCTTCTGCCGGATTCCGGTCTCCGCCCTCTGGGCCGAGAAACTCGACGAGCTGTACCGCCGCGTGGACGCCGAGCCCGGCACCTCGGGATGGGTTCAGGACGTGTGGCCGCCCGCGGGACGGGCGGCGGAACTGCTTGCCGCCGGCTCGTACTGGGGCGTGTTCGAGGCCGACGCGGTACGCGGGGGGAGCCCCGCGGAGGACGCCGCGCTTCTTGGCGCCGTTGCCGTGGACAGGGACGCGAGCGTGGGCAACGGGCGCGCCGCCGGTCACGGAACCGGCCTCGGCGGGCCCAGCTGGAGGCGCCGCGCAAAGCGGGACGTGGCAAGCTGGCACCTTTTGGCCGTTGACCCAGGGGCGCGCGGGCGCCACGTGGCCGACGCGCTTCTCGCCGCGGGGATATGCGCCGCGCGCGAGCTTGGGGCCAAGGTGGTGCGCATCAGCTCGAGCACGGCAAACGTTCCCGCCAACGCGCTCTACGCGAGCCGCGGCTTCACGCGCTACCGCCCCATTTGGCTCCCCTACCCGGGACTGCCGCTCCCCGGCTGGTCCAACCTCTGGGAGCTAGAGATCTAGGGTCACAGGCTCTTCTCGCCTGATCTTCTCGCCCGCCGCACTTACGTGAACACAGATTTTTATCGTGTCGTGCCCACTCAAGGCGGGGCGAGAAGTTCACTCGAGACAGGAGACAGGGGCGGGACACGAAGCGCCGGAAAAGCGCACCAAGAAGGCCGGCCCTACTGCTTGGGGAACGTCACCGTGATCGTGGTGCCCTCGCCCACGTGGCTCTCCAGGCGAATGTCGGCGCCGTGATAGGTGGCGGCGTGCTTGACGATGGCAAGGCCCAGGCCCGTTCCGCCCATGTCGCGGCTGCGACCCTTGTCCACGCGATAGAAGCGCTCGAAGACCTTGTCCTGGGCCTCGGGCGGGATGCCTATGCCGGTGTCGCTCACGCGCAGGCAGGGACGTCCGCCCTGCGGCAGCACCCACACAAAGACGCGGCCACCGGGCCTGTTGTAGCGGATGGCGTTCTCGATGAGGTTGCTCACGAGCTCGTCGAGCAGGCGCGCGTTGCCCATGATGGGCGTGGACACGCCGGAGAGCGAGATCGTGACGTCGTACTTGCGCTGCGCACGGGCGCGCAGGCGCTCGACGGCATCCCCCGCCACGGACAGGATATCGACTCGCTCCGCGGCGCCAAAGACCTCGCGGTCGCCCGAGCGCTCGGACTCGTCGAGGCGCGAGAGCGTGAGGATGTCGCTCACCAGGAGCGAGAGACGGTGCGCGTCCTTGTAGATGCGGCCGGCAAAGTTCTTCACGTCCTCGGGGCGCGCGATGCCGTCGCGGATGAGCTCCGCCGCGCCCTGGATCGAGGCGATGGGCGTCTTGAGCTCGTGGGTCACGTTGGCCGTGAAGTCACGACGCATGTCGGCCGCGTCCTGGATGGCGTTCATGCGCTGCAGGAGCTCCTTGTGCTGCTCGTTCAGGCGGCTCACCAGGGGGTCAAGCTCCTCGTAGGGGGCCACGCCGTCACCCGAGGCGGGATCGATCGCCAGGATGGGCTGCACAAAGCGCTGGGAGAGCCTCCGCGAGACGAGCCAGCTCACCCCCACCACCACAACGGCAAGGCCGGCGAGAAGCACAAAGTCCTGCATGAGGAAGGTCGCCACGCTGGCGCGGTCCACGGAGAGGCGCACGACCTCGCCGTCGTCCAGGAGAACCGCCTCGTAGAGGCTCACGTAACCGGCGGTCTCGCTCGGGCGGTCGGACGAACCCGAGCCCGTGGCAATGGCGTCGACCACCTCGGGGCGGTCGGAGTGGTTCTCCATCGTCGAGGCGTCCGCGAGGCCGTCATAGGTGACCGTGCCGTCGGGGGCGATGAGGGTGACGCGCGTGTCGTCAAACTCAAGAAGGGCGAGCAGACCGGCGTCATCGTCGGTGAGGTTCAGGAGCGAGGCCACCGTGCGGCACTCCCCTGCCAGCTGCGCGCGCTCGTCCTCGAGAAACGCGCTCTGATAGAGAAGCGACGCGGCGGCCGTCACCACCACGGCAACGACCGCGCACGCCGCAACGAGCGCGAGAAAGACGCGCCTCGAGAGCGAACCCTTTGCACCAGGCTCTCTAACCAACTAGCCCTCCCGCGCGTGACAATTGGAACAGGTTCATCTGTCACGCCGCACTCGTCTATTCGGATGTGACAATTTAACCTGTCCCAATTGTCACATTAGCCGCGGACGCGGTAGCCGACGCCGCGGACGGTCTCGATGAGGTCCGAGGACTCCCCGAGCTTGGCGCGAATCTGCTGGACGTGCACGTCCACCGTGCGCGACCCACCGTCAAAGTCCCAGCCCCAGACGCGCTGGAGCAGCGTCTCGCGCGAGAAGACCACGCCCGGCGAGCGCATGAGAAACTCGAGAAGGTCAAACTCGCGCATCGTGAGCTGGACCTCGCGCCCGTCAACCGTGACCTCGCGGCGATCAGGCCAAAGCGTCACGTCGCCGGCAACCAGGGCCACGGGCTCCTCGCTCGTTGCCTGGGAGCGGCCGGCGCGGCGCAGCAGGGCGCGCGTGCGGCTCACCATCTCCATCATGCCAAACGGCTTGGAGAGGTAGTCGTCGGCGCCGGAGTCGAGCGCCTTGACCGTGTCGAGCTCGGTGTCCTTGGCCGTGAGCATCATGACGGGCACGCTCGAGAGCCCCGGGGTCCTTCTCAGGCGCGCCAGGATCTCAAGGCCGTCGGTGTCCGGCAGCATGATGTCGAGAAGGACTGCGTCGGGCGTGCGCTCGGCGCAGGCGCGGCGAAACTCGGCGTCGTTGGCGCAGCCGCGGGCCTCTATGCCGCCCTGGCCAAGCGCGTAGACCGTGAGCTCCCTGATGTTCTTGTCGTCCTCGACGTAGTAGACCACGCTG
>CASEGE010000092.1 GCA_949287335.1 uncultured Olsenella sp. | reverse complement strand
CGTCAAGATGAACAAGACCGGCACCGAGTACGTGCGCGGCATCCCCGTGGTCAAGGTCTTCCAGCAGACGGTCTACAGCTTCCGCGCGTTCCATGACGCCATCGAGGAGTTCACGCGGCTCGCGCAGGACTACGCCGTCAAGTGGTGTCAGACGCCGCAGTCGCTCTCGCTCACCATCATCAACGGCGTCGCGATCTTCCTCGCGCCGGCGGCGATTCTCATGGCGCCGGGCGAGGGGGACTTCGCGCGCTTCCTGGCCAACTTCGCGTTCTACGCGATCTTCTCGGCCGTGATCCCCACCGCCATGACGCGCGTGATGTTCATGTCCGAGGCGTTCCAGTCCGCTGCGGACGCGGTCTCGCGCGTCGAGGAGGTGCTGGCCGCACCCGTGATCTCCGCTCCGGCCGCGCCCCGCACGCCCACGGGTAACGCCATCCGCTTCGAGGACGTGAGCTTTACCTACGAGGGCGCGGACGCTCCGGCGCTTGACCACGTGAGCTTTGAGGTGCCAGCCGGCGCGACGGTGGCGCTCGTGGGCCCCTCCGGCGGCGGCAAGACCACGGCGGCGAGCCTCGTGCCTCGCTTCTGGGACGTGGACGCCGGACGCGTGACGCTCGGCGGCGTGGACGTGCGCGAGATGGATCCGCACGACCTCATGGACCGCGTGGCCTTTGTCTTCCAGGCCAACCGGCCCTTCCGCCAGACGATCCTGGAGAACGTGCGCGCCGCGCGCCCCGAGGCCACCCGCGAGGAGGCACTCGCCGCGCTCGAGGCCGCCCAGTGCGCGGACATCCTGGAGAAGCTGCCCCAGGGTGCCGACACGCTCGTGGGGACGGGCGGCACCCACCTCTCCGGCGGCGAGGTGCAGCGCCTCATGATCGCCCGCGCGATTCTGAAGGATGCTCCGGTGGTGGTGCTCGACGAGGCGACGGCCTTCGCCGACCCCGAGAACGAGGTCAAGATCCAGGCGGCCTTCAAGCGCCTCGCTCGCGGGCGCGACGGCTCTCCACGCACCGTCCTCATGATCGCGCACCGCCTCTCCACGGTGCGAAACGCCGACAAGATCGTGGTCCTTGACGCCGGGCGCGTGGCCGAGCAGGGCACGCACGACGAGCTGCTGGCGGCGGGCGGCCTCTACGCCCGCATGTGGGCCGACTACGAGAAGTCCGTGAGCTGGCGCATCACGAGCGCCACGGAGGTGGAGTAGATGAGCATCCAGGAGAAGTACGCCCTCACCGACGAGGGCATGCGAAACGTCAAGCTCGGCGCCGTGTGGACGGCTGCGGCAAACCTCGTGGTCTTTGGCGGCGTGGGCGCCCTCTACCTGCTCATGGGCGAGCTCGTGGCGCACCTCACCGAGGGCGCGCCGCTGCCGGACCTCCTCCCGTACGCAGCTGGCCTCGTCGCATTTGCCGTCGCGCTCTTCGTGGCGGAGTACTGGGCCTACTACTACCAGTACGGCGTCATCTACAAGGAGAGCGGCAGGCAGCGCATCGGCCTCGCCGAGCGCCTGCGCTAGCTGCCCCTGGGCTTCTTCGGCCGACGCGACCTCGCCGACCTCACCGAGACCCTCATGACCGACGTCAAGACCACCGAGCACGCCTACAGCCACGTGCTGCCCGAGCTCTACGGCGCCTACATCACGCTCGCCGTGGCGGCCGTCCGCCTGTTCTCCTTTGACTGGCGGCTCGCGCTCGCGTCGCTCTGGAGCTGCCCGGTGGGGCTCGCCATCCTCTTCGGCGCGCGGCGCGCCCTCCAGCCCATGATGGAGGCCACGCGCATG
>CASEGE010000091.1 GCA_949287335.1 uncultured Olsenella sp. | reverse complement strand
GCGCAAAGAAGGCAGACTACCGCAAGAGCCTCACCACGGCCATCGGCATGCTCTGCTCGATCACGGGCACGCTGCTGTGCTTCCTCACGCCGGTGCTCTCGCTGATCAGCAACATCGCGCTCTTCTTCATGACACGCTAGCAGCAAAAGGGGACGGGTTATTCCGCTCAGAGTTTTTGGGACAGGCCTGGGGCGCAGCAATGAACTGCGTCCCAGGCCTGTCCCAAAAACTCTGAGCGGAATAACCCGTCCCCTTTTGCTGCTAGCGTGTCATGAAGAAGAGAGCGATGTTGCTGATCAGCGAGAGCACCGGCGTGAGGAAGCACAGCAGCGTGCCCGTGATCGAGCAGAGCATGCCGATGGCCGTGGTGAGGCTCTTGCGGTAGTCTGCCTTCTTTGCGCGCCGTGCGAGCACGATGCCGGCGATGCCCACAAAGCCGCCGATGACCTGCAGCCAGATGAACGGGGCGAACGCCGTCGCGAGCGCAAGCGCGCCGAGTACGATGGACGCGATGTCCATGGGAACCTCCCGGAAGAGCTGTGAACGATTCCATACATCATACGCCATCGACGGCCTTGCGTGTTGCGAGGGGTGCCGCTCGCGTGGTGAGCGGGTCCGTGATGCCCGCTACCCCTCGTAGTCGTGGAGCACGGCCTCGATGTTGTTGCCCTCGGGGTCCAGGACGAAGCACGCGTAGTAGCCGGGGTGATAGTCGCGCGGACCGGGGGCGCCGTTGTCGGTGCCGCCGTCAAGCGCGGCCTCGTAGAATGCCTGCACGTCGTCGGTGGTCTTGGCGAGCCAGGCATAGTGGCTCGGCGACGGGCTCACGCCCTCCTTGGCAGGGGAGATCCAGACGGAGTCGCCGTCCTCGTCGTTCACAAACTGCGTGCCGCCGGGGTACTCCACACCCTTGTGGTAGCCGAGCGTCGCCATGACGCGCTCGTAGTAGGGGACCATGACCCCGGGGTCGGATACGCGGATGATCAGGTGGTCAAGCATTGGGGGACTCCCTTCTCTGTTGATTGGGGACGGGTTATTTCTCTCAGAGATTCTGGGACAGGTTTGCTAGGGCTCTGGAATGACGCCCATCAAACCTGTCCCAAAAACTCTGAGAGAAATAACCCGTCCCCTTTTGCCACCCGTCCCCAATCTAGTCTTCCAATCTAGGATCGCGGGCCTGCTGTGACTCCCATTGTGCCGAGCCGATTACCCTATGCGGCGTGTCCCTTCAGCCGACGGCACGGCCGAATTGTTGTCCGGTCGTGCTGATAGCCTGCTTGCATGGGGAGCTCTATCGATTGGAGGGCACATGGGCGCGAGCGAGAAGAACAATTTGGTGGCGGCTGAGGTCATGCCGGAGGATTTCTACGAGCACGTTTCCGGCGTGCTGGACGCCGCACGGTGTCGAGCGTACACGGCGGTCAACTTTGCGATGGTGGAGGCGTACTGGGAAATCGGTCGTAGCATCGTGGAGCAGCAGGGAGGCTCCGAGCGCGCGGAGTACGGCGAGGCGCTGCTCCGGGAGCTCTCCCGGCGGCTCACGGAGGACTTTGGGAAGGGGTTTGACGAGTCCAATCTGAGGTACATGCGGCGGTTCTACCTTGCATTCCCGATTCGTGGCGCACTGCGTCACGAATTGAGCTGGACGCACTACCGGCGTCTTTCTCGTGTCGCGGACCCCGAGGCGCGCATGTGGTACATGAACGAGTGCGCCAAGAGCAACTGGAGTACGCGTCAGCTCGAGCGGCAGATTAACACCATGTTCCGCGAGCGCCTGCTTGCAAGCCGCGACAAGGAGGCCGTTGCCGCAGAGGTCTTTGAGAAGGAGGCACCAAGGCGTCCCGAGGACATCATTCGAGATCCGTACGTGCTCGAGTTTCTCGGCATCTCCCAGGACGAGAAGTTCCGCGAGACGGACATCGAGTCTGCACTCATCTCGCACCTGCAGCGCTTTCTGCTGGAGCTCGGGCGCGGCTTCACGTTTGAGACGCGCCAGAAGCGCATCACCATGGACGGGCGCCACTTCTTCATCGATCTCGTCTTCTACAACTACCTCATGCGGTGCTTCGTGCTCATCGACCTCAAGACGGGTGACCTCACGCACCAGGACCTCGGCCAGATGCAGATGTACGTGAACTACTACACGCGCGAGCTCATGAACGAGGGGGACAACCCGCCCGTGGGAATCGTGCTCTGCGCCGACAAGAGCGACTCGCTCGTCGAGTACACTCTCCCTGAGGACAATGCGCAGATATTCGCCGCCAAGTATCTCTCGCACCTGCCCTCCAAGGAGGAGCTGGCGCTCGAGCTGAGTGCGGAGTACCGTGCGCTCGACGAGGCGGGTGCGGACTGACGAGGGAGGCCGCTTGATCTACATCATCGACTCGCCGGAGCACCCGCTCGACGTGGCGACGGCCGCGGAGGGACTGCGCTCACACGTGGCGAGCGTGCCGGTCGCGGACTGGGCCGACGCGCTCACGCCGTGGTCCGCCCCCGCGCTGCGTCCGGGCGAGAAGGACTTTGGCGGACGCGCGGAAGAGACGCTCGCTTTGCTCGCCGAGGCACTTGACGCGGCGCCTGGCCCCATGTCATCTGCGGCTACTCGCTCGGCGGGCTCTTCGCGCTCTACGCGTTCGTGCGGGAGCCGCGCCTTGCGGCCTGCGCGTGCCTCTCGGGATCGGTCTGGTACGAGGGCTGGATTGACTGGCTTCGCGAAAACGCGCCGGATTGTACCGGGCGCCACGCGTACTTCTCGGTGGGGAAGAAGGAGAAGCGCGCGGGGCTGCCGTTTCGCCATGTGGAGGAGGACCTCGCCGCCTGCGCAGACATCCTACGCGCGCATGGCTGCAGGGTGGACGTGGCGCTCGGTCCCGGCAGCCACATGCAGCACGTGACCGAGCGCCTTTCCGCGGGCCTTGCTGCCCTCGACGCCTTTCTCGCCTGATAGAAGAGTCTCCTAGGCTCGTTGTATGAAGTGCATCACGAGCGCCACCATCACGTCCTTCTCCTCCGGCTTTGACTCGGCGATGAGGATGGTCATGGCCACGAGCGCGCTGTCGTCGATGGCCTTCTCGCCCGCGGGCGTGAAGAGCGCCCGATTGCGATCGAGGAAGTACAGGAAGACTGCCGCGGCGATGCGCTTGTTGCCGTCGAGGAAGCTGTGGTCCTTCACCACGAAGTAGAGCAGGTGGGCCGCCTTCTCCTCCAGCGTTGGGTAGAGGTCGCGCCCGCCAAAGCTCTGGAAGACGTTGCCGACGGCTCCCTTGAACGATCCGTCCTTCTCCACGCCAAAGAGCGTGCTCTCCCGACCAAAGCGCAGGGACTCGATCACCTCGCGGCACTCCTCGTAGGTGATCTCGCGCGTGGAGGGCGTGCCCTCGGGAGCCGTCACGCAGAGGTGGTCGTAGTCGTCCAGAAGGTCGAGCGCCCCGGTGTAGCTCCGGACGATGTCGAGGATCTGGCGGGACTCCAGGCTCTCGGGGACGCGCGCCATGATTCTGGCGACCTGCCCCAGCTGCTCGAGCCGCCGCTCGTTCTCCGCGTGGCCGGCCACGATGTAGCGGCGCAGCACGTCCGTGGCCCAGCGGCGAAACTCCACGCCCCGCGCGGACTTCACGCGATAGCCGACGGAGATGATGACATCTAGGTTGTACTGTCTGACGTGATAGCGCTTGCCGTCAGCCGCAGTTGTCAAGGAATCCTTGACAACTGCCTCGGGCTCGAGCTCCCCCTCTCGGAAGCAGTTGTTGACGTGCAGACTCACGTTCTGCTTTGTCGTGGCAAACAGCTCGGCCATCTGCGCTTGCGAGAGCCAGACGGTCTCTCCGTCAAACCCCACATCAAGGATGATTTTCTTGTCCTTCGACTCAAACAGAACGATGCTCTTCTCCGTGCCCATGCGTGCCTCCGTTCTACCGCTCCTTCGGTAGAACAAATGTACGGCAGAGACCGGACAATAATTAGGCTTTGGGCGGCCTGCAAATCGGAAGCAGCCTCCGATTTGCAGACCGGATGAGCCTAATACAGCGTCGCTCCGCCAAGCTGCTGCTGACGCACGAGGTCACCGATCAGCCACTTTACCGTGCCCAGGTCAAAGTGGTCGAAGATGGGAGGGAAGTTCGGGTCCTCCAGCGTGGCGAACGCGGCGAGGTCCTCGGCGTCCAGTTCAAATCCAAAGACGTCGAAGTTCTCCTCCATGCGCTCACGGCGAACGGTCTTGGGGATGACGATGACGTCGTTTTGAATAAGCGCGCGCAGGATGACCTGTCCGACAGTCCGCCCGTGCTTCTCGGCAATTTGCCTGAGCACCGGGTTCTCGAAGATGCCGTTGCGCGCCTCCGCGAAGGGTGCCCACGCCTCGTGTGCCACGCCGAGCTCAACCATGTTCTCGTGCGCAACGCGCTGCTGGCGGAAGGGGTGCGTCTCGATCTGGTTGACCGCCGGCGGAACCTCCGCCAGGCAGCAGAGGTCGACGAGGCGCTCCGGGTAGCAGTTGGAGACGCCGATCGCGCGCAGCTTGCCGGCGTGATAGGCGTCCTCCATCGCGCGCCAGGCGCCCGTGTAGTCGCCCATCATTTGGTGAAGCAGCATGAGGTCGATGTGGTCGGTCTGCAGGCGGCGCAGGGACTCGTCGATTGAGGCCGTCGTACGCTTGTAGTTCATGTTGGAGACCCAGACCTTGGACGTGATGAAGACCTCGTCGCGCGGCACGCCGGACTTGGCAACGGCCACGCCGACGCCCTCCTCGTTGTCGTAGGCCTGGGCGGTGTCGATGAGGCGGTAGCCCACGGCGAGCGCCTCGGCCACGCAGCGCTCGGTGTCTGCCGGCGGCGTCTGGTACACGCCAAAGCCGAGCATGGGCATGCGTACGCCGTTGTTCAGGACCTTGTACTCCATCGTCGCTCCTCTCGGTGACATGATTCAAAAGGGGACTGTCCCCTTTTGAATCACCTAGGCCTGCTTGCTGTAGTCGTTGTGCGCGAGGACAAAGTCCGGCGCGTCCTCGGGCACCACGTAGTACGGGCGCTGCGGCAGGACGTTTATGCATGTCATCTCGTCTTCGGTGAGCGCAAAGTCAAAGACGTCGAGGTTCTCTCGCATGTGCTCTGCGCTGCGCGTGGTGGGGAAGACCACGTTGCCCTCCTGTAGGTGCCAGCGAAGCACAATCTGGGCCGGCGTCTTGTGGTACTTCTCGGCCAGCTCCTGGAAGAGTGGCTCGGCGAGAAGAGCCTTGTCGCCGTGACCGAGCGGGTACCAGCCCTCAAAGACGGCGCCCTCGAGCCCACGAGCGGCGAGAGCGGTCTTGTACTCGTGCTGGTTCCAGTAGGGGTTGATCTCCACCTGGAACACGGACGGCTTGATCGTGGCGACCTCGAGAATCTGGTCGACCTTGTGGAGCGGGAAGTTGGACAGGCCAATCGCGCGGACCTTGCCGGCACGTACCGCCTCCTCCATCGCGCGCCAGCCGGAGACGTAGTCGCCGTAGGGCTGGTGGAAGAGCATGAGGTCCATGTAGTCCAGGCCCAGGCGCTCGAGAGAGGCGTCGATGTCCGGGCCGCACTGCTCGTAGGGGTAGCTCTGCGGGAAGAGCTTGGTGGTCACAAAGAGGTCCTCGCGGCGAACGTCGGATTCGCGGATGGCGCGCCCGACCGCGACCTCGTTGAAGTAGGCGTTGGCGGTGTCGATGTGGGTGTAGCCCAGGTGGATGGCCTCGGGCAGGCAGCGCCCGACCTCCTCCGAGGTCATGGTGTAGACACCGTAGCCGAGCTGCGGGATGGGCCGACCGTTGGCAAGCGTGAGGGTCTGCATGTTCTCCTCCTTTGAATGATTGTCTCTATGCATATGATTTGCAGAGAAGAACCTACTGTAAAATGCCAAGTTGAAAAGTATTGATGCATAGAACGCATAAGAGAGAAGGACGGTGCCCATGGAGCTCGAACAGCTGCGCCAGCTCGATGCCATTGCGCGCGAGGGAACGATATCCGCGGCGGCTCGCGCGCTGCACCTCTCGCAGCCCGCGCTCAGCCGCTCCGTTCAGCGGCTGGCGGCAGACCTTGGCACGCCGCTCTTCTCGCGCGACGGCAGGCGCGTTGAGCTTAACGACGCAGGTCGCACGGCCGTGGACTGGGCTCGTCAGATCCTGCGCGACGAGCGACTCATGCGCGACGCAATCGATTCCGTTGCCCGTCGTGCCCGAGCGCTGCGCGTGGGTACGGTCGCGCCCGCGCCGCTCTGGCGTCTCACGAGTCTCATGGTGGAGGCGTTTCCGCGCGAGACGCTCACCTCGGAGACCGTTGAGGAGACGGCGGTTGTCCGCGGTGTGCTCGATGGTACCTTTGACCTTGGCATCGTTTGTGAGCGACCGTCGAACCCACTTTTACACAGCTGCGAGCTCATGCGTGAGAACCTCTCAGTCACGCTGCCGCCCAACCACCCGCTTGCGGCGCGGGCTTCGGTGCCGCTGAGAGAGCTTGATGGCAGCACCTTCCTCATCCTTACGGGTATCGGCTTTTGGAGGGGGCTCGTCGAGCGTGCCCTTCCGCATGCGACCTTTATCGAGCAGGACGATCGCATGGTATTTGCGCAGCTCGCACGCACCACGCCGCACTGCACCTTCGTGACGGATGCCCCGTATATGGAAAATGAGGCCGTGCCGGGTCGTGCGGTCGTGCCGCTCGAGGATACCGAGGCGCGAGTGACGTTTTTCTTAATTGGTCGGGTGGGTGCCACGGGCTTGCCCGCGCGCCTCTTCGACTGGGTTGCCTAAAGGGGACGGGCTTCTGCAGATTGGGGACGGGTTATTTCTCTCAGAGATTCTGGGGCAGGTTTGACAAGTAGCAAACCTGCCCCAGAAT
>CASEGE010000090.1 GCA_949287335.1 uncultured Olsenella sp. | reverse complement strand
TGCACAAAGGCCAGCGTGCGCTTGCCGATGCACAGCGTGTCGCCGGTCTTGACGCCGTTGTAGCCCAGGTCGCCGAAGTGCGCGGTCATGTTCTTCACGCCCTGCGGCGCGGAGCAGTAGATCTGGCAGCCCGGCGCCAGGCGCTTGATCGTGGGCGTGTTGCCGGAGTGGTCCATCTCCACGTGGTTGGCGATGAGAACGTCGATCTTGGACGGGTCGATCACCGAGGAGATGCGCTCGAGCAGCTCGTCGGTGAAGGTGACCTTGGCGGTGTCGATGAGCGTGACCTTCTCGTCCAGGATGAGGTAGGCGGTGTAGGTGATGCCGGCCTCGGTGGTGTAGCCGTGGAACTCGCGCGCGTTCCAGTCGAGCGCGCCGACCCAATAGACGTCCGGCTTGATCTGAACTGCGGAAAGCATGGGGTCCTCCTCGGGACGCATGGTGGAAGTGATAGCAACCTAGGGGCATTTTACCCCTGCGGGTCGCGGGGCAACAGGTCGGCGAGAAAAACGGGCGGCCAGCCAAAAGCCGGCCGCCCGCGTGGGGGTCACGATGATTCAAAAGGGGTCTGTCCCCTTTTGGATCACTTCTCGCCGGCAGCGCGGCGGGCGGCGTACTCGGATGCCAGACGCTGCTGGATGTCGTGCGGGACCTGCTCGTAGCCGGAGATCTCCAGCTCAAACTCGCCAGTGCCGCGCGAGAGCGAGCGCAGGCGCGTGGCGTAGTCGGTGACCTCGGCGTACGGGATGGTGGCCACGACGGTGGTCTCGCCGGCGGCGGCACCGGTGCCGGCCTCCATGCCCTCAACGCGGCCGCGGGAGGCGGAGACGTCGCCCATCACGGAACCGGCGTAGCTCTCGGGCACGGTGATGCGCAGGTGCGCCATGGGCTCGAGAAGCACAGGCTCGGCCTGGTCGACAGCCTTCTGGAAGCCGATGCGCGCGGCGGTCTTGAATGCCATCTCGTTGGAGTCGACGGGGTGGTAGGAGCCCTCGTAGACGGCAACCTTGACGTCGATCATGGGATAGCCGGCGAGCACGCCCTCGCGCATGGTCTCCTGGACGCCCTTGTCGATGGCCGGGATGAAGCCGCGCGGGATGTGGCCGCCCACGACCTCGTCCACAAACTCGTAGCCGGCGCCCGGGTTGGGCTCGATGCGCAGCCAGCAGTCGCCGTACTGGCCGGCGCCGCCGGTCTGCTTCTTGTGGCGGCCCTGGGCGGAGGCCACGCGGCGGATGGTCTCGCGGTACGGAATCTTGAGCGCCACGGTGTGAGCGGTGATGCCAGCGCGGTCCTCAAGGCGGTCGAGAAGGACGCTGACCTGCGCCTCGCCGATGGCGGAGATGACGGTCTGGCCGGTGTCCTCGTCGCGCTCCACCTTGAGGGTGGGGTCGGCGTCCGCGGACTTCTCGAGGAAGGCGTAGAGCTTGCCCTCGGTGCCGCGCGCGTCGGGCTCGATGGCGATGCGGTAGAGCGAGTTGGGGAAGCGGAACTCGGCGGCCTCGACCTTGCCGGTCACGGACAGCGTGTCGCCCGTCATGGCCTCGAGCTTGGGAACCACCACGATGTCGCCCGCGGCGGCGGACTGGACGTCTGTGGTCTCCTTGCCGCACATCTGATAGAGGTGGCCGAGGCGCTCGTTCTTGCGCGTGCGCGCGTTGGTGAGCTCGATGCCCGGCGTGATGGTGCCGGCGAGCACCTTGAGGAAGGAGAGGCGGCCGTTCTGCGGGTCGTTCAGGGACTTGAAGGCAAAGACCACGGGACGCTCGTCGTCCTCGGAGATGTCGAGCTGCTCGCCGTTGACCAGCGGGATGCGGCCAAAGTCGGCCATCGTGGGGAACCATGCCACGGCGGCGTCCATGAAGGAGATGACGCCCTCCTCGCGGACGCAGCTGCCGGAGAAGACCGGCACAAAGACGCGCTCGCGGATGGCCTTGGCGAGAAGCCCCTCGAGCTCGTCCTGGGTGACCTCCTCGCCCTCGAGGTACTTCATCATGACCTCGTCGTCGGCCTCGACGACGAGCTCGGTGAGCTGGGCGCGCGCGGCGTCGGCGGCGTCCTGGTACTCGGCGGGGACGTCCTCCACGACCGGCTTGCCGCCCTCGAGGTGGCGTGCCTTCATGTGGACGACGTCGATGATGCCGGAGAAGGCCTCGCCGGAGCCCATCGGGATGGTCACGGCGCCGAGGTTGGTGCCAAAGCGCTCCTGCAGCGCGGCCATGGCCACGTCAAAGTCCGCGTCGGGGCGGTCGAGGCGGTTGATGAACAGCGCACGAGAGAGGCTGAGCTCCTCGGCGGCGTACCACAGGCGCGTGGTGATGGTGCCCGGGCCGCTCGCGGCGTCCACGACAAAGACGGCCGTCTCGCACGCGCTCATCGCGGCGTAGGCGTCGCCCACGAAGTCGGGGTAGCACGGGGCGTCGAGCACGTTCAGGCGCGTACCCTCCCAGGTGATCGGGGCAATGGAGGTGGAGATGGAGAAGCCGCGCTCGCCCTCCTCGCCGTCGTAGTCAAGCGTGGGCTTGGTGCCGGCGTGGCCGCCGAGACGGGTGGTACGCCCCGTCAGGTGGAGCATGGCCTCGGCCAGCATGGTCTTGCCCACGCCGCCTTGGCCCACAAGGACCACGTTCTTGACCTTCTCGCTTCCCTTAGCTGCCATGATGCCTCCCTTGAACGGGGTTTGTGCACGATGCAATTCACCTTACCCACGTTTTTGGGAGGCGTTGCGCACATATCGGGCAGCGGGCGAGAAGAACGGTGGGGACGGGCGTGCGTGCCGTGCGCCGGATTTCGGGCTACTGCGTCTTCCGTGCGCCGGATTCCGCCCGACTGCGTAAAAAGTGCGCCGAATTCGGGGCTACTGCGTCCTTCTCGCCGCCGAATTCGGAGCTACTGCGTAACTCACTACGCAGTCGGGGCAAATCCGGCGCAAAGTCGACGCGGGCCAGTGCGCGCGGCGCGTCCCAGGCACGCAACGCGTAAGGCCAGCGAGAAGGACAACGGGGCGAGACGTCGCCGCCCCGCCCCGCCGATATTGCTCGGAGCCGTCGTTATTCTCGCCCTTCTCGCAACTATTGCTTGGAGGCGTCGTTATTCTCGCCGCTCGAGGCGCTGTCACCCTTCTTGGGCAGGCGCCCCGCGCGGCGCAGGGCGTCGCGCAGGATCCACTCGACCTGGCCGTTGGCGCTGCGCATCTCGTCCGCGGCCCAGCGCTCCACCGCGGCCCAGACCTCTGGGTCTATGCGCAGGGGATATTGCTTGCGCGCGGCCACGTCGTCAGCGCCCTACTGGTAGAGGGAGCCGGTGTTGAGGACGGGCTGGGCCTCGGACTCGCCGCAGAGGACGACCATGAGGTTGGACGCCATCACGGCCTTGCGGTCGTCATCGAACTCCACGACG
>CASEGE010000089.1 GCA_949287335.1 uncultured Olsenella sp. | reverse complement strand
GAAGTCCGAGACCGTCTGGAAACGCCTGCCGGCGCTCGTGGGCTTGAGGTGCTTAACTGCCATTGACTCTTTCCCTTCTTTTCCGTTGGCCAGCCCGCTCAGGGAGTGGCGGGTGACACCGGATTACCACGGTACCGCGCGTATCCATCATGCGCGGCATGCAAGCCCGAGCCCGTTTTGGGCCCGGGCGGGTTGCCTGCTACTCGGCGGCCTGCTGGCTGCCGAAGATCTCGATCGTCTCGCCGGCGGCGAGGGTCACGACGGCCTTCTTCCAGGAGCGCGTGGTGCCAGGGGTCTGGTAGCGGACGCGCTTCTTCTTGCCGGAGACGTTCATGGTGTTGACCTTGACCACGTGAACGTTGAAGAGCTTCTCGACGGCGTCGGCGATCTCCTCCTTGGGGGCGTTCTTGGCCACCTCGAAGGTGTACTTGCCCTGCTCCATGAGGTCGAAGGAACGCTCGGAGACGATCGGGCGGATGATCACGTCGTAGACGGAGTTCATTATGCGAGCACCTCCTCGAACTGCTTCGCGATGTCGGCGGTCATGACGAGGGCGCCGTTGTCGATGAGGGTGCGGGTAGTGGCCTCGGAGACGCCGATCACGAGCACGCCCTGGAGGTTGCGGAACGACAGGTAGGTGTTCACGTCATCGTCGGGGACAACGACGGTCACGCGCTTGTCGCCAATGCCGAGGGCGCCGAGAAGCGCCTTGGCCTGCTTGGTGGACGGCTTCTCAAAGGAGAGGCTGTCGACGAGGACGAGCTCGCCGTCGGCAACCTTGCCGGAAAGCACGGAGCGCATGGCAAGCTTGACCATCTTGTTGTTGATGCGCTTGTTGTGGCTGCGCGGGGTGGGCCCGAAGATCACACCGCCGCCGGTCCACTGACCAGCGCGGGTGGAACCCTGACGAGCGCGACCGGTGCCCTTCTGACGATAGGGCTTGGCGCCGCCGCCGGAGACCTCGTGACGGTTCTTCACGGAGTGGGTGCCCTGACGAGCGCAGCTGTCCTGGCAGGTCACGACCTGGTGGATAACGGGGATGTTCGGCTCGATGCCGAAGACGTCGTCAGAGAGCTCGGCCTGGTTGACCTCGGCCCCCTCGACGTTCTTGATTGCGTACTTGGACATTCTGTCCTCCTTGTTAGCCTAAGAGATTTCCTGGCACTTAGGCCATGCGGATCTGGACGAGAGCGTTCTTGCCGCCGGGGACAGCGCCCTTGACGAGCATGAGGTTCTGCTCGGCGTCGATGCGGACGAGCTTGAGGTTCTTGACCGTGACGCGCTCGTCGCCCATGTGGCCGTACATGTGCAGGCCCTTGCGGACGCGCGCGGGATAGGCGCACTGGCCAATGGAGCCCGGACGGCGCTGGTTGCGGGAGCCGTGGGTCATGGGGCCACGGGAGAAGTTCCAGCGCTTGATGGTGCCCTGGAAGCCCTTGCCCTTGGAGGTGCCGATGACGTCAACGGACTTGACGTCGGCGAAGTCGGCCACGGTGACGACGTCACCGGTGTGGTGCTCCTCGCCGTTCTCGACGCGGACCTCGCGCAGGAAGCGCATCGGCTCGACGCCGGCGGCCTTGAAGTGGCCGGCCATGGGCTTGTTGACGTGCTTGGCGGAGATGTCTCCGAAGCCGATCTGAACGGCGTCATAGCCGTCGGTCGCCTTCGTCTTGACCTGCGAGACAGTGCAGGGGCCAGCCTGGATGACGGTGACGGGCACGACGTTGTCGTTCTCGTCCCAGATCTGCGTCATCCCAAGCTTGCGGCCAAGGATCGTGCTGACCATGCTCTTTCCTAACCTCCGGTGGTCATGGGCTTCTTCGGGCGCCCCTTGCGCCCGTCCCCAGCGGACCACGTCCTGTATCTGCTGCTCATCCGGGTTGTCCGGCCTCTCGGCACAGCTGTCCCCTTTTGCGCAGCCTGTCTAGTCTACACGCACGGAGAAGAATTCACAATGTCTACGCAAAAAATTTGTGGTGCCTGAGCTGCGGCTCCAGTTTCCGCGCCCCCGGGCGTATCCATAGGCTCTCCCATAGGGCGGCCCGTCCCCGATTCGCAGCCCTTTGCCTCTAGAGCTCCTGATTCACGATGGCCGTGTTGACAAACTCGCGCGTTTCTCGGCTGAACTCATAGACAAGAATGCAGCAGTTGCCCAGGTGCACGTCTTGTGCGCAGCGAGCCAAGTGCCCCCAGGCGAGCTTGAACTGCAGCGTGGCCGACCCGTGGCTCACCGCGAGCACCGCCTCCGCGCCCGACGTCATCATGAGCTCCGTCATCGTGGCAACAATACGCTCGCGCAGCGCCGCGCTGCCCTCCCCGCCATAAGGCACGAGCGTCTCACCGGGGTCCCAGAGCTCGCAGGGCACATCCGCGGCCGGCCCCTCCTCAAACGGACCGTAGCTCCGCTCGATCAGACCGTCCACCGGCTCAACGGGCGGCACGTCCTCCCAGCCTGCAGCCGCAAGCTCTTCTCGCGCAATCTCGGCCGTCGCGAGCGCGCGCCCCAGCGGGGACGAGAAGATCCGCTCAAAGCGCGCCCCCTGCGAGGCAAGCCATCTTCCCGCCGCATGTGCCTGCGCCACGCCCAGCTCCGTGAGCGGCGAGTCGCACTGACCCTGCACGCGATGCTGCAGGTTGAACTCTGTCTGACCGTGACGAAGGATGTAGAGCGTTGGCATGGCTACAGGGCCTCCGCGATGGCGGCGAGAAGATCGTCGTAGCTCTCGCATGCCAGAAGATCGGGGTTGTCCGCCTGGATCTGCGGCGTGCTGCGAAAGAGGAAGCCCGCCTTGCTCTCACGGATCATGGCGAGATCGTTGAAGGAGTCTCCGGCCGCGATGGTATCAAAGCCGCAGCTCTGGAGCGCGCGCACCGTGGTGAGCTTTGAGTTCTCGCAGCGCATGCGGTGACGGAGGATCTCGCCGGTGGGCGACACCTCCAGCGAGTTGCACAGCAGCGTGGGCCAGCCGAGCTTGGCCATAAGGGGCCGCGCGAACTCCTCGAACGTGTCGCTGATGATGACGACCTGTGTGCGCTCGCGCAGTGCGTCGAGAAACGCGCGAGCGCCGGGCAGCGGCTCGATGCGCGAGATGACATCCTGGATCTGCGGGAGGCCCAGGCCGCGCTCGCGCAGCGTGGCGATGCGAAACGCCATGAGCTTGTCGTAATCGGGCTCGTCTCGCGTGGTGCGACGGAGCTCCGGAATGCCGGACTCCTCGGCAAACGCAATCCAGATCTCGGGCACGAGCACGCCCTCAAGGTCCAGGCAAACGATGTTCATGACGCGGCCCCTTCCTCGGCGCGTGCGCGCGACTGACCCCGCCATCATAGCGTGCCTTGGTTTCCGGTTTGCAACGAGCTGGCGAGAAGTACGCTCGGGCTGCGGGCGGACGCCCTTCTCGACGCGGTGGCGCTCGAAGCAGGCGATGCGATTGCTCCGCCGCCCTGCCGAATGCCCTGAAATAACGGGGCCGTAGCCAGGGTCCGCGGCAAGGAGCCGTGCCGCGCCGAGAAAATCCGGGGTCTGTACCAGGTTCAGGGAGCGCCCGCCGGGAAACGCCGCCCTCTGTACCAGTTTCCGGTGAGGCACGCCGGGAAATGCCGCCCCCTGTACCAGTTTCCGGTGAGGCACGCCGGGAAAAGCCGCCCCCTGTGCCACGCCGAAACGCGGAGCGCCCGGAAAACCAGGCCGCCGTACCGCCCGCGCCGAGAAAAGCCCGCGGCTGTACCGGCCCCGGGCCCGCGCCGCCTCCCCTTGCCGGTACAGAAGACGGCATTTCACGTCGGTGCCCCCCGACGGGCGGTACAGAGGGCCGGTTTTCTCG
>CASEGE010000088.1 GCA_949287335.1 uncultured Olsenella sp. | reverse complement strand
CGGCCTCACCACCGACCACACCCTCACGCTCTCCGAGTGCGCGGGCATCTTCCACTACTGCCAGGAGGTCTTCGAGGGCCTCAAGGCCTACACCACCAAGGACGGCGACATCGTCTGCTTCCGTCCGGACCTCAACGCCTCCCGAATGGCCGACTCCGCGCGCCGCATCGTGATGCCGCCTTTCCCGGAGGACAAGTTCGTCGAGGCGGTCAAGATGGTCGTCAAGGCCAACGAGGCCTGGGTGCCCCCCTTCGGCTCCGGCGCTACGCTCTACGTGCGTCCGTTCATGGTGGCAACCGGCGAGGTCATCGGCGTCAAGCCGGCAGACGAGTACCAGTTCCGCATCCTCGTGACGCCCGTGGGCCCGTACTACTCGGGTGGCGTCAAGCCCGTGGCCGTCAAGGTCCCCGAGTACGACCGCGCCGCGCCTCACGGCACCGGTGCCATCAAGGCTGGCCTCAACTACGCGATGTCCCTCTACCCGAGCGTCCAGGCGCACGCCGAGGGCTTTGCGGACAACATGTTCCTCGACCCGCAGACCCACACCTTTGTGGAGGAGTCCGGCGGCGCCAACTTCCTGTTTGTCGACAAGGACGGTGTGCTCGTGGTGCCGCAGTCCGCGACCGACTCCATCCTGCCGTCGATCACCCGTCGCAGCCTCGTGGACGTGGCGCAGAACATGCTCGGCATGACCGTGGTGGAGCGCCCGGTCAAGTTTGAGGAGGTCGCGAGCGGCGCCTTCGTCGAGTGCGGCATGTGCGGCACCGCGGCCGTCATCAGCCCCGTGGGCAAGGTCGTCAACGGCGACACCGAGGTCGTCTTCGGTGAGGGCGGCATGGAGCACGTGGGCCCCGTCATGGCCAAGCTTCGCGAGACGCTCACCGGCATCCAGGCCGGCGAGATCGAGGGCCCCGAGGGCTGGGTCGTCAAGATCTGCTAGCGTCGGGCGAGAAGAACGTCTCGTTTGCGTGGTCGCCCCGTCGGGCCCTCTGAGCGGATTCTCTTACCGGGAACGCGGGTTTGGCGGCGTCGGCACGGGCCGCTTGCGGGGCGCACGCAAATTCGAGGCGTCGGCACAAGCGGCGCTTTGGGCGCACGCAAATCCGGGGCGTCGGCACACATCACGTGCCGGTGCCCCGACTTTGCGTGCGCTGGCGAGAAGAACCGCAGGTCGCACTTCTCGCCTCGTGCCGACGCCGCCATTTTGTGTGCGCCCTAAGCGGCCCGCGTGCCGACGCCGATAAAACCCGTGCGCTCTTTTCGTCCTTCTCGCGCGTGCGTTTCGCATTGTTGCGGCCGCGTCTCGGGCTCGCCCGCGCACCACAACCCTGTCGTAGAATGGGGCGCAGTGTAGATAGGAGGACCCATGCCCCTTACCAGAGAAGACGTCGCGGGCATCGCGGACTACGCGCGGATCGCGCTCACGCCCGAGGAGCTCGACGAGATGACCGCGTACATGAACGATGCCGTTGACCTGCTGGAGCCCATTCGCCAGTACGACCTCGAGGGCGTGGAGCCCACGTTCCACCCCATCGGAGACCTCTCCAACGTGATGGCCGACGACGTGCCTGATACCGAGGTGCGTCACCTGCCCGTGGACGTGGCGCTCAAGAACGCCGGCGCGTCCCGCGACCGCAGCTTCCGCGTGCCGTCCATCCTCGGCGACCAGGGGGGTGACCGCTAATGGCGAACTTCGACCAGCTCTCCGCGCGTGAGATCGCGGCTGGCGTCGCAAACGGCGACTTCACCGCGACCGAGGTGGCCCGCGCCGCGCTCGATGCCGTGGAGGCCCGCGACGGCGAGGTCAAGGCGTTCCTGCAGGTTTCCGCGGACCTCGCGCTCGCGGCGGCAGAGGCCACGGACAAGGCCCGCGCGGCGGGCGAGAAGCTCGGTCCTCTCGCCGGCGTCCCCGTTGCCTTCAAGGACAACATGCACCTCGTGGGCACCCGTACCACCTGCGCCTCCAAGATGCTCGCCAACTACGAGTCCACGTTCACGGCCACCTGCGTCCAGCGCATGCTCGACGCCGGCGCCACGCCCGTGGGCAAGACCAACATGGACGAGTTCGCCTTCGGCAGCTCCACCGAGTCCTCCGCCTTTCACCCCACGGCCAACCCGTGGGACACGGGGCGCGTCCCGGGCGGCTCCTCGGGCGGCTCCGCTGCGGCCGTTGCCGCCGGCGAGGTCACGGTCTCCCTGGGCTCGGACACCGGCGGCTCCATCCGCCAGCCGGCCTCCCTCTGCGGCGTCGTGGGCCTCAAGCCCACCTACGGCGCGGTCAGCCGCTACGGCGTGGTGGCCTTTGGCTCCTCGCTCGACCAGGTCGGTCCCTTCGGCCGCAGCGTCGAGGACGTGGCCCTGGTCATGAACGCGCTCACCGCCGGCGGGCGCGACCCGTGGGATTCCACGAGCCAGCCGGTCGCCACCGATTTTCTCGCCCACCTGAACGACTCCGTCGAGGGGCGCCGCGTGGGCATTGTGCCCGCCCTCATGGAGGCCGCCGGCCTCACCGACGAGGTCCGCGACGCCGTCACCGCCGCGGGGCGCGCGCTGCAGGACCAGGGCGCCGAGCTCGTGGAGGTGGAGCTGCCCAACATCGCCTCCGCCATCGCGGCCTACTACGTGATCGCGCCGTGCGAGGCCTTCTCCAACCTCGCGCGCTTCGACGGCGTGCGCTACGGCTACCAGGAGCAGGGCTGCGCCACGCTGGCCGAGCAGACCTCCCTCTCCCGCGCGCACGGCTTTGGCGAGGAGGCCAAGCGCCGCCAGATGCTGGGCGCCTACCTCCTCTCCAGCGGCACCTACGACAAGTACTACTACCCGGCGCAGCAGGTCCGCACCCTCATCACGGCCGACTACGCCCGCGCGTACGAGAAGTGCGACGTCATCCTCATGCCGGCCGCGCCGCGCACGGCGTTCAAGTTCGGCGAGATGAGCGACCCCACGCAGATGTACGCGTCGGACATGTTCACGATCTCCAACAACATCGTCGGCAACGGCGGCGTCTCCGTGCCGCTGGGCCTGGGCGCCACCTCCGGCCTGCCCGTCTCCGCGCAGCTCCAGGGCCCGGCCTTCGCTGACGCCACGCTGCTCACGTTTGCGCGCGCGATCGAGCGGTCCTTCTCGCCGTCTGACGGCGGGGCCCCCGTTGCGCCCGCGTTTGCCGGGAAGGGAGGTGAGCTCGCATGAAGAAGCTCGCCGAGGTTCTCAAGGACTGGGAGGCCGTGATCGGCCTCGAGGTCCACACCGAGCTCACCACGCTCGAGACCAAGATGTTCTGCAACTGCCGTCTCTCCCACGACGACGAGCCCAACACCAACGTCTGCCCCGTCTGCCTGGGTATGCCGGGTGCGCTGCCCGTTCCCAACGAGAAGGCCATCGAGTCCATTGTCATGGCGGGCCTGGCCACCAACTGCCAGATCATGCGCCACTCCATGTTCTACCGGAAGCACTACTTCTACCCGGACATGGCCAAGAACTTCCAGACCACGCAGGGTCCCGTGGCGTTCTGCATGCACGGCCAGCTTGACCTGGAGGTCAGTGGCGCCGGCGCCAAGGAGCGCCCGGACTCCACGGTGGAGAAGGACGCGGACGGCGGCTACGTGGCGCCCATCCGCATCCTGCGCATCCACATGGAGGAGGACGCCGCCAAGATGGTGCACGTGGGCGGCGAGGAGGGCCGCATCGGCGGCGCGGCGGAGTCCCTCATCGACTACAACCGCTGCGGCACGCCGCTCATCGAGCTCGTCACCGAGCCCGACCTGCGCACGCCCGAGGAGGCGCGCCTCTTCATGGAGAAGCTGCGCCAGACCTTCCTCACCCTGGGCATCTCCGACTGCTCGCTCGAGAGCGGCTCGATGCGCTGCGACGGCAACATTTCCCTCCGCCGCCGCGGCGAGACCAAGTTTGGCACCAAGACCGAGATGAAGAACATCAACTCGTTCAAGAGCCTGCACGATGCGCTTGAGTACGAGATCTGCCGCCAGGCCGAGGTGCTCGAGGAGGGCGGCATCGTCTACCAGGAGACGCGTCACTGGGAGCCCAGCCGCCGCCGAACCGTGGTCATGCGCGTCAAGGAGACCGCTGACGACTACCGCCTCTTCCCGGATCCGGACCTCGCGCCCTTCGACCTCACGGACGAGTTCGTGGAGCGCTGCCGCGCGCGCATCCCGGAGCTGCCGGATGCCAAGCGCGACCGCTACATGGCCGACTTTGGCCTCAAGCGCGCCGACGCCGCCCAGCTCGCGGGCGATCCGACGGTCGCGGCCTTCTTCGAGGAGACGCTGGCCGCGGCGGGCGCGGGCGCTGGCGAGAAGAACGTGGAGACCGTGGCCAAGGTCATGGTGAACCTCGT